>QHZB01000187.1 GCA_003224525.1 Acidobacteriota bacterium | reverse complement strand
GACAACGTCGAGTGTTCTTCGTCCGGCGATCCAGTCCGCGAAACGCTCCCCAGATCGTCCCATGGACTGGGGCGGCCGTTATACAGTGTGTTCTGAGGCGCGGCCCGAAGCGCTAGAAACAAGTAAGCACCGCCGGCGGTTTCGCTAGCGTTCCCGACCTGAACTTACGTCAAATGCTTCGCATACGAAGCTACAATGCGATTGAGGCGATGGATTTCGAGTCAAGAGATTCAGCAAACCGCTGTACGGAACGTCCATATAGGTTTCTTTGCAATTTTGGAGCAGGTCAAGGATGGCTCGGGACTCGTAAGCGCAACCGGAGCAACGACTTAGATTGAGTTTGCGTCCACTTAGAAGGCGGACGCTCTATCCAACTGAGCTACGGGCGCACCAGCTTCATTGATTATATTATTCGCCGAACGAACCCTGTTTTGGATGGATTGACCCTCTGCGCGCAGATGCTCTGTCGTGAGGAGCCATGAGCATTCGGTCTATGATCTCGAACAACTAGAAGCACTTAGGCGAGAGGTTCCTCTGGCCTTCCAACCGCTTGTTTCGGTGCATTCGGTGCAATTCGATGCTTGTGTCAGGGCAGCCAGTGATTGGTCACTTTCGACTATAGAACCCAGGATGTTCGTTGCCGGTCAACTTTCCAGATCGGGGTTCTGGAAAACTTCGCGCGCCGCATCTGGGTGTCGGCCAATAGTAAGTTCGCTCGGAGCGGGTAGTTATCATCGTCCGGCCACTTGCGCGTCAGTCACATTCCGATCGTTGCCCCCATTTGTCGGAGCGCCACGAATCAGGCGCCAACTCGAAGTGGTGAGAAAATTCATTGCGTCTCGCTCGTTGAATACGTCGGATCGGCTATAGCGACGGATCAGCGTCCCCGATCGTGGTCTGATAACATCTCTGTTCGAGCGTCAAACATGATTTTTGCCACGCACTCGAAGCAGGCACTGTCGAGAGTTGCCGCGTTCACTGCTTTAGCCGTCCTCGTTTGTCAGATGACCACGGAACAGCAATCGCCGCTGACGAATTGGACGGCAGAACAGGACCATCAAAACATGATGGATCAGCTGGGGATCAAAGCGCTCCGTGCTGGGCCGAGCGGGAATGAAAAGGACTCCAATCACGCCAACTACGATGAGGCGAAGGCGAATCCATATGGTGATCTACCCGATGCGCTCACGTTGAAGAGCGGGCAAAAGGTCACGTCAGCGGAACAGTGGTGGAATCGGCGACGCCCAGAGATTGTCGAAGACTTCGAGCGAGAGGTCGTCGGCCGCATCCCGCCCAATGCACCTACAGTGACCTGGGCCGTGAAGAGTACAACCGATTCGAAGGCCGGTGTTTTCCCTGTCGTTGAGAAGCAGTTGGTCGGACACGTGGACAACTCCGCATACCCGTCGATTAGCGTAGATGTCGAGATGACGCTGGTCACGCCCCGGGATGCGAAAGGCCCTGTGCCCGTGATGATGATGTTCACCAGCGCGGCCATCCGACAGTTCATCGCAAGTCATCCGGAATTTAAGAAGATGATGGGGAGTGATCCGCCCTCGACGGAACAACTCGTTGCCGGCGGGTGGGGTTACGCGCTTCTCGACACCAGTAGCATACAAGCGGACAACGGTTCAGGTCTGACGAAGGGGATCATTGGCCTTACAAATAAGGGTCAGGCTCGAAAGCCGGAGGACTGGGGTGCGTTGCGGGCGTGGGGCTGGGGTGCCTCGCGCGGTCTTGACTATCTGCAGACGGACAAGAGCGTTGATGCGAAGTGCGTTGGCATCGAAGGCGTGTCTCGTTATGGAAAGGCCGCGCTCGTGACCATGGCCTTCGATACTCGCTTTGCTGCCGTGCTGGTGGGCTCCTCCGGGGAAGGTGGCGTCAAACCACATAGACGCAATTTCGGAGAAGAGGTGGAGAATCTCACGGGGTCCGGCGGGTATCACTGGATGGCAGGTAATTTTTTGAAGTACGGCGCGGCCCAGGCTCCGTTCGGAAGCAAGAATGCCAGCAACTTGCCGGTGGACTCGAACGAACTGATTGCGCTGTGCGCGCCGCGACTGACGTTCATCAGCTATGGGGTTCCCGAAATGGGGGACGCAAGGTGGCTGGACCATCAGGGCAGCTTCATGGCGACCGTGGCCGCAGGTGCTGTCTTCCGGCTATTGGGTGCGAAGGACCTGGGAGTGAATGAGGACTATCACAACGCGAAAATGCCGCCAGTGAATACGGGGCTTCTCGATGGCCAACTCGCATGGCGGCAGCATGAGGCGGGCCACACCGATGCCCCGAACTGGAAGTACTTCATTTCCTGGGCGGACAAGTTCTTCAACCATCATCCGACACCCTGGGAACTTCCGGCCGATCAGCCGGTTTTTCGGACGGACGCAAACTCTCTGGTTGCTCATTCCCAGTTGGTCGCGAAGGCGAAGCAACCCGGGATCGACGTCTACTTCGAAGGTGACTCGATCACAAGAAGGTGGGGTGCCGTCGACTACCCAGATCTGCTCGCCAATTGGAAACAGAATTTCTTCGGCTGGAACGCGGCTGACTTTGGATGGGGCGGTGATCGAACGCAGAACATCCTCTGGCGTTTAGAGAACGGCGAGTTGGACGGAGTCAATCCCAAAGTCGTCATTCTGCTCGCCGGCACAAACAACCTTGCCGATCTAACGACCTCAAGTGGAGCCCACGCGAAAGCAGACGACTTTACGCGAGGCTTTCAGGCGATTTTGCATGTGATTCAAAAGAAGGCGCCTGGGGCGACAATCGTAGTAATGGGGATCTTCCCGAGGAACGACAATAATATGGCGTTCATTCCCCTCATCGACGGGATCAACCGCGGTCTGTCGGAGTTCGCTGATGGCCAAAAGATTCGATATCTGAATATCAACGACAAACTGGCCGATGGCGATGGAAGGGTGCTCGACGGGATGATGAACTCGAAAGACAAACTCCATCCAACCGTGAAGGCGTATCAAGTCTGGGCAGATGCACTGAAACCGATCCTTACGGAGTTGTTGGGCCCCCCCGCTGCTGTGGATCACGCCCCGCCGCCTACGGGCGATCCCGCTGCGGGACACTGAAGTGATGGAACATACGGGCGACACTGGCCTCCAAGCTGCACTTAGAATGTTGTACCGAAGGATTTTGCGGTTGGGCAGCGGAGTAATGAGGAGAGGCGTCGGAAAAACTTCACGCGAGTAGTGATGCGCAGTCCCGTCCGCATTGAGACAGTCTGGGTGAAATACTTGAGCGAGATCACAGTCATTCACTTTGGCGCTCACACAAAATGGCGCGTTCATTCTCAATCTTCGAGGAGCGGGCATGAGTAGAGCCGGCGCGCCCCTTGGAAGATAGATCAGCGAAAGGAGATTCGGATCAGGTGCTACGCCCCATCATTTCGTTCCTTTTGTTCTTGGGGGCTCTGCTAGGGTGACACATCTCGCGGCGCAGGAGATTGCGCCCTATCGAAAATGCTATCCAGCGCGAATACCTTTAAAATCAGCGACATTCAACAAGATGAAACTGAGGTCGGCTAACCAGGCAATTGGAATGCAATGTTACATTGGGTTCGAAAATTGTTGGATGGAGTATTCGGTAGGCACACGGCGCGATTTCCTAGTCCAATGCCAGGCGAAAGCTCTGGGGTGCCAACGGAGGACCGTGTCGGGCTGAACCATCTGCAGACATCGCCGCCAACCGGGCCAGAATCGCGACAACACAACCCACAAGAGTCGGTCGCAGCGGTGGTAGCGCACGCGACGCGGCGCGTTCTTTTGGAAAACCGCAAGTTGGTGACGAAGCGCGAGGATCTCCGCCTGCAGGGCCGCACGGGTTCGAAAACTGGAGGCCGCCAAAGCGAAAAGGGTGACGAAAAGAGAGCTCATCGTGGTAGCCGCCATGATCTCACGATTGATCGGAACCTCTTTGTTTTCAGATCGGACAGAGTTTTCCGTAGCCACAGCCGGATTTAAGTATTAAAGGGTCATTTCTATCGGGGACAAAGAGGGACATTATCATCGAGGTACAACAGTTTCGAAAAATTATCTTGACGGCTTTGGTTTCGGAGTGTTACAGAAACACGATTTACCATGATCAAGTTTTGGCGAGGAAGGGGCAGGCCCGCCAGGAGTACAGCGGTTGGTTACACTGGAGGTGTATTTTGAAGAATCGAAACATTAATATTTCTTTGAGCGTGCTTCTTCTCGCTTTCTTTCCATCTCTTTTATGCGTATGCACGGCATCGGGACAGACAGCCGCCACCGGCCAGATCGTCGGGACTGTTACTGATCCTTCGAGAGCGGCAATGCCGCAGGTTGAGGTTACGGTATCAAATGAGGCAACGGGTTTAGCCAGAACGGTCAAGACGAACGACGAGGGCGATTATACCGTTCCTCTGCTGCCGCCAGGAACGTACTCGGTCACGGTATTAGCCCCGGGGTTCAAGACACAAACTAGCTCGAATATCCACGTGCAAGTAGGCAGCACGGTAACGGTAAACATCAAGCTGCAGCTTGGACAAGCGAGTGAGAAGGTGATCGTTGAGGCGGCCGCGGAGATTCTTCATACGGAAAACGCTACGAACGGCGCCATCGTCAACGACAAGACGGTTCCGGCGCTTCCATTAAGCAGCAGAAATTACACCCAAATCTTGAGCCTCTCACCCGGAGTTTCGGGTTCGGTACCAAACGCCGGGAACCTGGGGAAGAATTCCGTGGACGTATTCGTCAATGGCGGCCGGATCATGGACAACAGCTACCAGATGGACGGTCAGGATGTTGGAAACATGGAAACGCAGGGGACGGGAGCGATTCTTTCTATTGGTGGTATCTCAATTCCGAATCCGGATGCCATCCAGGAGTTTAACGTGCAGACGAGCCTGTATGATGCATCGTATGGGCGGGGTGCGGGAGCCAACATCAACGTAGTCACCAAGTCGGGGACTGATCAACTCCACGGCGCCTTGTTTGAGTTTGTTCGGAACGACATTTTTAATGCCAATGATTTCTTCCTGAACCTGAATGGTGTGAAGCGTCCCCCGTTGAAGCAAAACCAATTTGGCGGGACGATTGGGGGGCCGATTCTGAAGCGCAAACTTTTTTACTTCGGTTCCTATCAAGGTACAAGGCAGGTAAACGGGGTGAGCGCGAATTCCGTGGCAACCGCCATCCTGCCCGCACTGACCGACGACCGCTCGGCTGCCGCTCTCGGTAATTTGTTTGGCGGTGTCAGGGGGGCAAACGGCGGCGTAATAGCTCGCGATGGCTCGAATATCAATCCAGTAGCACTGAAGCTGCTGAATCTAAAATTGGCCAACGGGACCTTCCTCATCCCAACTCCACAACATATCACCGGCGCGGATCCACAAGGTGGTCCACAGGGACTGTCATCGTTCAGTCTCCCTTCCAAGTTCAACGAGGACCAGTACATTGTCAACGTGGACTTTTTGCCGACGAGCAAGCACACGGTTGCAGAAAAGGTCTTTTACGCAAAAGCACCGGAATTTCTGGCCTTCACGTCATCTAATGTGCCGGGCTCAGGTACTACGGACCTATTCAAGAACTGGAACGCAAACCTCAAGGACACTTACGTTGCCACCTCCACGTTCATTAATGAGGCTAGTATTGCATATCACCGGGCGTTCGGGAGAGTTGCGAGCCAAAACGCGGTCACAAACGAGTCGATCGGGCTTACTCCCGGCTGCTCGAGCCCGTTCATGCCGATCATGATCATCGGCTCATTGGAGCTGAGCGGCAATTTTAACGATGGGCAGTTTACCGCTCCGACGGCCTGGGCTGCGCAAAATCAAATTTCGTGGATTCATGGCAAGCACAACTTCCGCGCCGGTATTGGATGGGAAAGAGACATAGCTGATTCCGCGGACCAGGAGGTCACACGCGGGGATCTTCAGTTCCTTAGCTTTGAGGATTTCATGCTGGGAATGAGTGCGGCTCAGAACGGCGGAACGTTAAGCAACATAAACGTTTCGGATGACCTGTGTGGTGATACGACCAGGGAATTCCATGTGAGCAGCATGTATGGCTTTGGCCAAGACGACATCAAGGTGACACCCCATCTGACCGTAAATATCGGACTTCGCTGGGAGGGTCTGGGACAAACGTCCGACGGCAAAGGTAAGCTGGTTGATTTCTGGCCGACGCTGGCTTCGAATGACCTTGCGGCCCATGCGTTTTCGGGATTCATAGCCGCCTCAAACTTCCCCGGTGCCTTACCGGCGGGTATCGCCAAGAATGGCAATCGAACGTTTGCGGCGAACGCCTGGGCGCTCAATAACTTTGGCCCCCGGGTGGGATTTGCGTGGACCCCTCCTCGCTTCAACGACAAGCTCGTGTTGCGTGGAGGTTATGGAATCTATTACTCACATCCACCAGTGAACGACGCTTTCCAGTTGATTGTTAATCCGCCCTTCTTTTCGAGACAAACCAACGTAGGAGTCCTGAACGCGTTGGCCACTCTTCAAGTTCCGTTTAATCCTCCATCGAACGAGGTATTCCCCAATTTCGTTCCCCGCACACCGATCTCGGCGCTTACGATCAACTCAATTAGCCCGGACTGGAAGCCCCCCGTAACGCAGCAGTGGAACCTGGGCATGCAGTACGCCATAAACACCACAACCTCTTTCCAGATCGGCTATGTCGGGACGAAATCCAGCCGGATTGAAACGACGAATCAGATCAACCAAGCAGGTCTCGCCAGTGCCGCGAAACCGATCAACGGAGAGACGACGAACACGGTGGCCAACGCCGTCAACCGCGTCCCGGTTCTAGGCATCGCACCCAGTGGCCTCAACCAAGCGCAGTGGACAGGATATTCAAACTACAATAGCCTCCAAGCGACCATCCAAAAAAGGCTGAGCCGCGGCCTACAATTTGGCGCTTCATACACCTACGGCAAGACATTAACGGACATCACCGGCGTCGGCACCTTCCCACTGGGCGGGGGAGTCTACAACAATCAATTCGACCCGAAGAACGGCTACGGTCCCGCGGACTTTGACACCAGGCACCGATTCGTAGCGAACTATCTGTGGAATCTGCCGAATTTTCACAAAAACGAGGGTATCGCTGGGAAGGTATTGAGCGGGTGGGGAGCCTCCGGCGTGGTCGTTGTCCAGTCTGGCCCCGCTTTGACATTTACCGATCCGTCGGCCGGCAGCATCTATGGGCTGGCAGGCGCGTTCGGCACCTTCGGGGCCACACTTTGCCCGGGAATGACCGCAGCGAACATCCTGACGCCTGGCCCCGTGCAAACGAACCTGAACAACTTCTTCAATCAGGGCGCCTTCTGCGCACCACCGCATCTGGGCGATGGTGTAACCGGAACTGGATTCGGCACACTTGGACGCGGCGTTGTGTATGGTCCAGGCCAGCACAACATGGACATGTCCATCTTCAAGGACATTAGGGTTGGAGGCTTGAGCGAGGCTGGCACCGTGCAATTCCGCACCGAGTTCTTCAACACGTTCAACACGCCCCAGTTTGCGAGCCAGACGACAACCCAATTTTCGACGGCGATCACGCAGCGTGGTGCGCCGAGTTTTGGCAGGATCACGGCAACCACGGTATCGCCGCGCCTGATCCAATTCGGGCTTAAGTACATCTTCTAGTGCGGGCGTTCGTCCAAAGTGGTTGGATGTTTGAAAGGAGAGCAGAATGCGCAAGATTGTGTGTGGAATGGCTCTTCTCTGCTCCCTGGGCTTGGCCTCGGTCGCGCAGGAAAAGCCGACTTTCTCGCCGGTGACGAAGAGCTTTGTCAGTGTGGACGCACCTCTGGTCGCGCTCACGCACGTCCGCGTCATTGACGGCACCGGGAGCCCGGCCACCACGGATCAAACGGTCGTGATAGAGAATGGAGTGATTCGCAGCATCGGAGCAGCTGGTTCTATTTCCATTCCGCCGGGAGCGCGGGTTCTCGATCTCTCTGGGCGCTCCATAATCCCCGGTTTAGTCGGAATGCACGATCATCTGTTTTACCCAACGGCGTCGGGGCAGGGCCCTATGGAAGGAGCGCCTGCGCTGTATGGCGAAATGGGATTTAGCTTTCCGCGCCTGTATCTTGCCGGTGGCGTGACGTCCATTCGGACGACCGGCAGCCTTGAACCTTACACAGACCTGGCGATCAAGAAGCTAATTGATAGTGGCAGCATGCCGGGGCCGAAGATGCATATTACGGGTCCTTACCTGGAGGGAGTTGGCTCCTACACGCCTCAGTTGCACGAGCTCAGCGGGCCGGATGACGCAGTGCGGCTGGTGAACTACTGGATCGACGAGGGCGTCACATCGTTCAAAGCGTATATGCACATCTCGCGTGCCGAGCTGAGTGCGGCGATCAAGGCAGCCCATGCTCGTGGCATCAAGGTCACGGGCCATCTATGTTCAGTGGGATTCAGCGAGGCAGCAGAATTGGGAATCGACGATCTGGAGCATGGGCTGGTAGTGGACCAGGAGTTCAATCCCAATAAACAGCCGGATGTGTGCCCGCCGAATCCAGACGATCACCCGATTCTAGAAAAACTGGCTGTAGAGAGCGAAGCGGTGCAAGCGGTGATTCGCAAATTAGTGCAACACCACGTCGCTGTGACTTCGACCCTGGTCATCTTCGAGACGTTCGTCGCAAACCGTCCTCCGCTGCAACAGCGCGTGTTGCTTGCCATGTCCATGCCGTCGAGGGCGGACTATCTAGCGGTCCGCACGAAGATCGCTGAAAGCAAGGGACCGGGCGGCGAATTGCTGAAAAAAGAGATGCAGTTCGAACACGACTTTGTCAAAGCAGGCGGATTGCTGCTCTCGGGTGAAGACCCAACAGGATACGGCGGGGTTCTGGCGGGGTTCGGGGATCAGAGGCAAGTGGAATTGCTGGTGGAAGCGGGATTTACTCCGTTGGAAGCCATTCACATAGCGACGCAAAATGGTGCAGAGTTCCTTGGAGAGGGGGATCGCCTCGGCACCTTGAACGTCGGAAAAGCGGCAGATCTCGTTGTGATCAAGGGAGATCCAAGCGAGAAGATCGAGGACATTGAAAACGTCGAGCTTGTCTTCAAAGATGGGATCGGATACGACTCGAACAAACTCATCATATCAGTTCAAGGTGCGGTGGGATTTCACTAACGCGTGCTCCTGCGAATAGTCCTCCTTCCACCTCGTATGCGTGTCAAGCATAAGCAATTGAACTAGTTCGACGTGGTCGCCTTTCCCAAAACGGTCGAAGGTTGTTCGTGGCACTTTTGAACCCGCTCCCGTGACTCAGAGACAATCCCTATTCGTTTACCAGCTACTCCTCGCCACGCCCGGTCTCTTCGCCAAAGTTTGTTGGTTTGTTCTTGTGTTACGGTTTTTTATCTTTTGGATGAGCGTCAGGTGGCAGATCTGGAGGCTGGTAATACACTTTGCTGCCGCCCGACTTTTGAACCTCGTCCATAAAGGTTGTTCCATAGTCGCGCTTGGCGTCGGACAGGGCGTAGGCTTGGCGCTTGTAATTCCAGCTCTTGGGATTTAGACGCTGGGCCTCTTTGAAATGCGGGATCGCCTCGGACAAATGCCCGGACTTGTAAAGGTGCGCACCAAGCCCAAACTCTGCGGCTGCTAGAATGACGTTGGGATCATTCACGGCCAGTTTTTCCCGTAGCCGCTCTTCGCTCATCACATAGGTGCTCTTGTCACCTCTTTCGATCCAGTCTCTCAGGGCGTTGAGGTACGGAGCCGAATCGAGTCCGCTGAAGTCTTTGAATTGGTTATTGACGAACGCGACTTCGTTCGGCCGGACAATTTTTCCCTGTTCGTCGATCCACACGCCGGTGGGAACATTAACCATGTTGTATATCTTGGAAACGAGATGCTGCTCATCAATCAATATGGTGTAAGTCGGATGGGCTGCGGTAATCCAAGGACCAGCATCCTTTACGCCGTTAGTATCTTGGGCTACGGACACAATTTCGAAATTCTTGTCTTTGAGCTGCTGATAGATCACTTGCCAGCCTGGCAAGTCTAGACGGCAGCCTCACCACGAAGCCCAGGTTATGAGCAGAATCTTCTTTCCCCGGAAATCCGAGAGTGAATGTGGCGTGCCCTCTATATCCGCGAGAGTGAAATTGGGAGCCTCAAGCGAAGATAAATTTTGTCGCTGGTCGGAACGCAACCCGAAGTACCAGGTGGAGAGCGCTTCGTCATGGGCTACCGGCTGATGCACAAGTTGAGCGAACGCCATGAGATTGAACCAGCTCTTGCCGGCGCTCTTGCGCACGAATTCAGACTGTCTGGATTTTGGGAGCGGAAAACATAGCTCGTCCCGGCAGACGCCTTGAGGCTTTAACTCAAAGCGAGTGGCACGCTTAAGGTCGGCGGTGGTTATCCAAAGTTGCCCCGCATCCTCGTCGGCTGTGCTGATCTCGGTTGTTTGCCCGTCGTAGAGGAGAGTTGCACGGATTTGCTTACCTTGCGCGGGAACCCTAGCCATCAAAAGAAAGAGCAAGAAAGCACCGGTCGAAAATCGCCACGTCATCATTGCTTCCCGTCCTGATCCGGAGTTGGCTACAACAATTACTGTAGACACGAAACCGGCCCATGTTATTCCCGGGAGGCTTCTCACTACGACAACAGCCCCCGCATGACCTGTGCTTACCGAAAATTCAATCCAGCCGTTTCAGCCCAATGTAACATTCCGATCTCCTGGTTAGCCTGCTCCAATTTCATCTTTCTGAAAATCATTTATTTCAAGGTATTCGCCGTGGATGGTATCAACATAGGTATAATTAACTAGTCAGTTAACAATTGACGGAGGATGCGATTCCGCGTGGCACCTACGGCTGCCCTCACCGACAACTCATAGCGACGCGAAGTGCCCCGCGTCGGATCCTGGCAGTGGTTCGAGATCTTGGCGTTTGCCATCCTCGTGATCAGTTAGGGAGTCGGGGAGGTGCCTCGTTAAATCAGCTTGGCATTCCTGCTCCGAAGCCGCCGAAGGGGAGCTTCGATGAAGACGCGGCGGCTCGCGGCAAGGAGCTTTTCGAAGGCCAAGCGAAGTGTGCAACGTGCCATGTTTCGTTGCTGTTTAGCGAGCCTGGGTGGAATATGCACACGCCAGAAGAGATCGGAATCGACGATTTTCAGGCCAACCGTGCGCCGGACAAGCGCTACCGCACCGCTCCCCTCAAGGGCCTCTGGGCCCACACGAAGGGTGGTTTCTTCCATGACGGACGCTTTGCAACGCTCAATGATGTGGTCCAGCACTACAACGGCTTTTTCGGGCTGGGTCTGAATGACAAGCAGGCCCATGATCTGGTCGAATACCTGAAGTCGTTGTAGCCGGTTCGGGTCATGCGACGATGATTTGAAATGTTGTGGTCGTTGCCTGCCACGGGTCAGTAGGAAAAGGGTAATCGTCGTGAGAAAGGTCAAGATCGAAGAGCCCTGTGTCTTGACGATTGGGCATTCGAATCGCTCATGGAAAGACTTCCTCGATCTTCTGCGGGCGCACCGCGTCAAGCGCGTCATAGACATACGCAGTATCCCTCGATCGAGACACAACCCGCAGTTCGACCGGGAGACCCTGTCGACAAAGCTGCGAGCCGCGAGGATCGGCTACGTGCATTTGCGAAAGCTCGGGGGTTTGCGCCATGCGCAACGCGATTCTCCGAATATGGGCTGGCGCAATACCTCATTTCGCGGCTTTGCTGATTATATGCAGACCCCGGAATTCGAAGCAGGGTTACACCGATTGTTGAAATTGGCCGGGCAGAGGCGGAGTGCAATCATGTGTGCGGAAGCGGTTCCGTGGCGCTGCCACCGTTCACTCATCGCCGACGCGCTTACCGTGCGCGGGGTCCGCGTTGAACACATCTTGAGCGGGAAACGTCTCCAGGTTCATTCAATCAATTCTCTTGCACGTGTCCGAGCTAGTCGCATCACGTATCCCCTCGACAAGTCGAGTGTCGACTGCTGATTTTTCAGTGTAATTGGGCGAAACCGGTTCTCATGAAATTGTCATACGAATTGCTGCAAATTGTATCGAATCGGAAGCAAAAAATGAAAAGAGGGAGAGAAAGTGATTTGCCAGAGTTCATCGCAACCTGCTAACCTCCCTCTATGAGCGCCAGCTATCAAGATTCGATAGGTTGGCTGCTCGGCTGTTAAGTGGATGCCTGTGCTTACCGAAAACCGCACTGAGCAGTTTTCAACCCAACGTGACGTTGTTACGGCACCTTCGCATTTTACTCATTTATTTAGCAATTTGGGATTTTGGTCAGGTACAGCCCATCTCAGGCTCGATCAACAGCTCTTGGCCTTGTCTTCTATTACCCGGGCTCCCCGCGTGCCGTCCGTACACGTGAGGGATTAGCGCTCGAAACTCTCGCCCCAAAGACTCAGTCGCGAGCTTCAAGTCCCACTTGAGCTGCCGAGACTCGCCGACCTATCATTTTTTCTCACCACAGAATGCCGGCGCATTCGCGCCCAACAATCCGCATCCTCGCTGAATTTCGTCCTCCATCAGCTTACACGAGTTTTGCGTGTTGCACGGTGAATGCGTTGCCGGCGATACTTGCAGGCACTGCCTCTCCAACTCATCCGCCACCCGCTTGCCCACCGTCTTCGCGCAACTCTTCCCCGAAGAATCCCCCGCGCCTAATTGGCTTCCCGGCTGAACCAGGAACTCCCCGTTGCAACCCCGATCCACCCAAACGCCCCTGCGATCGGATCCCCAGGTCGCGCCTTCAATGCATTGCGCCGTGCCTATCTGTCTCGTCAGCTGCACCTTGGCCCCCTGCGTATCCGCGTCGCAATAATTCTTTCTCCCGTCGAACGAATCACAGCTTATCCTCTGGCTCTTGCCCCCGGCTTTCCCGGACCCGGTCGGATGCCCCGGAACGCCCACCACAAAATCCGCCTCGCATCCTTTATCCACCCAAATTCCGTGAGTATCGTGTCCCCAAGAGGAGCCTTCCTTGCACTTCGCGTCGCTCCGTTGTCTCATGAGCTGCACGCCGTTGCTGGTATCCGCCGGGCAAACTCTTCGCCGGCCATTGTCCGACGCGCACGTTATCATCCCTCCACCACCCTCGCCGCGGGCATCGCCGCCGTCGTCGCCGCGCCCCAAAGTAAACTCACCGCCGCATCCCTTGTCCACCCAGATTCCTTCTTCGTCGTAGCCCCACGATTCGCCCTCTTTGCACAGCGCTTGGCTGCGCTGTCGCACCAGTCGCGCGCCGTACCTGGTGTCCGCCGTGCAGTAGTGCTTCTCCCCGTCATTTGAAGAACACGGAATGATCTGGGCCTGGCGCTCCTGCGGTGCCTGCCTAGCCAATGCCCCACGGCCAAATGGGAAGAAGGCCGCCACCAAAACAAAAATAATCCGGCAAATTCGCATGCGATTCTCCTGTGATTGTTTGAGTGAGAAAGAGGTAGGCGAGGGCGCAGTCTTTGTTAAACTTGCGAGCCTGCCGGGGATCCACGGCGTCTCACTAGGCTGGGTTGACCGGAATTTCCATTTTGACTTCCCGGTCGACTGATAACGTACAGGCAATCCCGCCAATATGCAATGCTCCAGTCGGGTTTTGAGTGCAGGGCCTTTCCGACGGTCGCGGCGAAATCGTAAAACCAAAAACTGATTGTCCCTAAGGAAAATTCTGTGCAGTCTATGGCGGATCTCATTCCCCCTACCGAACCGAAAAGCTCGAGCAGTTTGCGGCCCTGCCTCAGTCTGGTGAACGAAATTCGCTGATGCACGCGTGTGCAAGGAAGTACAGTTCAGCGAACACGGAGAGCGCAATCCTAGCGACCGATCCCAATTCACCCACACACCGAGCCGGCGAGTCGTAATAAGACTGTTGACTCAGTATCCTGTCCCTCCGCCACCGCTAAGGGGACCGCGAATGCCAGTCCAACGGTAAATAGAAGAAGACCAACCCCCTCCGCAGCCCTCCGCAGCACCGCCAGCCACCTCTCACCCTCTCACCCAAGTACTATTGCCAATTCTCCGACTCTCATGTATGCTTTAAGTATGTCATTTTTCCCCCAGAAGAACGCGCAGCTCTGTATCTGTTGTACGTGCTGTATGCGTGTGTCTTCTGGCGCGGGGGGCTAAGCTTCTAAAGAGTTGATTTAGCCTCAAGAGTTCTTCAGCCCACCGCCAGAAACGAACTGGCAGGTGGGTTTTTTGTTTTTGGATCAAACGATTTTCCAAGCTGAACGCAAAAGGAGAAAGCAATGTCCGACTACAAACATCCCGAAGTTCTGGTTTCAACCGATTGGGCCGCGCAAAATCTCAATTCCCCCAATCTCCGCTTCGTTGAAGTCGACGTGGACACCACCGCCTACGACCAGGGACACATCCCCGGCGCCGTCGGCTGGAACTGGCAGACTCAGCTCCAGGACAACATCCGCCGCGATCTGATCGACAAGTCCACCCTCGAAAAACTTCTCAGCGCCTCCGGCATTTCCAATAACGTTACGATTCTTCTCTATGGCGACAACAACAACTGGTTTGCTGCCTACGCCCTTTGGCAATTGAAGCTGAACGGCCACAGGGACGTCCGCCTCATCAACGGCGGCCGCAAGAAATGGCTCGAAGAAAAGCGCCCGGTCACCAAGGATCCCGCAAACGTCACGCCCGCGTCCTATCACGTCTCCGGCACCGACGATTCCCTTCGCGCTCGCAAGGAAGAAGTCTTCGCCATCCTCGATGGGCGCAAGCCCGGTCAACTCGTTGACGTTCGCTCTGTGGATGAATTCACCGGCAAGATCATCGCCCCTCCGGGCATGACCGAAACCGCCCAGCGCGCCGGCCATATTCCCCAGGCCGCGAATATCCCTTGGGCTCAGGCCTCTAACGAAGATGGCACCTTCAAGTCCTTCGACGACTTGAAAAAACTCTACGAGTCCAAGGGCATTACCGGCAAAGATGAAGTCATCGCCTACTGCCGCATCGGCGAGCGTAGCTCGCACACTTGGTTCGTCCTCAAGTATCTGCTGGGCTTCAACCAGGTTCGTAACTACGACGGCTCCTGGACCGAATGGGGCAACCTGATCGGCGCCCCCATCGTCAACGAAGCCCGTGCCGCCCAACCTCAGCTAGCCGCCACCGCCAAGTAAGCCTGTCTTCGTAGTGGCGGGTCTTTAGACCCGCCACCGAGGCGAGCGGCATAGATTTGTCGGAGCGCAGCATGCTGTGCCCCATCTCGGCTCAAAGATCTAATTAGGAGAACTTTTCACTAAGGAAGACAGAGTTGACAGTTGCAGTAAAGAAGCATTCACGCATTCTTCTTTATGACTGCCAACAGAGAACTGACAACCGAAAACCATTCGGAATGAAAAAGGAGAGTTCATAACCAAGAGTTTGCGAGCGCAGAACGGAAGCTTCGGCGCATTCTTTTTCTGACTGATAACTGATTACTGAGAACTGACAATTTTTCAGTCCGGTGGCGCGGTCGCCAAGTGGTAAGGCAATGGTCTGCAAAACCATTATCGGCGGTTCGATTCCGCCTCGCGCCTCCAAAATCCCTCTTGACTTTCGATAGCTATGTGATACAGTTTTATTCGGGTAAACCAGGGTAGTTCCCCTGGTCCTGAGTCCTCCGCACGTTCCCGAGTTCGTTTGGTGATTCGAGCTACGCCCGATTTTGCATTAACTCCTGTGGACAATCTCGAAGATGCTTCCTTCGGTTCTAACTGCGGCGTTGGCCGCCTGATTGAGTAATCGCCGCATGTGGCGGTTGCCCTTCGGAGACCGGTGGCTGTAGTTCACACCTGCGCTCTCGTCGTCGCCCGGGCAAGCACCGACCCACGAGGAGAGACATTTCTCGGAGGGAAAGGTCGCTGCGGTAGGGCCGACGCAATGATCTGCTGCGCTGAGTCCACTCCCAGACCGGGCACCTCCGCCAGCCGCTCGACTGCATCCTGGTGCTGGCTGAGCAAATTGGCCATCTCCTTGTCCAGTTCGCCGATCTGCTCGTCGATCAATCGCAACTCCTCCAACGCCATCTTCAGCAGCCGCCGGTAGAAGGCCTTCAACTCCGTACAGGCACCGAGCGCGTCGCACAACTGTTCCGGAGTGGCGCGCAAGCGCTCATCCGCCAAAGCGGCCAGAGCGGCTGGGTTGGTTTCACCTCCGGCGAGCGCCTTCAGCATCCGCCGGGCACTGAGGCCCAGCAGATCGGAGACGAAGCTGGACAACTGGATATGGGCCTGTTCCAGAACAGACTCCAATTGGTTCTGCAGAGCCGCACCCGATCGCACCTCAACTGGTACTTCTTGCGCGTTACCGTACGCCACAGACGTTGCTCGGCATCGGGCACAAAGCTCAGAGTCAAGTTCCGGCCACCAGCCGCTTCACCAGGCGTTCGGCATCGGGGAAATCCCTCTTGCGTCCCCGTCGTCCGCGATTGGACTGCGCCTGCGCCAGATGCAACGTTCCGGACCTCTGTCTTGCGCCTTCTCGCTTCTCGCGTATCGGATTCCAATACCTTCCCAGCACTCCCCACACCGGTTTCCAATATTGTGCCGTCGATTCCATGACTACTTCCTCGGCCTCTTGCCCGATCAACCATGCCGCGAGCGATCGTAGTTGTTCGGGGTTGCTGCCAAACATACATCGCTTTTATGAACATCGATTCCCGTTCCAGCTATTCCGTAGGACATCACTTCCCCCTGGCCCGGAGCGGAGAGCGTGCTGCGGATACCTTAACCAGGCTCACGGGCTATCGCCGCTTCCCCAGGGGAAGACAACGACGCCCAATTATTCGCTCAATCACGCACGCTCCGGATCAGACAGGGTCGCAGCTTCGACTTCTCCATTGTTGTATCGACCTCGCCGCGCCCGAGCCGTTGCGATCTTACCTCTAAGTGATTTTCATGAGGTTTCGCGGGCCGCAGGCCCTTAAAGACACTGATGAAAAACATAAGGGGCAGGTTATGGTTAACTAGACGTCCGACGAAGGGTGTCGGCCCCGAGCGAGCATCCGGAGTGAGGAATCTCTTTTCAACGCCGATGAGGATGCTGCATATCCTGAGCGACCTGAGGGCATCGAACGATCTCTGTTCTCTACATTCCCCGGTGAGCCGCGACCCCTCACGCGCCGGCCAGTTCCTTCAGCAGCGCCTTGCCCTTGCGGAACCACGGCCGCTCGCGCCTCTGCATATACCGCGGCAATGTCCGCTTCTTTGCGAGCAACTTCTGCGCCCACTCGCGCGACTCTTCCCGTCGGTTCGCCGTTTTCAGAAAACCCGCGTAGTTATAAAGCGTCTCCGGAGTCGTCGAAATCTGCGTGACCTCCGCAAAAAGCTGATCGGCGCGTTCCAGTTGACCGGTTTGTGCATACGCGTTCGCTAGCAGTCCCGCCGCTCGGTAATAATCGAACTTGCGGTCGCCCCCGACCACTCGCTCCAGGTCCGGAATCGCCGCCGCTACGTCCTTCATTCCGAGCGATGATTGCGCCCGCGAATAGAACGTATAGATCGAATCGCTTCGCCCGGTGATCGCATGATTGAACGCATCGCGCGCCTTTTCAAATTGCCCTTGATCTTTGTAAAGCTCTCCCAGTTCTTCGTAATTTGCCGGCGACGGATTATCCAGAATCGCCGTCTCCACCTTCTGGATGCGCGACCTTCGTCCAAACCCCTGAAACACGGCCCGCAACAACCCCAAATCCGGCAGCACTTCCGCGACGATATACACACTCGCTCCCAGGAACCCGCCGAAGAAAATAATGTAGAACCAATAGTTCTCTGGCCGTCGCCGCACGAAGTGCACGATCGCCAGTCCTTGCACGATGAAGCCCCACGGATAGAAAAGGTAGCTCAACCCAAACATGGACGACCATCCCGTCAACAGAATCGCTTGCCTTTACAGGCGGGTCAAACGAAAACTCCGCTCACTACAGGGGGAAGTTACTGCCTGTTTGGACGATTTCCCGCCTGCTATGATGGTCCTGCATGAATCCCATCGAAACGCTCGGCCTTGCCCTGGGTGCCGGATTTTCCTCCGGGTTGAATCTCTATGCCACCATCGCCACGCTGGGGCTTCTCCAGCGCTTCGGCGTGCTCCATCTGCCGCCGAAATTGCAAGTTCTTTCTCATCCCTGGGTACTCGGAATTGCCCTCGCGCTCTACCTGCTGGAATTCTTCGCGGACAAGATTCCGTACCTTGACACCGCCTGGGACGCCATCCACACCTTCATTCGCCCGCCCGCCGCCGCGCTTCTTGCTTATGCCGCTGCGGGAGGAGCCGCACCCGAATGGCGCTGGGGCGCCGCCTTAATGGCCGGCGGAATTGCCCTCACCGCCCATGGCACGAAAGCCAGCGCCCGCGCCGCCGTTAACGCCAGTCCCGAACCGCTCAGTAATTGGGCATTAAGCTCTGGGGAAGACGTTCTCGCCGTTTGGCTCACCTGGATGGCGACGGCCCATCCGCTCGCGACAACCATCATCGTGGCCGCACTCGTCGCTCTTTCCGCTTTGTTGCTCTACCATCTTTTCCGTTTTGCGCGCCGCGCCTTTCAGCGCCTGCTCGCTTCTTAATCTCTTTGTAGGGGCGCAGCATGCTGCGCCCCTACTGGCAAGAGCTGACTCGCTATTTCACATAGGCCGCCAGCCAATTCAAGAACGTCTTGTACCAAAACTGGCTGTTCTGCGGTTTCAGCACCCAATGCCCTTCGTCCGGAAAAACCACCAGCTTCGATGGCACCCCCTGTCGCTGCAGCGCGCTGAAAAATTCCAGCGATTGCGTGTACGGCACGCGATAATCTCTTTCGCCCGCGATCACCAGCGTGGGCGTCTTGAATTTTCCCAACTCGCCCGCGTACGTCACTGGCGCCCACTTCTTGTAACTTTCCGGATTTGTCCACGGCGTGCCTTGCATGTCGTGCTCTTCAAACCACAGTTCTTCGGTCGCCCACATCGCCGTCCCGTCGTACACACTTGCATGGCTCACGATCGCCTTGAACCGTCCGGTGTGCGTCGCGATCCAGTCCGCCATGTACCCGCCATAAGATCCGCCCGCCGCGGCCATGCGTGTCCCATCGATGAAAGGATATTTTTTCAGCGAGTAGTCCACGCCATTCATCACGTCGGTGTACGCTTTTCCACCCCAGTCATTCGTGATTTCATCCGTGAATTTTTGCCCATAGCCGGTCGACCCGCGCCGATTGATCATCAGCGTCACATATCCTGCTGAGGAAAAAACTTGCGCGTTCCACCGGTAGCCCCACGCATTCGACCACATCGTCTGCGGCCCCCCGTGCAGCAGCACCAGCAGTGGATATTTCTTCGTCGCGGCAAATTTCGGCGGCCGGATCAGCATCGCCTGCACCTTTGTTCCTGCGTCGCCGTCGAACCAGAATGTCTCCGGCGCATTCATCTCCAGCGCCGCCAGGATCGCTTCATTCTGATGCGTCAGTTGCCGCACCGTCGAGCCGTCGCTCAATGACGCGAAAATTTCGGCCGGCGTTGTCAGGCTCGTCCGCTCGAAGATCAGCGTCTTGCCATCAGCGCTGAGTGAAATCGCCGTGTTGAATCCTTCTGTGATTACTTTTGTCGGCAAGCCGCAGCTACACGCCGGAATCGAATAGACTGGCTGCAGCGTTTCGTTCTCTGCTGTGAAGTAAATCGTCTTGCTGTCCGCCGACCACGCTAGCCCGTCCGCGCTCCGGTCAAAGGTCTCGGAGAGGTTTTCGATTTTCCCCGTTTGCCGGTCGTAGAGCATCACTCGCCACCGGTCAGCTTCATATTCGGCGATGAGCTGCGCGTGATACGCGATGTATTTCCCATCTGGCGAATACACCGGATTCCCGTCGAATCCCGGTTGCGTGGTGATGCGCTTGGCCTCGCCGCCGGCAACCGGAACGATGAACAAATCACCGTTCGTACTAATCGCTTCCATCTTGTCCGTAACCGCCGTGAAGCACATCTCTTTTCCGTCGGGCGAAAAATTAATATCTCCGGGTGAGCTGCGCTCATCCGGCGGAACGTCGTAGTTCGCGCCCGGCGTCAGATCCCGTGGCGCGGCGCTTCCATCCGCCGGAACCACAAACAAATGGCTTCGCTTCCCGTCATTCCAGTGCGTCCAGTGCCGGTACAGAAGTTGCTCCGCCACGTGCGCTTTCACCTTGCTCTTTTCCTTTTCCGCGTCGCGCTTGCTGTTGCAATCGTCTTCTTTGCAATCCGGATACACGGAAGAAGTAAACGCAATCATTTTTCCGTCCGGCGACCACTTCACCATGTCCACGCCGGTTGAGAGTTTCGTCAGCGCGTGCGCTTCGCCGCCTTCCATCGAAAGCAAGTACACTTGCGACTCGCCGCCGCGCGAGGAGAGAAACGCGACCGTCTTCCCGTCCGGCGACCACACCGGCGAAGAATCATGCCCGCTCTGCGTCAATTGCATCGCGGAACCGCCCGTCGTTGGCACCATCCAGATGTTGCTCGCATTGCGGTTGGCTTCCATGTCGGGCGTCGCCACCGTGTACGCCACCCACTTTCCATCCGGCGACACCTGCGGTTCCGCGATGCGCTGCAACTTGATCATGTCCTCAAAGGTGATGGGATGTTTTGACGCTTCTTGTGCGGAAACGGCCAGCTCGGCTCCGAGCAGCAACGCGCTCAAGAAACCGCACCGCAGAATGATGCCCTTCATCTCGATTCTTCTCCTGTGAACCACTGTGAGTCGCAAAGTTTCTTGCAGAATCAGGTCTTGCAGAATCACGCTTTGCAGAATCACGAATGATGTCACGTTTCCCTGCCGAATCCAATAGCCCGGCCCGCGGCTCGCCGCTCACGCGGATGGTTTAGCGCGCAGCTTGCGTGGGGGTTGCCCGCTTCCGCGCACCTTGCTGCGCGCAGTTGCGACTCTGCTACAATCCTTTCCCGGGCATGTCATGCCGACGAGCAGCAGACTTTTTCCCCGCAATTTTAAGAAGACCTTTCCTGTTGCGTCTCGCGGAGAAGGTTGCTGGATCATCGCTGCCGATGGCCGCCGATTTCTCGACGCGTCCGGGCAGGCCGCAGTCGTCAGCATCGGTCACGGTGTTCCGGAAATCGGCCGCGCCATGGCAGAGCAATCATCGCAGATCGCCTTCGCACACACCTCGCAATTTCACACCGCTCCAGCGGAAAAACTTGCCGAGCGATTGCTCGCGATGGCGCCGCCGAATTTTCGTAACGGCGGCCGAGTCTATTTCACTTCCGGTGGCTCTGAATCCACCGAAACCGCCATAAAACTCGCGCGCCAGTTTCATCTCGAAAGCAGCCAGAGGGATCGCTACCGCGTTCTCTCCCGCCGCCAGAGCTATCACGGCAGCACTCTCGGAGCGATGTCCGTTAGCGGAAACGTCGCGCGCCGCGCGCCCTACGAACCGCTCATCGCGGAGTGGGGGCACATCGCTCCATGTTTCTGCTACCACTGTCCGTTTGAAAAACTTTTTCCGCAATGCGAACTCGCGTGCGCCGACGATCTCGAAGTTTATCTTCTTGAGCACGCACCCGAGAAAGCAGCAGCCTTCATCTTTGAGCCGGTCGTCGGTGCCACTCTCGGCGCCGCTGTGCCCCCCGAAGGCTACGCCGCGCGCATCGCGGAAATCTGCCACAAAAACGGAATTCTACTCATCGTGGACGAAGTTATGACCGGCATGGGCCGTACCGGAAAATCTTTTGCTGCGCAGCACTGGAACATCGAACCGGACATGATTCTCGTGGGAAAAGGAATCGCCAGCGGTTACGCGCCGCTCGGCGCGGTTCTCGTTTCCGCCCGCGTCGTCGCGGCATTCGAGCGAGGCTCCGGCGCCTTCATGCACGGCTTCACTTATCAGGCCCATCCTGTTTGCACCGCCGCAGGCAACGCCGTTCTCGACTACCTCGAATCGCACAAGCTGTTTGACCGCGTCGTGCCCGCAGGAAACAATCTGCGCGACGCTCTTTCTTTGCTTCAATCGCACTCGAACGTCGGCGATGTTCGCGGCCTGGGCCTTCTCTGCTGCGTCGAATTCGTCAAAGACAAAACTACTCACGAACCTTTCCCGAGGGAACGAAACATCGCCGAGAGAATTCGCCAGGCTTGTCTCGACGAACGTGTGCTTACCTATCCGATGCAAGGCTGCGTCGATGGCCTCCGCGGCGATCACATCCTTCTCGCGCCGCCTTTCACGGTTTCCCCGGAAGAATCCGCGCTGATCGCTCGCGCGCTCCAGTCCGCTTTGGCAAAAGCGTTTCCATGTTGATACGCTGTCTGGCCGTTCTGTTTCGTCGCTGTCTGCGCGGTCGTTTGTTTTGGAGGGCAAAATAGCGATGCCACTTCGTTCTCGCCGCAATCTTTACGCCTGCTTCTGTTACTTTCTCGTTTTTACTTTCTCGCTTTTCGCTCAGCAGAAACAGTCCGAACCGCTCGCCACTCCGATTCTAGGTTTTTCCCCGCCGCACGCCGCCGCAGAGCACCAACTCGAATCCATGTTTCAGTCGATTCCGTCTCTCGAACAAGCACGCGAATGGCACCGTACCTTCACCGCCGAACCTCACCCCGCCGCTTCCGATCGCAACAATCAGCTCGCGGACTTCGTCGCGGACGAATGGCGGAAGCAGGGTTGGGAAGACGTCACCCTTCGCCGCTACGATGTCTTGCACTCGCGCCCGCGCAGCATCTCTCTTGAGATGACGGGGCCGGTCCACTTCACCGCGTCTCTGCACGAAGATGCTTACGACGCCGATCCGGACACGAAAGTCCCCGCCGTCTCCGGCTCCTACTTTGGCTATTCAGCTTCCGGCGACGTGACCGCCGAAGTGATCTACGCACACAGCGGCAATCCTGAAGATTACGATCTCCTGCGGAAAAATGACATCAGCGTGAAAGGCAAGATCGTTCTCGTCCGCTATTCGAATCCTTACAGCTATCGCGGCTTCAAGGCGCTCACCGCCGAGCGTGAAGGCGCGGCCGCTCTGCTCATTTATTCCGACCCAGCGGAAGATGGCTACTCGAAAGGAAAGGTTTTCCCCGATGGCCCGTGGGGTCCGGAAAGTCACATTCAGCGCGGCGCGATAACTTACGATTACATCGTTCCCGGCGATCCCACCACACCCGGCTGGGCCTCGGTCCCAGGGGCAAAACACATCGCGCCCGAAGAAGCGCGTTCGCTCCCGAAAATTCCCGCGCTCCCTCTCTCGTGGCGCGACGCCAAGCCTCTTCTCGAAAACATGAACGGCCCTGAAGCGCCGAAGGATTGGCAGGGCGCTTTGCCCATCACCTATCGCTTCACCGGCGCTGTAAGTGTTCACGTGAAAGTGGACATGGACACCAGCATGCAGCCTTACACCGTCGTCGAAGCGCGCATTCGCGGCAGTGAACTTCCCGACGAATGGGTTTTGCTCGGCAATCATCGCGACGCTTGGGTCTTCGGCGGCGTGGATCCTTCAAGCGGCACAGCCTCCATGATGGAGCTCACGCGTTCTTTTGGCGAACTCAAGCAGCGTGGCATCCGCCCGCGCCGCACCATCGTGGTCTGCAGTTGGGATGGCGAAGAATACGCGCTCACCGGCTCGACGGAATGGGGCGAGCAATTCGCCGATGAACTCAAGAGAAAACTCGTCGCCTATCTCAACGTCGATGAATCCGTCGCCGGAGCCGCCACCACGGCAGGCCCCGAGGGTCTAAGCTTTTCGCCCTCCGCAGCAGCTTCTCTCGCCCCTATGCTCGTGGAAGCCTCCAAAGACGTTCGCGCGCCTTCCGGAAAATCTCTCTACGAAGCCTGGCGCGCCACCACGATGCGCGATTCGAAGGCGAGCACTCCGCCGCTCGACAGCGCTCTCGTCGAAACGCGCATTGGCAGCGGCTCCGATCACACCGTGTTTCTAAATCATCTCGGCCGGCCGGTGATCAATCTCGGATTTGACGGCGACTACGGCGTCTATCACTCGATGTACGACGATCATTACTGGATGTCGCACATCGGCGATCCCGCGTTCGAATACCACGTCGCCCTCACTCACATCTGGGGACTTGTGGCGCTGCGTCTCGCCAATTCCGACATTCTGCCTTTCGACTTCGGCTTCAATGGCTCTGCTCTCAAGCAATTTCTCCATGAGCTCGAACAAGAAAACAAAGCCGGGCAACGGCGTCTTCAATTGAAACGGCTTCACGTTCGAATCGCCCAATTCGAAAAAGCGGGCAACCTCCTGCGTGATGCCGTCGCTCGCGATCTTCTGTCAGGCTCAGCCTCACCGGAGAAGATTCGTCATCTCAACGAACAAATGCTGCAGGTCGAATCCAACTGGCTCGATCCCGCGGGCATTCCCGGCCGCCCGTGGTTTCAGCATCTTCTTTATTCTTCGCGCTACACCTACGCGCACTTGGAATTCCCCGGGCTCACCGAAGCCGTGGAAAAGCACGATTGGAAATTGGCACGCCAACAAGCTGCACTGCTTGAAAAGGCCGTGGAGAAAAACACCAAATTGCTGCGCTCCGCGCAATCCTCCTGGGAGAAAAGCAACCCATGATTCGTCCAAATTATTTTCGCGCTCTCGCCATTTTTCTTTGCTCGCTCTCGGCAATTTCTTCGGCTGCGGCTCAAGAAACTCCGCCTGCCAAGCCCCGCGCGCGCGATCTGGGTGTCCCGTTTGACGGCACGCCCGGCCCGCTCAACGCCATCACCGACGTTTCCGGCGTCACCGTCGGCCATACCACACTCATTTCCGGCGAAGGAAAACTTCAAGTAGGCAAGGGACCGGTTCGAACGGGAGTGACGGCAGTGCTTCCGCGCGGAAAAGATTCGATGAACAATCCCGTTTTCGCTGGCTGGTGGTCGCTGAACGGCAATGGCGAAATGACCGGTACCACGTGGGTCGAAGAATCCGGCTTTCTCGAAGGTCCCGTGATGATCACCAACACGCACAGCGTGGGCGTTGTTCGCGATGCCGTCATCCAATGGCGCGTCGCGCACGGCCAGCCCGATCCCACCGGTTATTGGTGGTCGCTGCCCGTCGTCGCGGAAACATGGGATGGCTGGCTCAATGACATCAATGGATTTCACGTCAAACCTGAACACGCGTTCCACGCCATCGATTCCGCACACAGCGGCGCCGTCGAAGAAGGTGCCGTCGGCGGCGGTACCGGAATGGTATGCAACGAATTCAAGGGCGGCATCGGCACGTCTTCGCGAAAAGTCGAATCGAAAATCGGCGCCTACACAGTCGGTGTCCTGGTGCAATGCAACTATGGCTCGCGCAAAAATCTCCGCATCGCGGGGGTCCCTGTCGGCCAGGAGATTCCCGACGAGCGTGCCTACGCCTCCACTTCATTCAGCAATTTGGACCCTGGCTCGATCATCGTTGTCGTCGCCACCGACGCGCCGCTCGTTGCGCATCAACTCAAGCGCCTCGCCCGCCGCGTTTCTCTCGGGCTCGGCCGAAACGGCAGCATCTCCGGCAACGGCTCCGGCGACATTTTCATCGCCTTCTCCACGGCCAATCTCGGCGCGGCCGCTGCCGACCATGTCGTCGATTTGAAAATATTTCCGAACGATCTTCTGGACCCCGTTTTTGCCGCAACGGTGCAGGCCACCGAAGAGGCCGTGATCAACGCCATGGTCGCCGCCGAAACCATGACCGGAATCGAAAATCACAAAGTCATCGCCCTACCGCACGACCGCCTTCGCGAAGTTCTAAAAAAATACAACCGCCTGGCCCAACGAGGATCAACGCCCGTTCGGAATGGCATTGCGATTGAATTGCAATGAAAACGCGGTCGAGTGCGCATCAAATCACGGGCACAGCCGTTTTTCTAGGCGGATTGAAAAACGGCATGGCTACTACCTTTGCGGAAACCGTGTGGCGCGCCGCTTCCACCGTCATTTCCATGCTGAGCGTGGTCCCGATTGCAGAATGCTCGCGGTTCACGCACGCCAGCGCGATCATTGTTTTCAGCGTCGGCGACCACGTCGTCGATGTGGCCTTGCCCACTTGCCGCCCGCCGCGATACACCGGTACTGCGGTGCGCGACGCCATGCTGGGCACCTGCGGTGCCATGTTCAACTTGTCATAGAGCGCCTCGACTTCGTTCCAGTTGATCTCCAGTCCTACGAGTGCCCGTTCCGCGCCTTTCTTCGCTTCCAGCGCCAGCGCCTCGCGCCCTACAAAAGTTTCCTTCTTCAAATCCACCAGCTTCCCCAGGCCAATTTCCGCTGGAGAAAACTTCTGCGATTCGATCAGTGCCTTTTTGCTCGAGGTGTAATCCACTTCGATCAGAATAAGCCCCGCCTCGATTCGCGCAATGTCCAGCGCGATCATTCCCGCCGGATGAATATCAAACGCCTTGCCCTTCGCGATCAGCGCGTCCCACACTTTGACCGCATCTTTCCAGGGCATCCACACTTCGAATCCCAAATCGCCCGTGTACCCCGTACGCGAAATGTCCACGGGCACGCCCGCAATCTTCCCTCGCGTCACGCGAAAATATTTCAGGTTCGTGATGTTCGCGTCCGCCGCCGCGTGCAACAGCTTTCCCGACGTCGGCCCCTGCAGCGCCAGCGCCGCGGTCTGCTCCGAAATATCTTCAATAGCTACCTCCAGCCCCAGCGCATTCTGCTGAAACCATCGCAGACTCGGATCTGCCGCCGTCCAGCGATACTCGTTCTCCCCCAGCCGTGTGATCGTTCCGTCATCGATCACCTTTCCTTCCGGATCGCACCAGCAGCAGTAAATCACCTGATCCACTGCAACCTTATTAATGTCGCGCGAAATCACGCGGTTCACGAACTTCGTGGTGTCCCGCCCCGTCACCCGATATTTGAAGAGCGGTGAAATATCGATCAGCGCGGCCGAATTGCGGATGGCGTTGTACTCGTGCTCGTGGTGCATCTCGTAAACGCTGACGGTGTAATAGCCCGACCATTCGCGGTAATTCAAGCTCTCGCACAGCGCCAGCGTTCTTTCGTGAAACGCAGTTCCTACCGGCACGGATCCTCCCAATGCGCACGCGGCTGACGCCGCCGCAAAGACACAGGATTATAGGTGCGAACTCAGCACCCTCGCAAGGTTCGCTTGATGGAAGGTGATGGAAGGAGAAGGCTGACACCGCTTTACAGATGGTCGAAGCTGGCCCTATAGTCATTTGGCGACGACTTCGAACCCTGCATGCGAAAAACCCACCGCTTTCGAACCGCAATGCTTCACTGCCTGCTTTTGTTCAGCGCGAGCTTCTGCGCAGCGGAAGACGTCAAGAAGATTCATCCCAGCGGTTATGTAAGTGACCTGGCCGGGGTTATTGCCCCGGAAGCCAGAACACGGCTCGAAGCGTTGTGCACGGAGGTTGAGCAAAAGACCGGCGCGCAGATGGCAATTGTGACCGTCCAGTCGCTCGATGGAGAAGGCGTCGAGAATTATGCCGTGGACCTCTTCAAACAGCTTGGAGTCGGAAGTAAGAAAGACAATCGCGGAGTGTTATTGCTTGTAGCTCCCCACGAGCATAAATATCGCATCGAAGTGGGCTACGGGCTTGAGCCGGTGATCAATGATGCGCGGGCCGGAGATGCGGGCCGCGCGATGGTGCCCTTTTTGCGCCGGGGCGACTACGGCAAAGCGGCCGAGGTCGCCGCCTGGCAGTTGGCCAAGCACATTGCGGACGATTCGGGAGTAACGCTAAGCGGTCAGCCTCCCGCGGGACAGATTCGAAACACCGGGGCTCGCGCCGGGAATCTGGGACTTTGGTTCGTGCTCGGTTTGATCGTGCTCTTTTTGGTGATCGCCAGCCTGTCTTCCCGCGGCGGTGGTCGGCGCGGAGGCAGATCGGACGGAAGCGGCTTGCTCTGGTTTCTGCTGGGAATGCTCGCGGACAGCGCTGGAAGGCGTTCGGGAGGCGGCTCGGGAGGTTGGGGCGGAGGAGGTTTCGGCGGAGGCGGCGATGGCGGCGGATTTGGGGGATTTGGCGGCGGCAGCAGCGGAGGCGGAGGCGCTTCAGGAGACTGGTAGCGCGGGATGAAAGGAACGGATGTGAAATGCTCTCCACAGAAACAAAACTGACGGAGCTGGTCAACAGGCTAAAGGAATTCGCGGGGGCAAATCTCGAATGCATCATTTTGTTCGGATCGGCTGCGCGCGGTGACTTTCGCGAAGAACACTCGGACCTCAATGTGGTTTGCATCCTTCATTCGTTGAGTGTCGAGGAGTTGGGACGCCTCGCACACGTAGTGAAATGGTGGTGCGTCGAGCAGAAAGAGCCTGCGCCTCTTTTCTTCACGAAAGATGAGCTGAGGGATGCCGCGAATGTCTTCGCTATCGAGATTTTCGATATGAAACACAGGCGGCGAATACTTTACGGAGCGGACGTCGTCACGGAAATTGAAGTGCCGATGAACCTGCATCGCGTGCAGATTGAGCATGCTTTGCGCACGATCCTGCTGAAGTTGAGGCAGCATTATCTGCGCGCGCCGGGGAGCGCAAAAGAACTGGCGCCGATTCTGAGAAAATCGTTTTCGGGAGTGCTGACGCTGCTGCGCCATCTGGTGATCGCTTTCGGAGAAGAGCCGCCGGCGGCCGCGCATGATATTGTTGCGCGAGCGGCGGCGCTGACGGGCTCAAGCATGGCGGCATTCGGCCCCATGCTGAAACTGCGTGAGACGGGCGAATTTCACGGCGAAATTGTTCCGGTGTACGGTGCGTATCTAAAGGCATTGGAGAAAACCCTGGATGCGCTGGAGCATCACTTTCCCAAGCGGGAATGGCGGCGAGTGAAGAATGCACATTCGTAAATCCAACTGATTCGAGGCAGATATGAAGAAAAGTCTGATAGTTCTAATTGTTTTGGTGGTCGTTGCGCTGATGCTGGGGAGTTCGTTTGTCAGCCGCAGGAATCAGATGGTTGTGAAACGCGAGGCGGTGAATGCCGCGTGGGCGCAGGTGGACGTTGTCCTGCAACGGCGAGCGGACTTGATCCCCAATCTCGTGGAGACGGTGAAGGGCTTTGCGGCGCAGGAGCAAACCGTGTTCGGCGACATCGCAAAGGCGCGTTCCGCCCTTCTTGGCGCGCATTCTCCGGCTGAAAAAATTGCGGCGAATGGACAATTGGATTCTGCTTTGGGGCGCTTGCTCGTAGTAGTTGAAAACTATCCCCAACTGAGATCCAACGAGAATTTTTTGCGTCTGCAGGACGAGCTGGCGGGCACGGAAAATCGCATCGCCGTGGAACGCCGCCGTTACAACGAGGCGGTGCAGGATTACAACACGTTTATTGCACTCTTCCCGAACAGTTTGGTAGCGAGCATGAGTGGATTTACTCGGAACGATGCCTACTTCAAGACCGAAGAAGGCGCGCGGCAGGCCCCCAAGGTGAGTTTCGGAACGCCGAACGCACCGGCTACAACACCCAAGCCAGCGCCTGCAAAACCCTAGAGCTCTGCTCCAGCAAGCGGCGCATCTTAAGATAGCGCGAGACGTTTGCGGATTTCCGCGACGATTTGTTCCGGGGACTGCGCGGCGTCGATGGTAATGGCATCGGTGGGTTCCTCGAGATCCGCGAATTGGCCGGCGAGGATTTGCTCGCCGGCGTAGTGGCCTTTTCGCAAACGCAACCGTTCGCGAAGCAGTTCGTAGGAAGCTCTCAAGTAAACCAGCTTTACATTGGAATTGATTTGGAGCAACTCGCGGTAGCTGCGCTTCAGTGCGGAGCATGCCAGGACAACGTTGCGGTGCTGCGCATCCCATTGCAACAACGCTTCGCGAATGGAACTGAGCCAGGGGATGCGGTCGTCGTCGCTGAGTGGAATGCCGCGGGACATTTTCTCAATGTTTGCGGGCGAGTGGAAATTGTCGGCGTCCACAAATTCCCACTTGAGCTGCGCGGCGAGCAGTTTGCCGACGGTCGTCTTTCCAGATCCGGCGGGGCCCATCAGGAGAACGATCACGGGAACATCATCGCCGGTTACGGCTGCCCCAGAAACTCGCCGAGCAGCATGTGGAAATGGTGAACGCCGTTTTCGCGCTTGACGGAGTAGCGTCCGCGGTCATAGGTCGAGGAGCGCAAACCACGCTGAACATTTTCGCAGAGGCCAATATCTTCCTGCTGCACTTCGTCACTGAAGGCCACCGAGCGGTTGATGCGCCCCCGATTTTTTTCCGAGGCGACATCGTGGAAAAACCATTCGAAGATCGTAAGCGTCTTTTCGTGGGAGAGGGGCACGATGAGATTGGTCGAGATGTTATCCGGATAGATGTTGAGCATCAGGCTCGGGAAAATCCAGAAGTAGAGAGCCTGCTGCAGGCTCGTGCCGGGAGCGTACAGGCGCTCGCCCGCGTCTTCCGCATTCATCGCGCGAATCGGTGCGAATTGCTGGGAGTAGTAACGAAACGTGCCCGTGCGGTATTGCGCGTAGTCGATCTCCTTCATCAAGCCGGGATGGGCGATGGGAATGTGATAGCCCTCGAGATAGTTGTCGACGTAAACTTTCCAATTGCAATCGATTACGTAATCACGGCGCTCGGCAAATTGCAAACCACCGAATTGGAAACCTTGTGCCTGCTGGGGAATCTGACCTAGGTAAGTTGATAGCGGCTCAGACTTCAGATCGAAATTTACAAAGATGAACTGTTCCCACGTCTCGCAGCGAAGCGGCACCATGCCCATGGTGCTGCGGTCGAAAAACTCGACGCCCTCGACGTCGGGCGTACCGATGAGGCGTCCATCCAGCGTGTAGGTCCAACCGTGATATTGGCAACGCAAAACATTTTTGCAGCCGCTGCCGAGCGCGATCGGCCCGGCGCGATGGCGGCAAACGTTACTGAAGGCACGCAGCGTTCCCTGGTTGTCGCGAACGACGATGATTGGCTCACCAGCAACATCGGCGGTGAAAAAACTTTCGGGATCGGCGATGGTGCGCTTCATCCCGTTCACTTCTCCGCACGCCTGGCTGAGAGTTCCAACGAGTTGCCAGGTGCGATGGAAAATGCGCGACTTCTCGATATCAAGAATTGCGGGATCGGTGTAAAAACGCGATGCGAGTGTCTGAGCGCACTCGATTTGTTCGTGCACGTCCAAGTGAAGAGGTTTCATCAGCATGGCTAGAACTTGCGCGTTTCCTGGCGCGACCAGCGCTCGATGACGATCTTGGATTCGGTGAAAAAGTCCACGGCGTCGCGTCCTTGGCCGTGGAGGATGCCGAAGAAACTTTCTTTCCATCCGCTGAAGGGGAAATAAGCCATCGGCGCGGCGACGCCGATATTGATGCCGATATTTCCCGCGGGCGCTTCGTAGCGGAATTTGCGCGCAGCGGAACCACTCGTCGTAAAGAGCGATGCCTGGTTGCCGTAGGGACTGCGGCGAAGAAATTCCATGGCTTCATCAATGGAGTTGGCGTGAACCAAGCTGAGCACGGGGCCGAAGATTTCCGTATTGGCAAGCTGGCTGGTGGACGGCAATCCGTCAAGGACCGTCGGCGTGAGAAAATTTCCTGATTCGTATTTGGGGATTTTCGTGTTGCGCCCGTCGACAATGAGTTTTGCGCCTTCGCCAACGCCCGCGGAGATCAGCGATTCGATGCGCCGCTTGCTTTCCTTGGTGATGACCGGTCCCATCTGTACGCCGGCGTCGAGGCCATTGCCGACGCGAATTGAAGAGGCGGCGAGCGCGATGGAGTCGCGGAATGTTTTTTGCGCTTCGCCAATGGTGACGGCAACGGAAACCGCGAGGCAGCGCTGGCCCGCGCAACCAAATGCGCTGTCGCTGATGATCTGCGTGGCAAGCTCCATGTCCGCATCGGGAAGGACGATGACGTGATTCTTCGCGCCGCCTTGGCACTGCATGCGTTTGCCGCTGGCTGCGGAACGCGTGTAAACGTGCTTGGCGACGGGGGTGGAGCCGACAAAACTGATGGCGCGAACTTGCGGATGGTCGCAGAGCGCGTTGACCACGTCCCGGCCACCGTTGACGAGGTTTACGACTCCTTTGGGCAGGCCGGTCTTCTCGAAGAGTTCAAAGAGGCGGCGCATCGATAGGGGAACGCGCTCGGAGGGTTTCAGGATAAAGGTATTTCCGCAAGCGATGGCGTAGGGCAAGAACCAGTAGACGATCATCGCGGGAAAATTGAAGGGCGTGATGGCGGCGACGACTCCGAGCGGCTGGCGAATCTGCATTTCATCCACGCCGGGCGTCACGTCTTCGAGGACGCGGCCCTGCATCATCATGGGGATGCCGCACGCGACTTCGACGTTTTCGATGCCGCGGCGCAGCTCGGCTTTGGCTTCGCCCAAGGTTTTTCCGTTTTCGATGGTGATGAGCCGGGCAAGTTCGTCGAGATGCTCTTCGATGAGATTTTTCAGCCTGAAGAGATATTGGACGCGCTCGCCGGGAGGAGTGCGGCGCCAAGCCGGGAAGGCATCGGCGGCAGCTTGAACCGCCGCGTCGACTTCGGCGGATGTCGAAAGCGGCGTGCGCGCCAGCAGTTCAGCGGTAGCTGGGTTGGTGACGTCCACGAATTCGGTTGCGGCGGCTCGCCGCCAGGCGCCATTCACGTAGTTTTGAAGATCGGATACCTGGGTGGTTACGGCACTGCTCATACTAGCTCCTTGGCCCGCGTGCGGAAAGGGGGATGTAGCTCCCTAAACCGGCCATTCGAAACAGGGGATGACTGTAGTTTACCAAGAAACGGCAAGGATGAGAGGCCAATCGCGGGCCAAGCGAAGCCCCGGAGCGGGTCGGTTGTCGATGAAGATGACACAGGGTGTCATCGGTGGAACAAGTTTAGCGCTGGCTTGGTTCAATTTGATCCCGGTGGCGAAATTGCGAGGGGTATCCCACGCTGCGCGGTTTTTTGACGCAGAGTGTGGAATCGTATGAAAAGAAAAGAGTTGAGTTTTTGTTGGGCGCAAAAAAGTGCAAAAGAGTGCGGAAGAATGTGAATACAAAGGGGATAGCTCGGAACGAAGAGCACAGGTTGGCGGATTGAAGGCTGAAGATGCCCCTCTCCCTGTGTTTTCGAAACGATATGATTCGACAGGGCTTAGTGGGTGGGGGGCTGTAACAGCAACCAAGTCTACGCGGTCGAAGGAGCCGACGCCGTCATCCATCAGACCGATTGTGCATACCGCCGCGGCCAATCTATCAGCTATAGGACTTCTCAGCTCTCGCAGGCTGCGTTAGCCTCTTGCGCGCCTATGGCGCTTGCCTGGTATCCGAGAACCCTGCTCCAATTGCGGCGTCATGACGGACGCGATAGGCCAGCCATGCCACTGTAGCGAGCATGCCGAGCCAGCCGAGGGTGCGCATGATTCCGCCGATTTTCTGGTCCTGGGCGAGGAGGCCCCACTGGCTGAAGAGAATTTCCCAGTCAGAGTCGCCGGAGCCGACCAGGGGCAAGGCTGCGGTGCGCGCGTCCGCCATGTAAGTGCCGATGTAGGGGAAATTCTCGAAGAACCAGAAGCTGCAAAAAGCGAAGGCGGTGGCTTCGCGTTGCCAGAAAAAATAGATGGCGCATAAGAGGGGCACGAGCAGTTCGCCCAGCGTTCCGCCGAGAATCATGATGGTGTTGCCGAACCAACTGAAGAAGAAATGCCCGCCCTCGTGGATGATCAGATTGACGAAATCCAGGAAGAGAAATCCGGAGCGGTTGGTGAAGGCGTAAAGGAGGAAGAGTGAGTAAAAGCAGGGCCAGGCAATTCCAGCGCCGCGTGAAACGGGCTTCCATTCTCCGAATTTGTCTTCGAGGAAAGCCACTTGATCAAGCGTAGCAAGCTGGATTCGGAATAGGAAGAAATGGCGTGGATTTTGCATTGCGATTTCCCTGGGATCACCTTTAGGAATGTGGGCGTTCTTAGAGTCAGAAAAAGGATTAACACAGAGTTTGCAGAGAACGCAGAGTACACAGAGCAGAAGAGACGGCGTACACCATTTCAAAGCATTTCCAGGACATTCCAAAGGCAACAGCAGTCGAGTTCCAAGGCGAAGCGCAGCGCAGGGGCTTGTGAAGTGTTGGCGGAGGCAAAACCGCCGGCAAGGACGCCGGCGCTACTTGTCAATGGCGGCGAGCGCCTCATAGGCGGCTCCGAGTAGCGGGGCAGATTCATTGAGTACGATGGAGACGGGGATATCGCTGAGAAGGCCTTCGAATTTCCACTTGTCCTTGAAAGCGTGAAAAAAGGTGCCGTCCTTCATTTTTTCGAGGATTTTGACGGCGATGCCGCCGGCAACGTAGACACCGCCGAGCGCGAGAACTTTCAGCGCGAGATTCCCCGCTTCCGCGCCATAGATGGCGGTCCAAAGATCCAAGGTGTCGGAACAGACGCGGCAGGACTTGTCCAACCCGCGCCGCGTGATCTCCGGGGCGGGATCGGCATCGGGATCTTCAAACGTGGCATGGGTAACTTTGGGCGCGAGAAATTCATGAATGGTACGGAAGCCGCGGCCGGACAGAATGAGTTCCCAGCTTACTTGAGGATAGCGGCGGCGCATGAAGCGGAGGAGTTCGATCTGCTGCTCGGTGTGCGGGGCGAAGTCGGAATGCCCGCCTTCGGAAGGCACAACGCGGTAGCGGCCGCCATCCCACACTAGAATCGACTGGCCAAGACCTGTACCGGCCGCGAGCAGTGCCCGGGTTCCGCCCGGCTCGGGTTTACCTGGATTCAAGACGCAGAAATCTTCCGGCGGAAGATGCTCGATACTGTGGCCCGTGGCGCCAAGATCATTCAAGAGAACGACGTGCGGGACATTCAGCTCTTTGATGAGGGAGGCGGTATCGACGATCCACGGAAGATTCGTGGCTCGCACGCTGCCATTGATCACCGGCCCGGCGATGCCGAAGCCGGCGGCTACGATGCGTTCCTTGCCGAGATGTTCGGCCGCCTGCCGCGAGAACTCCTTGACGATGCGCTCGAATTGCGCGAACTCCTTGCTTGCGAAGCGCTGCTTGAAGACGGGCGTGAGCGTGCCGCGTTTTTCCGAAAAGAGCGCCAGATTACACTTCGTCCCGCCAACATCCCCTGCAAGGATCAACTGTTCCCCCTAACCCGGCTTGTATCCAAATTTTACGTCAGGTGCTGCAACTACGGGTTGTACCACTGTCTGCCGTCACGTTCGAGCAGAAGATCGGATTCTTTCGGTCCCCAGTTCCCGGCTGGATATTGTGGCACGGTGGCGCTCTTGGCGGCACTCCAGACATCGATGATGGGATCCACCAGCGACCAAGCAGCCTCGACGCTGTCGCCGCGATCAAAAAGTGTGGCGTCGCCGCGCACGCAGTCGTTCAAGAGCGTGGAGTAGGCGCTGCGAGAGGCGTCTCCAAAAGCTTCGCGATAGCAGAAATTCATGGTCACGTTGCCGATGCTCATTTCGGTTCCGGGACGCTTTGCGCCGAAGGAAACGGAAATGCCTTCGTCCGGCTGAATATTCAAGATCAGACGGTTGGGCTCAATCTCTTTCTCGCGGAAAACGATGTGCGGGGCGCGGCGGAATTGGATCACGATCTCGGTGGTGCGCTTGGCGAGGCGCTTGCCGGTTCGAAGATAAAACGGAACGCCGGCCCAGCGCCAATTGTCGATCAATAATTTGGCGGCAACGAAGGTTTCGGTCTTGGAAGCAGGATTTACGTTAGGCTCTTGGCGGTAGCCGGGGGCGGGCTTATCCCCAATTTTCCCGGGAGCATATTGTCCGCGAACGACCGATTGCGCGACCATTTCCAAATCGAAGGGGCGGATGGACTGCAGCACCTTCAGTTTTTCATTGCGCACCGCGGTGGCATCAAACGAAGCAGGGGGTTCGACCGCTACAAGCGATGTTAATTGCAGAACGTGGCTCTGAATCATGTCGCGGAGCGCACCCGTCGTTTCATAAAAACCGCCGCGCCGCTCGACGCCAAGCGTCTCCGCGGCGGTGATTTGAACCTGATCGACATAATTGCGGTTCCAAAGAGGCTCGAAAATCCCGTTGCCAAAGCGGAGCACGAGCAGGTTCTGCACCGTGTCCTTGCCCAGGTAATGATCGATGCGGTAGACCTGCTTCTCGTCAAAAACGTTGAGGACAATCTGATTCAAGGCCTTGGCTGACGCCAGATCCCGTCCGAAGGGTTTCTCAATTATGATGCGCACCCAGGAGTTCGGCGAGGAGGGGCGAGCGAGTCCGGCGCGGCCAAGCTGCTCGACAATGTCGGGATAAACTTCAGGCGGCGTGGAAAGGTAGAAAAGACGGTTGCCGCCAATGTTCTTTGAAGAATCCAGTTCCGCGAGGCGCTTGGCAAGCTGCGTGTATGCTTCGGGGTTGGCGTAATCCCCCGGACTGTAATAGAGGTTGGATGCAAACTCGTTCCACCGTTTGGGGTCAATAGGGCCGACTTCCGAGATGCTCTTGGCCGCTTCGGCCAGGGTGGTGCGAAAGGCGTCTTCGGACATGGGCGTGCGCGCAAAGCCCACGATGACGTAACGTGTTCCCAGCGCATTGTAAATGGCCAGGTCGTACATGGCGGGAATGACTTTGCGCTTAGCGAGGTCTCCCGAGGCGCCAAAGAGAACCACCGTGCAAGGCTCAACCGCGCCACCGAACGCTGAAGCAGAACCACCCATATCGCCAGCCATGGTCTCTTCCTCCGCCAAGTTGCGCCCCGTTCAGGTATCGGATGCAGCGTCCGCCCAAACTATACCTCAACCCCATACTTTCCAAGCTCCGAACGCAATTGCTCCGCATTCTGATGATGAATCGTGTTCATCCCCAGGCGCCGCGGGCTTTCCAGGTTCAACGGCCGGTCATCGATGAAAATACACTCTTCCGGCTGGCGCTGTGTGACTTGCAGCGCCACGCGAAAAATCATTTCCTCGGGCTTCCGGGATCGAAGGTAACAGGAGCTGAAGAAAACGAGAAAATCTTTGCGAAGGTGGAAGGCTTCAATGCGGTACTGGTTGAGCTCCAGCGGCTCGTTATTGATGGCGCCGACAAGGTATTTCCCAGAACTCGCTACCTTATCGAGGACTGCGCGCGTCTCCGAGTATTCCTTTGACTGAGCGAACATGAAGGCGGCGAATTCCTCGCGCGTGAAGCCGCGCTGGCGATAAAACACTGTCCGGTCGAGATATTCATTCAGGGTGATCTGTCCGGCGTCAAAAGCCGGGAAAGAAAAATCGTGGCGGTCCTGAAATTCTTCCCAATCCAGGTGAAAAGCGCTGGCTGCTTCTTTTCGCGATACGCGGTCCCAGCCATTTGTGAGGATGACCCCTCCGATGTCCCAGAATAATGTGGTGATCTCAGCCAATGGTGCAACACCTCCGGTCTTTGCATTTCTCTTCCGGGCATACTACGCGATTAGCGAGCACGTGAAGGGGCCCAAAATCTACGGCGCAGCGAAATGCCTCTTCCTGAGCGCGTTGTTGAGGATGGTTTCCAACTGTATCAGGCCTTGTTCGGCCCCGCACGACAGATGCAATCGTATTACGGGTCTTCGCCGGCGGCCAAGAGATTCGAAATCACCCGGTGCGAGCGCGAGTTGCAACTGCCAGAAGGAGTAGTCCGCGCCTGGAATGGAGAGGTCCTTCGCTGGGGACGCGGTCAGCAACAGGAAGAGTCCTTTCGCGGGGCCGCCCTGGTAAGACTTGCCCGATGGTATGAAGATAAGAAGGACCAGAAGTCACCAGCACCGGCGGGGCGGCCCAAGTGTGGATTCGAGCCCCTCACGAATCCGGCGGAACACTATTTTGGGGGCCTCCCCAGAGCCAGCGATGAATACCGGCCATGGATACCCGGGGGATCAAGAAAACTATCAAGGAAGTCATATTCCCCGGCGAGCTGTCCCAGATAGGAATTTTCTTCGGTCAGAGTGATAAAATGATGCGCCGGAGAATGGATTCCCATCATTTTCAGTCTTTCGAGAAAGTACAATAGCAAGGAGTGTGCCTCTATGGGTTTGCCTGACTTGTTGGCAAAGACAAAGAGAGTCGTGTCGAAGTGCAGCATTTCATCGAAGGCCCGGAGAGAATCGGGATCGATGGTATCGAGCAGGAAAGTTCTTTTTCCGAGCTTTGCAGCAGGCAGGCGCAAAACGCTTTCGGCCGCCAGGCCGGAGACTCCCATGATGACAAAAACCACGTCTTCAAAACCCGCGGGTTCAATCTTCGTGGCACGAGAGACCACGCGGGCGAGCAATGGCCCCAACTGCCCGGGCAAATCGAGCCAACCCAGATTGCTCTCCATGCATTCCGCTTGGTAATCTTCCGCCGGCCACAGCGAAGTGTCTTTCGCCCAGAGCCAAGCAAGCACATTCTTGGAAAAGAGGTTCTGCAGCTCCCGCCGATAGGCACTTTCCAGAATATCTCGGAATATCGCTGGCGTGGCCAGTGGTAAGGTGTCTCCTGGGAGTTCTTTAATCATGATCCTACTGTTGGGGTGTTAACCATTTCAATGTGTTCCTTGCGTTGGGTGCGCGGCCCGGTCACAGGGACGACGAGAGTTGCGCGGACCGGCATGGAAAAGCAGCACGCAACTAGGAATTTCCACGAAGTTGCAGTAAGGTGAGTAGAAAGAACACGCGCGAGGAGATGAGCATGGCCAACGAGACTTGTGGTCCAACACCGGCATCCAGCGAAGAGGTGAAACCCGGCACGCGCATGGTACACTGCGTGAAATTTGACAAAGAATTGCCAGGCCTGGATCGCGTCCCGTGGCGGGGGGAGATTGGCAAACGCGTCTTCGAGAGCGTTTCGAAAGACGCCTGGAAGCTCTGGCTGGAGCACTCGAAAATGGTCATGAACGAGTACCGGCTGAATCCGCTCGATCCCAACTCGCAGAAAATCATGGAAGAGCAGATGGAGCAGTTTTTCTTCGGCGAAGGCGCTAAATTGCCCGAGGGATACGTTGCGCCCAAGGCAAAAGGTTAGTTCCCCTGGTTCGTCATTCGGCGCAAACTTTTCATGGGCCGCGCGCAGCGCCAGCTCGACTCTCTCCGGCGTGTTTCCCCGCGCAAAAAGAAATCCCAGATGGCTCGAGCCCTCCGGCCAGGCAGCGATGGCATCGTGCAACCGGGCGGTGATCGACAATTCGGTGATCCCCGGAATTGAACGGGCGGCATCTTGTCCAGAAACGCCTTCCAGAATCCCGCTCTTTGGAACGGGAAGCATCATGACGCCGGAGGCAATTCGTTCGCGTGGCGAATTCCATCCGGGGAGTTCCAGCGCGAGACGAACAAGCAGCTCTTCGAGCCCGATCAGTTCATTTGCTCCATCAAGAGAAAATCGCAGGGCCCGAGCACAGAGCCCGCCGATCGGCCGGGGCGCGACTTCCAATGGCCACACCCCCTCGTCGTTGATCCGAAACTCAGCGTGGATCGGTCCATGCGACAGACCCAGCGCTCGCGCCGCATCTCTCGCGCATTTCTCGATGGCGTACTGCACGGATTCGGGAAGCCGTGACGGTGTGACATAGATCGTCTCTTCGAAGTACGGGCCCTCGAGCGGATCGGGCTTATCGAAGATCGCCAATATGCTCAAGACACCATCGGTGAGAAGTGCCTCGACGGCTAGTTCCCTTCCCGGGATGTACCCTTCCACGAGCATCCGATCGAGATTCGCCTCGCGCGTGGAAAGAATCTCCGGGGATTTGAGCAATCGCCGGACACGTGCCGCCGCCGCGAGAAACTCCTCAGGATTGTTCGCGCGCACCACGCCCTGGCTCGCCGAAAGCGAGAGCGGTTTCAGCACGCAGGGATAGGAGATACCCAGCAGCACAGGTTCGGGCGGGGGATCGACCGGAAGACTTCGAAACCACGGGACAGACAGCCCGGCATCTTGAAAGACTTCTTTCATGCGCAGCTTGCTCCGGCAAGCCTCCACCGCTGCAGGATGGTTGTAACGGACTCCCAGACAGCGCGCGGCATAAGCGGCAGCGGCAGCAGGCCGGTCACCGAGAGCAAGAATTCCGCTGACATCCTGGCCGCGAAGCGCTTCCATCACGGTGTAGGCAGCCACCTCCGGCGTTTCGAAATGCACGGCGATGGCTTGATCGCCCCACGGATCTTCCAACTGGTGGCATCGATCGGTGACGTAAACCAGCTGCACGCCCAGTTTGTGCGCGGCATCTTCAAAACTGCGGGTTTGATAACCCAGTTTCGCCGTAAAGAGCAGCAATCGTTTGGGCGGATTCGTCATTTGTGACGCTTTTCGTTGCCGGGATCAAACAAAGCTATCGGCGCTTGCGACGGCATTTTTCACCAGCGGCTTCTGGGTGCCGATGGAGACCAACTGGTCCCGGGTCGGCTCGGCACAGCAGTACCAGGGTTCGCTGAGAAACGGAACGCCAGCCTGGGATCGCGCGGGTGGGTTGATCTTTCGAGCGGACAATCCGGCTGCGAGGTGGGCTGCCCTCGAGACGCGTTCGAATGCAGCCAGCCGCGATTCTTTTTGCCGCTCCGCCGCGGCTGCGATCTCCTGCACGGTTTCGCTGAGAGCATCCATGCGCGGGTCGGCGTTTTTCCAGGGGTATGCCAGCGACCGTGGATCAAACGGTCCAACCAGGCGACGCACTTCTTCCAATTCCAGCATTCGCGAGCCTGCCGGGATAAGCAAACGAATACCAAGCTGAATGGTCGCGACATTTTCGATCACGCCCTGTTGCTCGATCACTCGCAGCAAATCCAGGTAGCCATCCACTGTGGTCCAGGGCGTGAACGGCACGAATGTCGGGTGAAGCGTCATGCCAAGTTCGCGGAACGTCTTTGCGACGCGGAGAAAATCTTCGCGCGTGTGTCCCTTGTCGAGGAAGCCCAGCACGGCATCGTCCACGGATTCGACCGCGCTGATCACAAAGAGACAGCCGGTATCGCGAAGCGCGGGCAAGTGCTTCTCATATTTCAGCAAGTGCTCGATCTTGATGGTCACGTCGTACGTCACGGCCGGAAATTCCCGATGAAACACCTCCGCGAGTTCCATTGCGCGACGAATGCCATTAAAGAAATCGGGATCACCGAAGGTGATGTGTTGCGCGCCGGCGGCCACCTGGCGGCGGACATCTTCCATCACCACGTCGCGACTGACGATTCGAAAGACTCCCTTGTAAACCGGCACGATCGGGCAATGCCGGCAAAGATGCTTGCAGCCGCGGCTCGCTTCCGTCGAACCAACGATGCGGTAGCCGTCACCGGGAACGATGAGGTGCGCATACTTCTCCATTGCCGGCATTCCCGTTCGATCTGGCACTTCGAACTGCAACCGGGCCATGGAGATCAGGGACTCCGCGGGCTGCGCGCTTGCCCGCGCTCCATCCATCGCCAGGCGCTCCGCCAATTGCACGAGAGCTTCTTCGAATTCGCCGCCGAGAATCGTGGATACGCCGAGCGCGCGAAGATAGTCAACATTCATGGGGGCGTACAGGCCGTAACAACAGAGATGCGCGCGTGGATTCTGCTTCCGAAGCTGAGGGATGAGTTGCGCCGCCAGCCGCGTGGCCGTATGCATGGGCAAATAAATCGCGATGAGCCCGGCATCGCCAATGGCAGCCTCGTCCAGGGACTGCCGGGCAAGGTCGAGCGCTACGACTCGCTGGCCGCGCTTGCGCAGCCATGCCGCAGGCGACGCCAGCCCGAAGGGCTGCCTCCCCAACTCGTAGGTCGAGATAAGAACGATGTTCACGGCCATACCAGTATAGCTGCGCGGCGCTCGGATTCAATTTCGGTTATGATGGAAGCCTACGCATCACAGTGAAAGGACTGTCAGGATGGCTATTAACGCGGGCAATTCTTTCCGCACACGCGACAAACTCAACGTCGGCGCTCAGACCTTCGATATTCACCGGCTTGAGTTCCTTGAAAAGCAGGGCGTCGCCGACCTGGCAAGACTTCCCTTTTCACTGCGCGTCCTCCTGGAGAATCTCCTGCGCTGCGAGGATGGCCGCTTCGTCCATGCCGAGGACATCCGCGCGCTTGCCAACTGGCGGCCCGGTGCTCCAGAAAAAGAGATCGCATTCATGCCTGCACGCGTCCTCTTGCAAGACTTCACAGGCGTACCCGCGATCGTCGATCTCGCCACCATGCGTGAAGCCGTGCGGCGCATGGGCGGCAATCCGAAACGAATCAATCCGCTCTTCCCTGCCGAACTGGTCATCGACCATTCCGTGCAGGTTGATAATTTTGGCAACGTCAACGCGTTCGGCCTGAATGCGGAGTTGGAGTTTCAGCGTAACGTCGAGCGCTACGCGTTCCTGCGCTGGGGGCAGACGGCTTTTCAGAATTTCAAAGTCGTTCCACCGGACACGGGCATCTGCCACCAAGTGAACCTGGAATACCTCGCGCGGGTCGTCTGTGCGATGCCTTACGGCAACAGGTTTGAAGCCTATCCCGATTCGGTAGTGGGCACGGATTCGCATACCACTATGGTGAATGCCCTGGGCGTTTTCGGCTGGGGAGTCGGCGGGATTGAAGCAGAAGCGGCGATGCTGGGTCAGCCCTCCTCGATGCTGATTCCGGAGGTTGTTGGTTTCCGTCTGCACGGGCGCTTGAGCGAAGGCGCAACGGCGACGGATCTCGTTTTGACCGTTACGGAAATGCTGCGCAAGAAAGGCGTTGTCGGAAAATTCGTGGAGTTCTATGGTTCGGGTCTGTCCACCCTGAGCGTTCCGGACCGTGCCACTATTGCCAACATGGCCCCCGAGTATGGCGCGACCATGGGCTTCTTCCCCGTTGATGCGGAAACACTCGCTTATCTGCATTTCACCGCGCGTTCGGCGGAACAGATCGCTCTCGTCGAAGCCTACTGCAAAGAGCAAATGCTCTTTCGAACAGATAAGACGTCCCCTCCGCTCTTCAACGACACGCTGGAGTTGGATCTGGGAACCGTTGAGGCCACGGTCGCTGGTCCCAAGCGTCCGCAGGATCGCGTCGCGCTGCGCCAGGCCAAGGCGTCTTTCACGAAAGTTGTGGAAGGAACGCCGGCCAAGCACGTTGCCGTCCGAAACAACGGCGATTCCTTTGACCTTTCGAGCGGCGCGGTGGTCATCGCCGCCATCACCAGCTGCACCAACACTTCAAATCCCTCACTCATGCTGGGGGCTGGCCTGCTGGCGAAGAAAGCTGTCGAGCGCGGCTTGCACGTCAAGCCCTGGGTCAAGACCAGCCTGGCGCCCGGTTC
>QHZB01000420.1 GCA_003224525.1 Acidobacteriota bacterium | reverse complement strand
CCAGCAAATCCAGGGTTTCCCGGATCACTTCTCCGGCACCCGGGTCTCCCGCAGCATAGGCCCTCGCAACCATCTCGCTGGTCACCGCATCTGCATTTCCGCTGGCCAACTCGCAAAGCGGCGACTTCGGATACTTCGAGAGTTTCTGACCGCCACGCCGCCCGATGGCTGGCCCCGCTGCCAAGGTTTCAACGCAGCCGCGCTTCCCACAGTTACAGATTGGCCCGTTGCTGTCGATTCCGATGTGTCCGCCTTCCGCCGCCGCACCGGTCCTACCATGGTAGATACGCCCGTCAAAAATGATTCCCGTGCCGATGCCGGTTCCAATACTCGCGTAGAAAATATTCCGATAGCCGCGCCCCGCGCCCCACTTTGCTTCTGCCAGAGCTGCCGCGTTGGCGTCATTGTCGATTTTCACATTCACGTTGTAGAGACGACGCATTTCCTCAGCCAACGGATAGTTATGCCAGATAGCGAGATTCGGCGGGTTAATGATGATCCCCGTGACAGGATTCAGCGGCCCCGGAGCACAGATTCCGATCGCTTCAATTCGTGGTCGTTTAGTGCTATCCGGAAACAACGCTTCAATCGCAGCAGACACCGCGGCGAGGCCTTTCGAAGCCTCACCGGTGGTGATCATCGGGGTCCTACTTCGCACATGAATTTCTCCGCGAGCATCTACCAAACCTCCGGCAACCTTTGTTCCTCCGATATCTATTCCGATGAAGAGTTTGGTTGTCGGTTCCATTTTTTCAGGATCCTTTTTTGCACGGGTGGCTCGGTGCGTCAATCCGTCCGAAGCCTTGAGGCACGTGAATTATATATGCCCCCCAAGAAGAGTGCTTCTTCGCCAACCCGGAATGGTCTAGTTTGGCAGCAGTCGATGGCATCCCCGCACCACACATTCCTCTGCGCGGTCTGTCAGCATCCTCCAGCTTGGCGTTCTTCCTCGTACCAATTCTTTTGCAATTTCCTCCTCACCGCGCCTCCACCTGTTGCGAATATGATGATGGGGGGGATCACTCTGGTTTTTAGAAAGGCGATATGAAACTTAATCTCTATCTCTTGAAAAGCACTGTGGTTGCAGCCCTGGGGGGTTTACTCTTCGGTTTTGACACCGCCGTCATCGCTGGCACCACGCATGCGCTCTCGGACACCTTTACACTCTCTCCGGCCGCCTTGGGACTGACAGTTTCTGTTGCGCTGTGGGGGACGATCCTCGGATCCATGTTTGCCGGGATTCCCGGAGACAAAATTGGACGCCGTGACAGTCTGCGGGCCATGGCCGTGCTTTACGTCGTCTCAGCTCTAGGCTGCGCGCTTGCGTGGAACTGGTTTGCCCTGGTGCTTTTCCGATTCATCGGGGGGCTCGGCATTGGTGGCTCCTCCGTTCTTGGCCCGATGTATATAGCCGAGGTTGCGCCCGCCAAGTGGCGGGGCCGCCTGGTGGGCTTGTTTCAGTTCAACATTGTCTTTGGAATTCTGCTCGCCTATTTCTCGAACTACATCGTGGGAACGATGCAGCTTGGGGCTGCTGAATGGCGGTGGAAGTTGGGCGTTCCTGCGGTACCCGCCGTCCTGTTTCTTCTGCTGCTCTTCGGCATCCCTCGCAGCCCCCGGTGGCTGGTGAAAAAGCAAAGAGTTGCCGAGGCGCGTGAGGTACTCCGTATGACCGGCGAAGAAAATTACGAACAGGAACTCCAAGATATCATCGTGTCCATTGATGCGGAGCACGTCGCCAACGATCCACTCTTCTCCTGGAAATACCGGCTGCCCATTTTCCTGGCTGTCTCCATCGGAATGTTTAACCAACTGTCCGGCATCAACGCCATCCTCTACTACCTAAACGATATCTTCGCGTATGCGGGTTTTAACAAGGTTTCTTCCGACCTTCAGGCCGTGGCGATCGGCGCCACGAACCTGGTATTTACCATGCTCGCCATGTCGGTTATTGATCGTATCGGCCGCAAGACACTGCTTTTGATCGGCTCTGTGGGCACCGCAGCATGTCTCGGCGGAGTTGCAGCAATATTCTTTATGGGACGCCATCAGAATTTCTTGGTCTGGCTGCTGATAGGTTACATTGCTTTTTTTGCGTTTTCGCAAGGCGCCGTTATCTGGGTCTTCCTCAGTGAAGTCTTTCCAAATCGAGTGCGGGCCAAAGGGCAGAGTCTTGGAAGTTTCTCGCACTGGTTTATGAATGCGCTCATCTCCGGAATCTTCCCCTTGTTGGCTGCGTCTTCCGGCGGGTATCCCTTCGTGTTCTTTGCTGTGATGATGGGGATTCAATTTCTTGTTGTTCTCTTCTTTTATCCGGAGACCAAGGGAGTGTCTCTTGAAGAGATGCAGAGAAAGCTCGGCATTGCCTGAGCGCATCCTGTTAGACCAGAGGGACATCGCTTACATGGCGATGTAAAAGGCTAGCGGTTGAGTGGCTCTAGAAACGAACTCCCAGGTTGGGGAGTTCGGGAATTGGCAAAAGAAGTGGGGGAGGAAGGGTGCACGAAACACCAAGCCCTGCGGTGATGCCAGAGATGGCCTTCCGTGCTACTACTTCAGGCGCATTTGGGGTTACTTCGTGACCCGTAGAATCAGGGGATTCACTCAAATCGCAATGGTGTGTTGAAAACAAGAGACATACCAACGCTCACCAACCCCTCACCTCCCGCTCACCAACGAGGGGTACAATCCCGCTTCCTCCGCCAGCAGGTTTGAGTTACGAGTCGCCGCCGAGTGGCGCTCGTCCTTCGTTCGTTTATCCTTAGGCCAAACCGGAGAGATTGTCCGCACGCATCCCTGCCCTGCGCGCCTACACTTTAAATACTTAGAGTATGTCTTCTTCCCGCAGAATCGCCTGGATGATTGGGACTTGGCTCTTCATCCTTGTCATCTACTCAACTGTGTCGCTGTCGCTAAAGCCCCGCTCGGAGCCGCTTAGCACCTTCGGCAATCTCGTGCAGTGCCTCGTGCCACTCCTGGCCAATGCCGGCCTGCTTCTGAATGCAGGGACGCCGCACTGGCGGCGGAACGTCTTCTGGATGCTGATCGCCATGAGCTGCACGCTTTGGATGATCGGCCAGTTCCAGTGGACCTATTATGAAGTCTATATTCACGAATCCGTCCCCGATCTAAACGGGGGAGATATCGTCTTCTTTCTGCGCGAAATTCCGATGATGGCGGCTCTGGTGTTGCGTCCGCATCTTCGGCGCGGAGAAATCCAGTTGCGCTTCGGATATCTGGATTTGGTGCTCTTGTTCATCTGGTGGACGTATCTTTATGCCTTTGCGGTTCTGCCGTGGCTGTATGCTTCACCTTCCATCGAACAATACAATTACAACTACAACCTGCTGGCCAACATTCAGAACATGGTGATCGTGGCCGGTTGGGGCGCCCTTTGGCTGGGATCGCGAGGAGCCTGGCGGGTGGTGTATGCCAACCTCTTCGGCGCCTCTGCCGCCTACTTGCTCTCCTCGCTTACGATCAATGTGGCTATCGCCAACAAGCGGTACTACACCGGGAGCCTCTACGATCTTCCCCTTCTTTCCAATTTCCTGTGGTTCGCCTTGGCCGGAGTCATTGCCTATCAATATCGGGACAAGTTGGACGCTCCTTCTGGAAATGCCTCTGAGTCCGAAGCGGACTCCACCCTCGACGAGAGTGTTTGGCCGGCGCGCTTTGCCATGGCCGCCGTGATTTCCCTTCCCATCTTCGCGATCTATACGCTCCGCTTTGGTCACGAGAGCCCGGAAGTCCGCGATTTCCGCCTCATGGCAACTTTGATCGCTTCGGTTCCGCTCGCCCTGCTCATTTTTCTTCGCACCCACCTGGCCGATAAGGACCGCTCCCGGCTTCTGGCCCGTTCCGAACAATCGATCGAGAATTTGAAGCGCTTGCAAGCGCAAATGGTGCAATCCGAAAAACTCGTTTCTCTTGGCCAGCTCGCCGCCGGCGCGGCGCACGAAATTAACAACCCGCTCGCGGCCATCCTCGGTTTTTCCGACTTGCTTGCCGACGATGCCACCGTTCCAGAAAAAGCGCGCGCCACGGCCGCAAAAATCCGCGATCAGGCGCGTCGCACAAAAACTTTGGTTGGCAATCTGCTGAGCTTCGCGCGCCAGGTTCCGGCCGAGCGCACCCTCCTGGATATCAACACGGTGGTGAACAATGCGGTGCAGCTCCGCGCGCTCGACCTTCGTTCCGGCACGTCCCAGATCGAGCTAAAGCTTGAATCCGTTCTTCCCGGCGTGCGCGGTGATGGAAATCAGTTGATGCAAGTTTTCTTCAACATTATCAGCAACGGCTTGGAAGCCATGGAAGCAGCCGCGGGCGGTGTTCTGACGATCAGAACGATCCGCGACCGCGGCAACGTTGTCATTCTGTTCTCCGACAGTGGTCCCGGCCTCAAGGACCCCCATCGCGTTTTCGATCCTTTCTATACCACCAAGCCGGTTGGCAAGGGCACGGGCCTGGGCCTCAGCATTTGCTTCGGGATCGTTCAAGAGCACGGCGGAAAAATTCTTTGCTACAACCGGCAGGAAGGCGGCGCCGTTTTCCGCGTGGAGTTGCCGGCTGTTTTGGCGGCCTTCCCGGCCAAGGAATTGCATCTGACGAGCGCTTCAGCACCCCCGCAAAAGCCCTCCTGACATCTTTTCCTCTCCGGCAATTCTCCCTGCTCTGTCCAAAGATCAACACGACTCATGCTAGAGTTTTGCTTCTCACTCTTGACGCCGGCAGGGGACTTGCGATGCTGGAAATGGCCATTCAGACGCAAAACTTGACAAGGAAATTCGGGAACCTCATTGCAGTCGACGGCGTCGATCTCCAGGTAATGGCCGGACAATTCTTCGGCTTTCTAGGGCCGAACGGAGCGGGAAAATCGACGACCATCAAGATTCTGACCGGCTTGCTCGCGCCGACTTCCGGCAGTATCGAGCTTCTGGGCGTGGATTTTGCCGCTAATCCCGTCGAAATTAAACGCCAGATCGGCGTTGTGCCCGAAGGCATGGGACTTTTCGAGCGTTTGACGGGTAGAGAGTATCTGCAGTTCGTCGGCCGGATGTATGGTCTCGACCGCGCGACAACCCAGCGCCGCTCGGAGGAACTGCTTGATTTCATGCAACTCGCCGATCGGCCCAAGACCCTGATTGCGGACTACTCGCACGGGATGCAAAAGAAACTTGCTCTGGCCGCCGCCGTGATTCACGGGCCGCGCATTCTGTTTCTCGACGAGCCCTTTGAAGGCGTGGATGCGCTCGCGGCAGGCGCGCTGAAGGCGTTGCTGGCGCGCATGACGGAACGCGGCACGACGATTTTCCTGACCTCCCATGTGCTTGAAATTGTCGAACGGCTGTGCAGCCACGTAGCCATCATTCATAAGGGGCGGCTTGTGGCGCAGGGTTCGCTGGAAGAATTGCGCGCGGGGATTTCGGGTGAGGCAGGAAGCAAGACGACACTGGAGCAGATTTTCCTTTCGATCGTTGGCCAGGACGGCACGGAACGCCCGCAACTCGAGGAGCTTTCATGGCTGATGTGACGCGGCCCGTCAGCATCTTCGAGCAGATCCGCCTGGTTGCCGGGCTTCGCTGGCGAATACTTCGGAACGGCCTGCGCAAGAAAAATAACCGTCTCGACCTGATTGGCCTGATCTTTGCTGGAGTCTTTAGTAGCGTGCTCGTTTTTGGATTGAGTTTTGCCTTTTATGCCGGCGCCTACGCTTTTCTTTCCCAGGGCCGCCTGGAGTGGATGGCATTGCTTTTCTGGGGTATTTTTCTTTTCTGGCAGATTTTCCCGGTTTTTGTGGCAGGCTTTGGGGCGAATTTTGATTTCCGCACGCTGTTGCGGTTTCCGCTGAGCCTCCGCGCGTTCTACATCATTGGGTTGGCGTATGGGTTTGCCGATTTTTCGGCGCTCGCGTCGGTCTCGTGGCTCCTGGCTATGACCGCCGGGGCCACGGTTGCCAAACCAGGCGTATTGCCGGCCATGCTGCTGATCGTTGCTGCGTTCATGCTGCTCAACGTAACGCTTGAACGGCTCATTGGTTCCTGGTTGGAGCGCTTGCTGGCCCGGCGCCGGACCCGGGAACTTTTCCTCGGCCTATTTGTTCTCTCCATGATTTCGCTGAATTTTCTTTCGCCCCTGATGCAGCGTTACGGTTCTTCGGCCCGGCCGGCATTCCTGCGCCTCCTGCCCTACTTGGCATGGTTTCCGCCTTCGCTTGCGGGCCGCGCCCTGGCCGCAGTCACCCGGCTGCAACCAGCGGGATTTTTGCTGAGTGCCGCTCTTCTCCTGCTTTACCTGCTTTTGTTCAGCGCTCTTCTGTGGCGGCGCTTTTCCGCGCAATATCGCGGCGAAGAGCTCAGTGAAACCGCGGCGCCGGCACGTGCCGCTGTCCGTCCGATCGCAGGGAAAGACGACGGTCCCGATCGCTTGCGTTTGCTTTCGCCCCCCGTGGCTGCGATCGTTCGCAAAGAGTTCCGCTATCTTACTCGCAACGGTTTTGCGTATCTCAGCCTGCTGATGCCCCCACTGCTGATACTGATCTTCAGCATGAATTTTGCCGGAAGGCATCCGACTGTGGGCGGCAGGAGCGTCTCCGCAGAGATGTTTTTCCCCGGCATGATGGCTTACCTCATCCTGATTCTGATGGCGCCGGCCTACAACAGCTTTGCCTATGAAGGCCGCGGCATTCAGATCTACTTCACCGCGCCGTTGCGTTTCCGCGATGTATTTCTCGGCAAGAATCTGATGCTCGTCTCCGTGCTCGCGGTGGAAATCGCGCTTTCGCTGGCCATGCTCGCCTGGCGCGTCGGCTGGCCTTCGGCCCACATGCTGGTGGCTACCTGCGCCGCGATCATTTTCACCATCGTGGGGCAGCTCACGATTGCGAACTGGTCCTCGATCACCTTTCCACGCAAGATGGAATTCGGCCAGATGCGCGGCCAGCGTCAATCCGGCATGGCCGCGCTGGTTGCG
>QHZB01000419.1 GCA_003224525.1 Acidobacteriota bacterium | reverse complement strand
TGGGCCATTGAAATTTGTGTTCGAACTGTGCTCCCTTGCAGACGCGTGCATCGGCGAGGTTCGTTCACCAGACTCAGGCAGGGCCACAAACTGCTGGACCTCCGCGGTCCGGCTGGGGAATGACATCCCCCATGGGCCGCGCAGAATTTTCGGGACGGACAATCACTAGGAGCATCGCTATGGCACTGACCGCTATCCATCCGGGTGAACACCTGGCTGAAGAGCTGGAAGCACTCGATATGAGCGCGGCTGAACTGGCGCGAAAGATCGGCGTGCCGACCAATCGCGTCACGCAAATCTTGAACGGAACGCGCGCCATCACGGGCGACACTGCCCTGCGCCTCGCTCATTTCTTTGGCACGAGCGCTCAGTTTGGCTGAATCTGCAGAGCCTCTACGACCTGCGGGTCGCCCAGGAGAAAGTAGGAAAATCCATCAAAGCACTTCCCACGCTAAAACGGCGCGAGTTCGTCCACGCATGAAGGGTTAACGCAACGAATTCCGGGAACGACGGACCTCGGCCTGAAAACTGGCAAGCTCTCGATCCCTTCCCAATCAGAATCCGATGCTCTGTGCTTGCGCCCCCTTGCTGCACATCCGTGGGCCTCACAGCTTAAGGCGCTTTGGGGTAGCTCCGGGGTAGGCGCTCTTCTTGAACATGGTTTCGCATTCCGGCCCAACCGTTGCGGAGAATCAGCAGGTCCAGGGTCCACTGCACCAGCGCAGTGCGGTCTTTTTCTTCTTTGCTAGGCATTCTAGGTGAGAGAAATTCGCTTCTAGTAGAATGTCAAGGGGAACAAGCCCCGTCCAAGCACCTGGTTTTGGAGGTATGCCAACGAGAAGAGGCAAGCGCCGCGAATCGCAACGATTCTAAATCTGCAATCTCTGCCACATCCTGGATTTCATCCACACATACGAAATCACCAGGCAGACCAGCCACGCGATCGGCAAAGAAAGCCACACCAGCTCGACAGGCCACGCAAGTGGGATGGCCGTAAGGTACGCAATGCCCAGCATCGTCCCCGTGAGGATGAGTTCGATGCCCAGCGCCGCGGCCGTATCTCCCGTCCCGGTTACGGCGACGAACCACATTTCCCCGGGAATCACAATCAGCATCGCCAGGGCAACCACGCGAAGGCTTGCGCTTCCATCCGAGAGAAGTACCCACTCCGGCGCGAACCATGTAAAGAACCAGCGGGGCATCAGCAAGGCCAGCGCGAGAAACGGAAAGGTCGCAACCAGTGCGCCGCCGATTGCATCGCGGAGAAGTGCCCCGATTCGTTCCGGCTGATTTCTCCCCACAAATCGGCTGACCATCGAGCAGGAAGTCTCCGCGAATCCTTCCGTGGGGATCCAGAACACCACATAACATGTGTAAACGATGTTAGCGATGGCCAGCGCAGCCTCGCTCACTCGCTCGAAAATCAGGAAAAACGCAAGCCAGCGCAACGTCTCCAAAGAATTCTGCACCACCATGGGCATGGAGAGACGGCCGAGCAACCGCAACGTTCTCCGATCAAGACCGTGAATGTGAAAAAGCCTGTAACGTTCTCTATCGAAAGCCCTCAACACATAAACCGTCAGGAACAGAAACGCTGCGGCCTCCGCCGCAAGCGACCCAAGAGCCGCTCCCCGCATGCCCATCGACGGGAATCCGAGTTTTCCATAGATAAGAACATAGTTGAAGGAAATGTTGGTGCCCGCGAGGATGATTGCCGCTGGGACCAGCGCGCCCGTTTTTCCCGAGGTCATCAATAGCGCGCTGTACGCAAAACTCGCTCCCACAAAAACAATGCCGTAAGCCGCGATCTGCAAATAGCTGCCGACAAGGATTCCCATCGCCTGCGTTTCGACAAACCATTTCCCCACGAGTGGCCAGAGGACTTTGATTGCCGCTGTTGCCCCCAAGCAAATCAACGCTACTGCAAGTAATCCCTGGTTGAACGCCGCTCCCACCGCGTCCGGCCGTCGCTGGCCGGCACGGCGTGACGCGAGGATCTGCATGGCCTCCGCCAATCCCAGCGGCATAACCAGGAACACCAGCAGTACCGAGTCCGCAATCGCCAGCGCGCCGAGTTCCGTGACTCCGACGCGCGCCAGGAAGATCGTATCAATCAGGTGCAGAAGGTTCTCGCTGGCCCCGGCCAAAATGACCGGCAGCGAGACCTTCCACACGACGCGCGAAAGCTTGCTCATGCTCATCGCGATGCACCGGTATCATTTCGATTCCCGGCTGGCTGGTTTTGGTCCCGCATCTCAATCCGTCAATGCGATCTGATAGGCCTGCCGGTTGAGGTGCATTACCATACACGAAAGCAGCGCGCCGCTCTTGTGATATTCGCTGAGATTGATGTAGCTGACCTCCAGAGCAAACTTCGAGGCGATGTCCTCGAGTTTCCTGTTTTTCTGGAGCTCGCCCTGGTAATCCTCTGTTCCGGCTTTCAGGTCGTACAGGTGCGAGGAGTTCAGCACGACTTTGGGCATGCGCACGGAATTGCAGATTCCTGAATACGCTTCGTCTATCGAGACATCGATGATGTTGGTGAACTTCTCGAGCTCCGCGATTTCCTCCGGCTCCAGCAGTTGGGTGCAAACAATCGTGCTTTCCTTGGTGATGGGAAAAAGCAGGCAATCGAGGTGGTAGAGGTACGGGTCGGTAAGCCGCAGCTTGATGACTCGCATCTCAAAGTTTTTTTCCATCCACTCGTACGTCTCGCGTTCGGAGCGGATGCCGAAACCGCCGGCGTAAACGTTGTCATACAGGTGCTTGAGTTCGGCTTCGCCTTCGAACTTCGTCGGCGGGACGCACACGTTGTAGCCCATCTGCTGGAAGAATTCGACTCCCACTTGCGTCTCGCCGCGCCGCGGCTCGGAAGCAAAATTGGAAATGATGACGGTGTTCTTGTCGGGCACGTGTTCGAGAACTATTCCGAGGTTTGCCGTGAAGACCTGGTCCTGCAGAGTCGCTGTTTGAGGAGTCGGCAGAACGTACACCAGCGCTTCGCCGGCAAGATAACGGTACAACTCCAGAAACTGGACGGAGGCCCGTTTGAAATTCGGGTACCGTCGGTCTCCGGGAAGGTCTTCCATCCAGGGATTGTTGGGAACCTCCGTTGAAAGTGAAAAAGGAAAGCTGAGGAGATAGGAAGGCCGCTCGAGTTGCGTTGGATTCCTCCACCTCGGAATCGCTTCGGGCCGGCTGAGTCTACCTTGGCTTGTGGTGGTTGGGATTGAGGTGGTTAAGGCTGCGTTCGAGAGCGTGTTCACGGACTCATTCTCCTTATATGTGAGAGATTTTATTGCATTGAGTTGAGGAGGCCCGGCTGGGGAGAAATCGCAGTGCACCTGGCGCGCGCTGGCGGCGCCGCGTCAGCCGCTGGATCTATCGGTTACTCGAATCACAGGGTCGATACCAGCTTCCACGTGGTCGCCGTCATTCTGCACGGGCTCGAATTCGAATCGCGAAGACAACGGAACGATCAAATCGACTTGCGACCCGTAGCGGACTTGTGAAAATCGTTGGCCCTGCACCACCGGCTGGTTCTGTTTCAGCTTGAAGGGAACGATGCAATCGACGTCGTAGTCCGCGATCTGCAGCAGATAATACGGTTGCCCCAGGTGAACGGAGTAGATGCGATTCAGAACCCGCTGGTTGTGATGCAGGTAATCCAGCGAATCGGAAGAAATTCGAAGCTCTTGCAATATGCTCTTTTCCACATCGAGCATCGGATGGTTGAACGTGTCGATCGGATCCATCTCGGCGTAGGAAACCGTCCCCGGATAGGGAACGCGGTTGGTGTGCACGTCGAAGAAAGTCATGAAGATGCCGATCACCAGGCTCTCCGCGCTATAGTCCGGATCGCGCATGGCATCCCGCAACTATTCATGACCGCGGGACGCCTGCTGCCGACAGTGGCGCCAATCGCGCAAAAAAGCCGCAGTTTGCCATCCCTCTCCGAAGGTGCTCGCGCGCCTCCGCCGCCTCGCCGCCAAGCAGCACAAGCAACGGGGTATCTGTGATGTGACCTGGAATTGGAGATCGTCCAGTCGGAGGCCGATCAGCCATATTCCGGAGGCCGTTGAGGCCTGGGTCGCGCAGATGAGTCAGCGCTTTGCCGGTCGGCCGATTGCGGTGGCGGTGGAGCAGAGCCGCG
>QHZB01000098.1 GCA_003224525.1 Acidobacteriota bacterium | reverse complement strand
CCCAGGAAAGAAACCCGATCGCCGTCAGGGAGGTGTGTTCATCGCGCAGCCAGTAGCCGAACGTATTGCCAACCAGAAAAAAGGGAAGGCCTGAAGAAAACCCGAGCAACAACATCGCCAGCGTTTTGGGCCGCAGGTAATCGGCCAGCCGGTGCTTGTGCGGACTCACGCCTTCATTGTCTACCGGAGCCTCACGAGACTCAACCTTCCGTTGTCCATCCTGACACTCTACCCAGTGTCACCAATCATTCTGAACGAGCACACCCTCCGACAGCGCGGTCGGGGGTTTGACCGCGGCGATAGGCGGCAAGCATTCCGGCAGGGATAGCGATCGCAGCGCAAACAATCAGTGCGAGGAATGCAAGTTGAAGAGTCGCGGGGTATCGTTCAAATATTATTTGGCGAACCGGCGCTTGAAACTTGAAGGATTGCCCAAGATCGCCGTGGCCGAGTTGCCCACAAGTAGTGTCCATACTGCGTGCGCAGTGGTAGATCCAATCCCAGTGCATGACTCAATTGAGTGAGCTGCCCTGGGGCCGTCCCCTCGTCCAGCATTTGCTCGACGGGATCGCCCGGGACGATGTGAATCATCAGAAAGACGAGCGTGAGAACGAGCCACAGCGCCGGCAGCGTGAGGAGAAATCGTTTGAAGAGGTAGCGCACCATTTGGCGTGAATGACCTATGAATTCTCCCGTGCGACTTTCGAATCCCTGGCCGGTTGCAGCACTGCCTCCGGAGACCCTTGCGTCCTGCTCTCGTTCTCAGTTGGACGAACGCGCTGAATCTTTACCCGCGCAACGCGCTTCCCGTCCATTTCCACGACCGAGAAGCGAAAGTTGCCATACTCAAAGCTTTCTCCGCCCTTTGGAATGAAACCTAATTGGTCGAGGACGAAACCACCCACGGTCGCGTAGGCCGGGTCGTCCGGCAAGCTGATGTTGTATTGCGTGTTCAGGTCGCGCACATTCAAGGCGGCATCAAAAATCAGCGCGCCATCCGCGAGCGTGAGCGGCCGCTCGACAACGTCAAACTCGTCGTGAATCTCTCCCACCATTTGTTCGAGGATGTCTTCCATGGTCACCAACCCGAGGATGCTGCCAAATTCGTCCACCACCAGGGCCATGCCGACGTGATGGGTGCGCAACTCGAGAAGCAGCTCGTTGGCGGGCTTGGTCTCGGGCACGATGAGCACTTCACGCAAAACGCGTCGCAAATCAAAAGGTGGCGGTGATAGGTTTTCTTCGAAGCGGCGTTCGCGATCGAGAAGGATCCATATCATGTCCTTGATATGCACGAAGCCGAGGATGTGGTCTGCCGTGCCACGGTAAACAGGGATCCGCGAACGCTGCGTTGTTGCGAAAACTCGCATCACATCGTCCAGGCTGGATTCCACGGGAAGCGTGTGTATGTCCGGCCGCGGTACCATGATCTCCCGCACCTGGATCTGCGCGAGTTCCATGGCGCTCAGAATGAATTTTTCTTCGCCGGGCGCTATCAATCCGCGTTCGCGGGCCTGCTGAATTTGGATTTGGAGCTCTTCGGTCGAATGCGCAACACCATGAACCTGTGCTGAAGTAACTCCCAAAGCCTTTACAATCGCACCCGATATCCCATCGAGCAAATGAATCGCCCAGTGAAAAGTGTTCAGGAACCAACGGAATGGCAAGGCAACCAGCAATGCCACGCGCTCGGCACGCGCTAGACTAAGTGTCTTGGGAACCAATTCCCCGATTACGACGTGCAAAGCGCTCAACAGGGCGAATGCGCATGCCAGCGCGATGGCATGTGCGAACAGTGCGGTGTGCGCTCCCAAACCTCTGGGCCAAATCGCCTGAATCATTTTCGCAAACGTCGCTTCGCCAAGCGCGCCAATCGCCAAGCTGGTGAGGGTAATGCCCAGCTGCACGCCTGAAACGACGCGATGCAAATCCCCGAGGAGTGCTTCAACCACGCGCGCCCGGGCATTCCCCTTCGCCACCAACTGCCGGACGCGTGACAACCGCACTGCAACGAGGGAAAATTCCGTCGCTGCAAAGAAGCCATTCAGTGCAATCAAAGCCAGGACGCCAATCAGGCGCACTGCCAACATAGGCGGATTCTTTCTCCCTGCGGCATTGTAGCAGCATGGTGTTCGCCACATGCGTGTTCGTTCGGAATGATCACTAACGCTCGGTTGTAGACCCGCAGCGCCTCCTCTACACTCAAGTTTTGCCTAAGGCGCGTGGGAGCGAATTTGCGAACCATTCTTCGGATCTTCTACTGGATCTTTGCCGTTCTTGTGATTGCGACCGGCGCCTCAGCCTGGTGGTATATCTACCGACCGCTGCCGCAGATTGACGGCAGCGTTTCCCTGCCCGGTCTCGAGCACGAGGTTACCGTCGAACGTGACCTCTGGGGCGTCCCGCACATCCGTGCCGCATCGGTGGAAGACCTCGCGGAGGCCCAGGGCTACGTCGTGGCGCAGGACCGCCTCTGGCAAATGGATTTGCTTCGCCGTGCTGCCCGCGGGCAACTCTCTGAAATTCTGGGCCCTAAGACGCTTCTCATCGACAAGGAGTTTCGAACGAACGGCTTGGCTCGCGCCGCAGAGCGTGACGCCACGCTTCTCGATCCCGAATCTCGCAAGATGATGGAAGCGTATGCCCGCGGCGTGAACCAATTCATCGAGCAGCACAAAAAGAATCTCCCGCTGGAATTTTCACTGCTGCGCTACGAGCCCAGGCCCTGGCAGCTCTCCGACACCCTAACTATTTCCGGTTATATGTATCGAACTCTAACGGACACCTGGGAAAGGGAATTGAATCGCGCCAAAGTCGCGGAACGCGCCGGCACAGATCGCGCAAAGGATCTCTTCTTTGTAGAAGCAGCGATGGACCATTTCGTCGTCGGTGATCCCAAGGTGATTGATGATGGCTCGCAACGTTCCGCGGTCGGCGCCGACGATGAAGATGATGACGACGACATGCACCCGGATACCGTGCTGAAAGCTGGCCGCGGGGCTTCGAACGGCATTCTGACGCGGGAGAGCGATCCCGACCTTACCACCGCTCTCTCGCAGCCCATTCAAGAATTTCTCCAGGAATCAAAAAACGAGATTCGCCAGGGCCTTGGCAGCAACAACTGGGTCGTGAGTGGCGCACACACCGCCACCGGAAAGCCCTTGCTCGCCAATGACACTCATCTCGAGCTCTCTATTCCATCAATCTGGTACGAAATTCATCTCACCGCACCCGGCTGGAACGTCAAAGGCTTCACCCTGCCCGGAGCGCCGATGATCATCATCGGCCACAACGATCGCATCGCCTGGGGCCTCACCAATAACGGCGCCGACGTTCAGGACCTTTACGTCGAGACGTTCAATCCAGCTTCGCCGGATGCGTATCGAGTAAAGGGCGCGTGGGCAAAGGCGCAAATCATCGACGAAACTATTCTCATCAAAGGCCAGCCGGATGAACACCTGAAGATTACCGTGACGCGACACGGCCCCGTCGTTCATCGCGAGGGAGACAAGGCCTACGCACTGCGCTGGACCGCCACGGAACCCGGTGGGCTCGCCAATAGCTACAACGGTCTGGGCAAAGCGCACAACTGGAAAGAATTCCGCGAATCCATGAAGCGCGTGTGGGGCCCGGGCCAGAACGCGGTCTATGCGGATGTCGAGGGCAATATCGGATACGTGATGGCCGCGCGAGTGCCGATTCGAAAGAAGGGACACGGCGAAGTGCCCGTCCCGGGCGACACGGACGACTACGAATGGACTGGCTATATTCCCTTCGACCAGCTCCCCCAGGCTTTGAATCCCGCGAGCGGCCTAATCGCCACTGCCAATGCGCGCGTGGTCGGGCCAGATTACAAGCCTTACCTAACCGACCGTTGGGGCGATCCTTACCGCACCGCCCGCATCTACGATCTACTGCACGACCGGCATGATTTACGTCCTGAAGACATGTTGAAAGTTCAGACTGACACATACAGCTACCCCCACGTCTTCCTCGCCGATCAATTGTTGGCCGCTGCGAAGACGGTGAGTCCACACGACCCACGCGCCAAAAAACTGATCGATGGCTTGAAGGATTGGAATGGAATTGCGGATGCCGACTCGCCGGAAGTCTCCTTCTTGCACGCCGCGCGTCGGGCAGCCATCGATCTCCTGCTCGAGCCATTCCTGGGGAAAGACACGAATCTCTATGGGTGGCGGAGCATGACATTTCTCCAAAAGATTTTGACCGGCCGGCCGGCAAAATGGCTGCCTTCTGCCTACAAGAACTATGACGAGTTGCTGGTGGCCGCCGCGGACCGCGCCGTCGACAGTCTGGCCAATCAAAGCAAGAGCCAGCGCGTCGAGGATTGGGCCTGGAGACGCTTCAATACGCTCGACATGTTTCATCCGCTTGGCCACGAAGGACTGTTGAAACGCTTCCTTAGCATCACCGATAAGCCGCAGTCCGGAACGGAGGACAGCGTACGCGCGGCCAGAAAGACTCACGGCCCCGCGATGCGTTTCGTGGCAAACCCCGGGAACTGGGATGAATCCATTCTGCTGATTACTGCCGGTCAATCCGGCCAGCCGGGCAGCAGCCATTACTCCGATCAGTTTTCGCTTTGGTACGAAGGCAAGCCTATCTTTGGGTCGTTCAGTGACGCTGCCGAGGCGAAAGAGCGAAAACATACCCTCACGCTCAAACCAGCTGCTTGATCCCGTCCGGCCCTTATGCCTGAACTCCCGGAAGTGGAAGCGGTCGTTCGCACGCTCCGTCCCCTCGCCCAGGGTCGGCGAATCCGTTGCGTCCACGTCTTTCACCCTATCGCCACGAAGCCGCAATCCGCTTCACGCGTCGCCCTTCAAGCCCAAGGTCGCCGCATTCGCATCGTCGCTCGCAAAGGCAAGTATGTGCTTCTCGTCTTGGACCGCGGGCTACTGACAATGCATTTTCGCCTCGCTGGCCAGCTCCTATGGTTTTCCAATCGCAGAGAACTTCTGAAACTTGCCAACCAGGCGGAAAACGGTGTTCACGTGGATGTTGCTTTCGAACTGGACAAAGGTGTCCTCGGATTCGCTGATCGCCGCCACTTCGGTCGTGTTCACGTCTGGGAATCCGCCGATGATTCCCCTGGGCTCCGCGTGCTGGGCATCGACCCCCTCTCGCGAGATTTCACCTCCAGCCGCTTTACCCAATTGCTCGCTGGTTCAAAGCGCTCCTTGAAGGATTTCTTGCTGGATCAAACGCGCGTCGCCGGTATTGGCAATATCTACTCTTGCGAATCGCTCTGCCACGCTCGTCTCGACCCTCGCCGCCACGCCAACACCTTGAAACCGCAGGAAGCGCGCCGCCTGCACAAAGCAATTGTGTCCGTTCTCGCGCGTGCCTTAGAATGCTGTCTGCACCCGGCGCCCGATTTTCGCGACCCGGATTGGTGGTTCCAGGGGTTGGAAAATATTCTTCGCGCCTATGGCCGCGAGGGAAAACCGTGCCGCCGCTGCGGTCAGCCGATCCGGCGCGTTGCGCAGGGCGGCCGGTCAACTTACTGGTGCGGGCGCTGTCAGCAATAGGCGCCTTTAAAGGATACGGGCCGATCGCGTGAATTCACCTGCTCCCAAGAAACCCGAACTGGCGAAAAAGCCCGACTTTGAGCGCTCGCTTGCCCGCCTTGAGGAAGTCGTCCGCGGCCTCGAAAGCCCGCAACTCTCTTTGGACGACGCCATGAAGCTGTTCGAAGAGGGCGTCGCCCTTTCACGCGAGTGCCAGAAACAACTGGAAGAGGCAGAGGGGCGAGTGGAAATCCTCCTGAAGAAAACCGATGGCAAGCTTGCCGCCGAGCCGTTCGATCCCGAGCGGGAGGCCGAATCGTGACGCGCCACGGCAGCCCGCTGCGCTCCAATTCCCTGCAGCAATGAAACTTCCCCCATTCATCGAAGAAGACCGCCTGACCGTCGATGCCGCTCTCGAGCGGCTCCTGCCGGCCGAAACCGCACCACCCTCTTCCATCCATACGGCAATGCGTTACAGCGTCTTCGCCGGTGGAAAGCGAATCCGCCCCATCCTCTGTCTTGAGACGGCGCGCATCTTCGCCGGCGATGTCAACCCCGCGCTTCATCCCGCTTGCGCCATCGAATTCATCCACACCTATTCCTTGATCCACGATGATTTGCCGGCGCTGGACAACGATGACCTCCGCCGCGGCAAACCGACTTGCCACAAGAAATTCGGCGAAGCCATCGCCATCCTCGCTGGCGACGCCCTCTTAACGCTGGCCTTCGAAACCATCGGTGCAACTCCCGCCGCCGCGGAGCGCCGCGCTGCCATCCTCACAGAAGTTGCATCTGCCGCCGGCACCATCAATGGAATGGTCGGCGGCCAGGTAGCCGACATCGAAGCCGAAGGCAAACCCATCGATCCGCAAATGCTGGAGTACATTCATCGTTCGAAAACCGCCGCCCTGATTCGTGCTTCCATCACCGCCGGTGCCTTGTGCGCAGGCACCAGCTCTGAAGATGTCGCGCGCCTGCGGCGATTCGGCGAGGCCATCGGCTGGGCTTTTCAGGTCACGGACGACATCCTTGACGTCGAGGAGTCCTCTGCCGCGCTTGGCAAAACCGCGGGAAAGGACATGGCGCAACAAAAAGCAACCTATCCGGCAGTTTACGGCCTGGAGCGCTCTCACCACATTGCCAATGACCTCGCCACCAAAGCCATTGCTGAACTCGCGCCATACACCGGCCGCGCCGCGCGCCTCCGTGAGATCGCGGAATTCCTCGTGCTTCGCCGCGCTTGACCGTTCGAACGCCTTATGAAACCAAAGGCTAGCCGCAAACGCCTCGATCTTCTTCTCGTCGAGCGAGGGTGCGCCGGCTCTCCTCAGAAAGCCATGGCTATGATTCTCGCTGGTGAAGTTCAGGTGGACGGCCAACGAGTGGAAAAGGCAGGTATGCCCATTGCGGAAGACGCGCGCATCGAAATCATCAGCCGGCTGCAGAAGTTCGTCAGCCGCGGTGGAACGAAACTCGAAGGCGCGCTGGAAGACTTTGCGATTGAGGCGGCCGGGTGCGTTTGCTTGGATATCGGCGCTTCTAACGGCGGCTTCACGGATTGCCTGCTCCAGTGCGGCGCAGTGCGCGTCTACGCTGTCGATGTTAACGTGGAACAGCTTGACTGGAAGCTGCGGCAGAATCCTCGCGTCATTCCGATCGCGCGAAATGCGCGCGAACTCCGCATGGATGACCTTCCGGAAAGCGTCGACATCGTGGTGATTGATGTTTCTTTCATCTCCGTCCGGAAACTAATCGCGCCCGCAATGGCGACGGCAAAACCCCGCGCCGACTTTCTCATCCTCATCAAGCCGCAATTCGAATTGCGCCGCGAGGAAATTGGCTCCGGCGGAATCGTTAGAGACCAAAAGCTCCACGATAAGGCGATCCTGTCCGTTCGCGAATGCGTTGCATCCGTTGGTCTGGAATACTTCGGAGTCCGCCCAAGTCATCTCCTGGGGGCCGAAGGCAATCAGGAGTATTTTCTCCACGCACGCAAAAAGACCCTGGAGTAGAATCGCAGAAACACATGCGCCCCGGACAAACTTTTCAAACTATCGGCATCATCTCTCGCCCACGCCGTTCGAACCTCGCCATTGTTGTTCCGCCATTGCTGAAGTGGCTTGAAGCGCACGGCATAAAAACTCTCATTGACGAAGAGACGGCTCATTGTCTGCCGGACGGTTCGAAAGGTGAGACTCGCCAGCGCGTGGCGGACGCTTCGCAACTTCTGCTCGTGCTTGGGGGTGACGGCACCATGCTGGCTGCCGCGCGTTTGGCCGCCCCGCGCGGGATTCCCATCCTGCCCGTCAATATGGGCAGTCTGGGCTTCCTTACCAGCTTCACTCTGGAAGAGCTGCACCCGGCCCTTGACGACACCCTGCAGGGCCGTTTTTCGCTGAGCGAACGCGTCATGATCAGCGTCGAGCTCGAGCGCGCGGGCAAAGTGATCGATAGTCAGCGCGTTCTGAACGAAGTGGTGATCAATAAAGGCGCGCTCGCCCGCATGATCGAGCTTGAGCTCATCATTGACGGCGATTTTGTCTGCCGTTACCGCGCCGACGGCCTGATCGTCGCCAGCCCCACCGGCTCTACCGCCTATTCCCTCTCCGCCGGCGGACCCATCGTGCATCCCGCCGTGGAATCCTTTGTGATCACTCCCATCTGCCCGCACACCCTGAGTGACCGCCCACTTGTAGTCCGCGACTCCTCTTTTATCGAGATGACCCTCTCCGGGAACACCGAGTCCGTTTTTCTGACCCTCGATGGCCAGCGCGGTATCCCGTTGCAACCAACGGATCTTGTCCGCATTTCCCGCGCGAAAGAACTGCTGAAGCTCATCCAGCCGCCAAAGAAATCGTATTTTGAGATTTTGCGCAGCAAGCTGAAATGGGGCGAAGTATAACCCTTCGGCTACGCCGCAATCTTCGATGCCGGCAAAACTAGCCGAGAACATCTGTGCGCAGCAAATCGTTCTGAGTTTCGCGCCGGCGAATCAGCCGAAAGCGCTTGCCCTCGACCAAAACTTCAGCGGGACGGCATCGCGCATTATAATTTGATGCCTGCGACATTCCATACGCCCCCGCAACCCAAATCGCGAGCAGGTCGCCGGCCTGCACTTCACCGAGCGGCCAATCCCGCAAAAAGCAATCGCCCGTTTCGCAAACCGGCCCGACAATATCCGCACGTTTGCGGCTGGCGTCCTTTTCCCTCCCCTCCCGCATAACTTTCGTAATCGGGTGGATCGCCCCGTAAAGAGCCGGCCGCATCAGGTCGTTCATCGCCGAGTCTACAACCACAAACGTCTTTCCACGGTTCGTTTTCGTGTACACAACGCGCGTCAAGAGAACACCGGCCGGAGCGATGATCGAACGCCCAGGCTCCAGCAAAAGGTGCAAGTCAAGTTTGCGCACTATTTGTGAAACCAGCCGCGCGTACTCCCTCCGTGTCGGCGGCTTCTGGTCCGAATATCTCACCCCAAGCCCGCCCCCGACATCCAGGTACCGCAGATCGATTTGCGCGCGCCGCAGCTCTCCGGCAAATCCAGCCAGCCGCCCCAATGCCCGGCGAAATGGAACGAGAGTTGTAATCTGCGAGCCGATATGCGCGCTGATTCCCCGCCAGCGGATCCATTTCGAATCCCGGTGCGCAAGGTAAAGGCGTTTTGCCTCATTCCAGTCCAAGCCAAATTTGTGTTCGTGACGTCCGGTTGCAATGTGCGGATGGCCGCCGGCTTGCACATCGGGATTCACGCGAATCGCCGCCGCAGGCGGCCTGCCTCTCCGTACGGCCAGTCGCGCCGCCTCCTCCACCAAGATATCGAGTTCCGCTTGGGATTCGGCATTGAAAAGCAGAATTCCCGCGTGCCCGCTTCGCCCACGAGTTCGATAGTTCAGCGCTTCACGAATCTCGTACCGATCCTTGCCGACGCCGGAGAAAACGATGCGCTCCCCGCGCACGCCGATGCGCTGCAGGTGGCGGAGTTCCCCGCCCGATACAATGTCAAAACCGCTTCCTAGTTTGGCAAGTTGATCCAGAATCGACAGGTTCCCGTTGGACTTTACGGCAAAACACAAAGTGTGCGGCAGCGCGCCAAGCCCGCTGTGAAGTTCCTCATAGGCATCTTTAATTGCGGCTCGGCTATATACATAGGTTGGCGTACCATACTTCCTGGCAACGAATTCCAGCGGCACTCTTTCGCACACCACTTCTTCGCCGCTCGCGCTCCGCGCACCACACTTCTCCCACGCGAAGTGCGGCGTGAAAGTAGCCGGATCCACATATTTAAGCTTGCGTGAAGATGCGTTGCTCGAATGGCTCATCGGACTTTGGCGACAACCAGCGTCCGGTCATCCGAAAGCGGAGCGCTTTGCGTGAACCAATCCACTTCGCGCAGAATCACGTCGGCAATATCCGTCGCGGACGCTTCATGGTGCTGTTCGATCAGCTTCATAATCCGCGTCGTGCCGAAGAACTGGCCTTCGCTGTTCATGGTCTCCGCGATTCCGTCCGAGTGGAATACAAGAATATTTCCGGACTCTAGCGTGACGGACCATTCCTCGTAGGTCACTTCCTCAAAAATGCCCAGCGGAAATCCCGTCAATTCAATCTTGCCGCAGCGTCCTTCTTTGTATAGCAGCGGCTGCGACTGCCCGGCGTTTGCCACCCGCAGCTTCTGCCTTCCCTTTTGCCAGGTGGCAAAGCACGCCGTCATGAATCGCCCCTCGATGCGCCGCTCACCCACCAGTTGGTTCATTTGCTTCAGCATTTCCGCGGGTTGCAGTTTTTGCGGCGCCAGACTCCGCATGATTCCGATCGCCACCGCGCCATAGAGTGCCGCGGCCGTCCCCTTGCCGCTCACGTCTCCCAGCGCAATCCCCAATTGCTGCGGTCCGTAGCGCAGAAACTCGTAGAGGTCGCCGCACACTTCACGTGCGGAAAGATACCGGGCGGCCATCTCCAATCCGAAGTCTTCCATGGGAACCGGCCGCAGCAGCGCGCCCTGAATTCTCTTCGCCGCCTGCAAATCCCGCTCCAGCCGCGCCTCGTCGCGCGCCAGTTGCTCGTAGAGCCGCGCATTTTCCAGAGAAACAGCGAGGTTCGCAGCCAGAATCGCAAGCGTCTGCACGTGATCCTCGGTAAAATAATTCAGTTGCGGACTTTCCAAATCCAGCACGCCGATCACTTTCCCTTTGTGCATCATGGGAATCGCCAGTTCCGAACGCGTCTCCGGGTTCACCATCAGGTAGCGCGGATCGACGGTCACGTCCGGAACGACGACCGGCTCCTTCAACGTGGCTGCCGCCCCAACGATGCCTTCGCTCGCGTTCGCGCGTAGTTTTCCTTGCACGCGATGGCCATGCTTCACGTCCACGCGGTGCCGGAAAATCTTTTGCTCTTCGTCATAAAGCATGATGCTCAGGATCTGGTAATCAATCACCCGCTTGGTTTGTTCTGCCGCTCGCCGCAGAAGCTCTTCGACCTCCAGGATCGCGCCCGTTTCGCGGCCGACTTCGCTCAACAGTAACAGCGTGTCCGCCTGCGCCCGCACCTTTTGAAACAGCCGCGCGTTTTCAATCGCCACTGCCAGCCGGCTGGCCAGCAGCGTCAATATATTTTGCTGGTCGCGTGTAAAGTAATCGAGGTGGCGGCTCTGAATATCCAGCACCCCGACGCACTTTCCATGCAGCATCAGCGGCACTGCCAGCTCCGAACGCACGCTGTCGATGGCATTGATGTACCGCGTGTCCTTGGAAGTATCGCTCACTCGCACGGAGTGGCCCGTGGCCGCCGCAGTTCCAGTAATTCCCTGCCCCAGCGGAACCCGCAAATTGTCCGCCAACTCGCGCGGATACCCGATGGCGAATCGGTGCCGGAGATAACTTCCATCCCCTTCGATCATCAGCACGCCAAAGATTTCATAATCGATGTGCCGCTTGATCAAAGCTGCCGATCGCGCCAGAACCTCGTCCAGGTCCAGCGAGGCGTTCACTTCCTCGCCGATTTCCGCAAGCGTCGAAAGGACCTCGGCGGATACCTCCATTCCGCCGTTCAATGCGATTGCTGTCGTATGTTCATCTGTTGGATTCATGAAGTATTTATTATAGCAGGCGGCCAATCGTAAGCCCTGTGCTTGGCGGGATTTGTATCAGTCACGAGTCACGAGCCACAAGTCACGGATTACCGGCCCGCCTTCTCTGACCATGTCGGGGACCCGGTGGGGTTATTCTCTTCCCCGCTGTGAACTCTGCGAACGGCCCTTGCTCCGACTTGGTCGGAGTGTTAAATCCTTGTTTTTCTTTCGACTTTCAACTTTTAACTGTCGCCCTCTTTCTACGAGTCACCAGTCACTCTGCTCCTAATCTTCCGCCGGTTTCTCCTTCAACCCGGGACCAAGCAATAAGACACCAACGTAGGGCAGGTTTCTGTATCGCTCGGCGTAATCCAGCCCATAACCGACCACAAATTCGTTGGGAATGGAAAATCCCACGTAGTCCGCGTGAACCGCGGCGATCCTCCGTTCCGGCTTGTCCAGCAGCACCGCCACCCGCAGATGCTTCGGCTTCCGCTGCTCGAACAACCGCAGCAAGTACTGCAGCGTCATTCCCGTATCCAGAATGTCCTCGACGACGATGACCGTTTTCCCCTCGATGCTGGAGTCCAGGTCCCGCGTCAACCGCACTTGGCCCGACGAGTGCGTCTTTTGCCCGTAACTCGACACCGCGATGAAGTCAAAAGAAACTTCCCCCGAAATATTTCTCGCCAGGTCGGTCAGAAAAAAAACGCCGCCTTTCAAAACGCTTACCAGATGCAGCGGTTCGCCGGGGAAATCTTTCCGGATTTCCATGGCCAGCGCCTGAATGCGCTTTTGAATCCGGCCGCCCGTAATCAAAACTCTGACCCGCTCCCGCGGCGTCCTGCTACTTTGCTGCCTGGCTTTTTCGGGTTTCGGCATCCTTTTCCTCGAACGTGGCACCGAGACTCTAACGCACGCGCGTCCTGCGGGGCAAGACACTCTCATAACGCGCCACTCTTAGGGCATTTATGCTCTCTCAATCTGCGTTGCCTGGTCTCAGGCAAGTGATTGAGTTAGCGCCAAGTCAGCGCTTTTTGGTGCTGTCATGCATTGAAATTATCGCTTCGGGCGCGCCGAAGTTTTCCACAGGGGTTCGTTTCAATGCATGTAATTCCTGTGATAGAAGATTGGGCATAAATTTGGCCGTTGGTTGGTTAGTGCCCGGAGTTGGCGTTTGCAGCCACTGCGATCTTTCTCCGAGATGATGCGGGGGCTCTCCACAGAACCCCTGGAAGGTTGTGGGCCAACGCACTTGCTGGTACCACGAGGAAAAAGCCTTACGCGTACAATTGGGATGAAGATTCCCATCACTCGGTATGATCTCATCATGGGGGAGGGGTTCAGATGAATTTGCCATTTGGATCTCTGTGCAGAGCCGTCGGCATTTGTTTGACTATTCTGCTGTTTCATGCTTGTACTTCCAGCGCCCAACGCGGCACTAGCGGATCGATCGAAGGCACCATTACCGATGTTCAGCGTGGCGCCGTCTCGGGGGCAAAACTCAGCGCCGTCAATTCTGACATCGGCCTTAAGTTCGAATCTGCCAGCGACGAGAACGGCTTCTTTCATTTTCCAGTTGTGCCTCCTGGAACTTATGTTGTTACTGCCGAAAAAAGTGGTTTCTCCAGCTACGCCGTCCGTGTTTCCGTCGCCGTGGGCTCTACAATAGATTTGCCCATCCAGCTAAACGTGGGAACGCAAGCTGCTTCCGTCACCGTCACCGCGGAGGTTCCCATCGTTGAGCTCACGCGTTCTTCGGTCCAATCTTCCGTCGGTGAGCTCGCAGTGAGCGATCTCCCGACTCTCGGCCGTAATTTCATCAACTTCACGCTCCTTACTCCGGGCGTGACCACGGACGTCCGCGGCGGTGACATCAGCTTT
>QHZB01000097.1 GCA_003224525.1 Acidobacteriota bacterium | reverse complement strand
TCCTTCAGGCTGTGCCCACAGTCCTGATTATCTTGCTTTTTTACTTCATCTTACGGGCACTTTTCTTTAAGCCCTTGCTGGTGGTGATGGCCGGGCGCGATTCGCGCACCGCGGGCACCGAAAAGGCTGCCGAAGCCGCCCAAGTCGCTGCTGCCGAGAAGGTCAAGCAGTACCAGGAGGCCCTCAAGCAGGCACGCGGCCAGGTGTATGCCGAGCAGGAGGCCGCTCGCAGGAAACTTCTCGAGGAACGCGCCGCGCGGATCAAGGACGCGCGCACGCGCGCCGCGGGCGAAGTCAGCACCGCGAAAGCGCGCGTGGCGGCTGAACTTGCCGCTGCCCGCCGCGACGTCGAAGCCACCGTTGCCGAACTTTCCGCCGAAATCGCGCGCCGCATCCTTGAAACCCCGCCGCGTCCCGGCGCTCCCGCGAGAGAAGCTCGATGACGCGAAATCGTTCCTCTTTCTTTGCTGTGAGTATTCTATTTGTGTTGCTCTTTGCCGTTGTTGGCGCGAACGCTGCGGAAGAAGGAGGCAACGCGGCCACCGAACGCGCCACGGAAATCTTCAAGTGGATCAACTTTGCCATCGTCGCCGGCGTGATCGTTTGGGTCTTTGGCAAAAAGCTTCCGCCGGTGTTTCGAAAGAAAGCGGAAGCCATCAGCTCGGCGATCGCAAATGCCACGAGCGCCAGGGCCGCCGCTGACGCGCAGCTTCGCGAAGCGGAGACCAGTCTCGCGAACCTCCAGAAGGAAGTCGCGGAACTCCGCGCCTTCGCCGAACGCGAATCCGCCGCTGAAGTAGAGCGACTCCGCGCCGCCACCGAGACCGATACGCAGAAAATCGCCGCCGCCGCAAAGGCTGAAATCGAAGCCGCGGAACGCTCCGCGCGGCTGGAGCTGAAAGCGCTGGCCGCAAATCTTGCCGTTGATGGCGCGGAAACACTGCTTGCCAAGCAGCTCACTCCAAAGGCGCAGGAATCGCTCATCAGCAACTTCGTGAAGAGTCTCGAAAGGAGGCCGAATTGAAATCCGCGAGCCTCCAGTACGCGAATGCCATGGCCGACATCGCGCTGGCTCAGGGCGCCGCCGAGCCGGCTGCCAAGCAGCTCCACGATTTCGGCGCGGCGTACGCGCAATCCGCCGAACTGCGCACGTTTCTGGCAAGCCCGGCGGTGAGCGTGGAAGCCAAGCAGGCGGTCATCGAGAAACTTGTGGCCCGGCTGGGCGCGAGCAAAATCATCCGGAATTTTCTCTTCGTGATCGCGGACCACCGGCGCACGCAGCTGATTCCGGAGGTTATCGCCGCGTTTCACCAGGTGATCCGGCAGCGGCAGGGAGTTGCCGAAGCGGAAGTTTCTTCCGCCGTCGAATTGAGCGCGGGGCAAAAGAAAGAGATGGCGGCGACGCTGGCGCGCCTCACGGGCAAGAAGATTGAAACAAAGTACGCGCTCGATCCGGCGTTATTGGGCGGCGCGGTCGTGCGGATGGGGGACACGATTTACGATGGCTCGTTGCGCAGCCGGTTGAATGAGATGCGCGCGCGCCTCGCGGCCGAGTAAGCAAGATTTTAGGGAGGCGCGCATTGGCGCGTCTTTCTCGAAAGATTCCAGGGTTCAGCGACGGAGCAGGCATGGCGAATATTAAAGCGGACGAAATCAGCAAGATTCTGCGCGAGCAGATTGAGAACTACGAGCAGACCGTTTCGGTCGACGAAGTCGGCGCGGTCATCAGCGTCGGTGACGGCATTGCGCGCGTCCATGGTCTTGAGAAGGTCATGGCGGGTGAAATGCTCGCTTTCCCGCATAACGTTTTCGGGATCGCACTCAACCTCGAAGAGGAGCAAGTCGGCGTGGTGCTCCTCGGAGAATCGCAGGAGCTGAAGGAAGGCGACGTCGTCAAGCGCACGAACACGATTATGTCCGTGCCGGTGGGGGAAGCGCTGGTTGGCCGCGTTGTGAACCCGCTCGGCCAGCCTGTAGACGGCAAAGGTCCCATCGCCACGAAGCAGCGCAACGCGCTTGAGCGCATCGCGCCGGGCGTGCTCGACCGCCAACCGGTTCGCGAGCCGCTGCAGACCGGCATCAAGGCGATCGACAGCATGATTCCGATCGGCCGCGGACAACGCGAGCTGATCATCGGCGACCGCCAGACCGGCAAGACCGCGGTCATTCTCGACACCATCATCAATCAAAAGGGCGGCGACATAATTTGCATTTATTGCGGCATCGGGCAGAAGCGCTCGACGATCGCGCAGGTCGTGAAGACGCTTACCGACGCCGGGGCGATGGACTACACCATCGTCGTTACTTCGTCCGCCGCCGAGCCGGCTTCGCTTCAGTACATCGCGCCTTATGCCGCCTGCGCCATGGGCGAATTTTTCCGCGACACCAAGCGGCATGCCGTCACGTTTTACGACGATCTTTCCAAGCACGCGCAGGCCTACCGCGAAATTTCGCTGCTGCTCCGCCGTCCTCCGGGACGTGAAGCGTTCCCCGGCGACGTTTTCTATCTGCACTCCCGCTTGTTGGAACGCGCCGCAAAACTGAATGACAAGCTCGGCGGCGGCTCGCTGACCTCGCTGCCGGTCATCGAAACACAGGCTGGGGACGTTTCCGCCTACATTCCGACGAACGTGATTTCCATCACCGACGGTCAGATTTATCTTGAAGCGGACCTTTTTAATGCGGGCATTCGTCCGGCCATCAACGTCGGCATTTCGGTCAGCCGCGTCGGCGGCAACGCGCAGATCAAGGCCATGCGCCAGGTGGCTGGTTCGCTGCGTCTCGATATGGCGCAGTATCGCGAGCTCGCGGCCTTCGCGCAGTTTGGCTCCGATCAGCTCGACAAAGTGACGCAAGGGCAGCTCGCCCGCGGGCAGCGGCTCACGGAAATCCTGAAGCAGGATCAGTATGTGCCGCTGGCGGTGGAAAAGCAGGTGCTCAGTCTTTACATTGCGACCAGTGGCGCGCTGGACGCTGTACCGGTTGCGGAAGTTCGCCGCTTTGAGCAGGAGTTCCTGCAGTTCGTCGAAACCAACTACCCCTCGATCCTGAAGAACATCGCGGCGAAAAAGGCTCTCGACGACGCCATCAAGGCGGAAGTCAAGACGGCTATCGATGCGTTCAAGGAACGATTCGCTGCTGCCGTTGCCGCGGCGGCGAAGTGAGGATCGGCGGGTAACGAATAACGATGGCCACACTTCTCGATTTCCGGCGCCGCATCCGCTCGGTGAAGAACACCCAGCAAATCACCCGCGCGATGAAGTTCGTCGCCGCGGCTCGGTTGCGCCGCGCTCAGGAAGCGGCCATCGCGGCACGCCCGTACGCCAAGGAGCTCGCGCGCATGCTGCGTTCCATCATGTCGCGCATCGATGAACCCCAGCACTCGCTGCTGGCGCACCGGCCAGAAGAAAGAATTCTCGCCATCGTCCTGACGGGCGAGCGCGGGCTGGCCGGCGCTTTCAACGCCAATATTCTGCGCAAGGCCCACGATTTTTTCCGCGCTAACAAGGGCAAGAAACTTTCGACGATCCCCGTCGGCAAGAAGGGCCGCGACTCGCTGAAAAAGGCGGGATTTAGCCTCATTGCGGAATATGTGAACGTGCTTGCGCGCGTCGACTTTGCCACCGCGCGGGAGATCGCCTTGCTGGTCACGGATCTCTATGCCAAGGAGGAGATCGATTCGGTGTACATCGTATTCAGCGAATTCAAGACGGTGATGACGCCGAATCTGGTGGTCACAAAGCTCTTGCCGGTCGAGGCCATCCGTGCGGACGAAGAATCCGCCGAAAAAGAGAGCGCGCAGGTGGATTACATTTACGAACAGCCCGAGGAGCAGCTCCTCGGCAAGTTGCTCCCGCGCTACATCGAAACGCAGATTCTGCGGGCGATGCTCGAATCTTCCGCAGCGGAGCACGCCGCGCGCATGACCGCGATGGAATCGGCAACCAAAAATGCGGGCGATGTTATTGATGCCCTGACGCTGCACATGAATAAAGTCCGGCAAGCGGCGATTACCAAAGAAATTATCGAAATTGTGAGCGGCGCTTCTTACGGCGCTTAGGAGGAAGCAGCATGGCAGAGAAATACGCAGGCGTGGGACACGTCGTTCAGGTCATTGGGCCTGTTATGGACATTCAATTCGAGGCGGGGCACCTCCCGGCGATTTATAACGCCGTGCGCATTACCAGCGAAGGATACTCGATACCGGAACCACTCGACGTGACGGCGGAGGTCCAGCAGCACCTCGGCGAAGGCCGCGTTCGCGCCATCGCGATGGAGCCCGTCGAGGGCATGGTGCGCGGTATGAAAGCTTACGATCTCGGAAAAGGGATTGAAGTTCCCGTGGGGCGCACAACCCTTGGGCGCGTGATGAATGTTCTTGGGAAGCCCGTCGATCAACTCGGCCCCATCGTCAGCGAGAGGTACTATCCGATTCATCGCCCTGCGCCGTCGCTCGAAGATCAGTCCACGACGCTCGAAATGTTCGAGACCGGAATTAAAGTCGTGGACCTCATCGAGCCGTATCTCAAGGGCGGCAAGATCGGACTTTTCGGCGGCGCTGGCGTAGGTAAGACCGTTCTCATCATGGAGCTCATTCACAACGTCGCCATGAAGCACGGCGGCGTGTCCGTGTTCGCGGGCGTGGGCGAGCGCACCCGCGAGGGCAACGACCTGTGGCTGGAGATGTCCGAAGGCGGCGTGATCGTTCCCGGCAATTCGGAAAAATCGCGCGCGGCACTGATCTACGGCCAAATGACCGAGCCGCCCGGCTCGCGTCTGCGCGTAGGCCTCACTGGCCTCACGGTGGCCGAATATTTCCGCGATCAGGAGCACCTCGACGTGCTCCTTTTTATCGATAACATTTTCCGTTTCGTGCAGGCGGGCTCGGAAGTTTCCGCGCTTCTCGGCCGCATGCCTTCGGCGGTCGGCTACCAGCCGAACCTCAATACGGAAATCGGCGAATTGCAGGAGCGCATCACTTCGACGAAGTCCGGCTCCATCACTTCGGTGCAGGCCATTTACGTGCCCGCCGACGACTACACGGACCCCGCTCCAGCCGCAACGTTTGCGCACCTGGACGCGACGACCAACCTCAGCCGGCAAATCGTCGAGCGCGGCATTTATCCTGCCGTTGACCCGCTGGCCAGCTCCTCGCGCATTCTCGATCCGCGCATCGTCGGCGCGGAGCATTACGCCGTGGCGCGCGGCGTGAAATCGATTCTGCAACGCTACAAGGATCTGCAGGACATCATCGCCATTCTCGGTATCGAAGAACTTTCCGACGAAGACAAGCGCACCGTGGCGCGCGCCCGCAAGATCGAAAAATTCCTTTCGCAGCCGATGTTCGTTGCCGCGCAGTTCACCGGCCTCGAAGGAAAGTACGTCAAGATCGAAGACACCGTGCGCAGCTTCAAGGAAATTGTGGAAGGCAAGTACGACGACGTTCCGGAACAGGCGTTTTACATGGTTGGCACGATCGAGGAAGCGCTCGAGAAGGCCGAGAAAATGAAGGCGAGCGCCTAATCACGAAAATGCTTCCTGAGGCCATTGAGCTTGTAATCGTCACGCCGGAGCGCCAGTTGCTCCGCGAGAAAGCCGTTGAGGTGCAATTGCCGGGGGAGGGCGGCTATCTTGGCGTACTCCCGGGGCACGCGCCGCTCATCACCGAGTTGGGGATTGGCGAACTCAGCTATCATGATCTCGGTGGCAAGGAGTCCGCGCATCTCGCCATTGTTCGCGGATTTGCCGAGGTTCTTTCGGATCGCGTAACGGTCCTTGCAGAAACCGCCGAGCGCGCCGAAGAGATCGATCTGCAGCGCGCCAAAGATGCGCTGGCTCGTGCCGAGCAGCGCCTGGCCTCCAGCGATCCCAACATCGATTGGGACCGCGCAAACATCGCGCTGCAGCGCGCTTTGATCCGCATCCAGGTGGGCACCAAAAAGCGCAGCGCGCTCGTTCCGGGTGCCTAAAGCATCCGCTGCTGATTCATTCGCAGCCCTCTTGCGACTTCGTGCCGCCGCCCGCATCTAATGAACTGGAGCAGCTGATGGAACCGATTACCATGTACAGCACCAGCTGGTGCCCCGATTGCCGCCGTGCAAAATCCTTCTTGAAGGAACGCGGTGTGGATTTTCGCGAAGTGGATATCGAAAAAGATCCGTCGGGGGAAGCGATCGTCATCAAGGCCAACAACGGCAATCGCACAGTTCCCACGCTGGAAGTCGGCGGCCGCTATTTCGCCTGTAGTCCCTTCGATGCGGAACAGCTTGCCGGGGAACTCAACATTCCGCTGAATCCCTAATTCAGCGCAACACCTCGGGCCCAAACTCCCGCTAGATGCAATCCTTCATCGAGCAGCAAAATATCCGCGTCCGCTCCCACACGCAGTGAACCTTTCTTGAACTCGACGGCTAACAGGGAAGCCGGGTTCAGTGTCAGCATTCGCACAGCGTCCGGCAGAGATGCTCCCAGCGCTACGATATTGCGCAGCGCGCGATCGAGCGTCAACGTGCTCCCCGCCAGTATTCCTTCGGCATTCCGGCAGACGCCGCCGCTAACGGTCACTTCGAAGCCGCCGAGTGTGTACTTTCCGTCCGGCATGCCCGTTGCGGAGAGCCCGTCGCTCACGAGCGTGACGTGCGCGGCTCCCTTGGCGAGGAGAAGCAGTTTCATGGCGGCTTCTTCGACGTGCACGCCGTCGGCGATCAGCTCCGCATTGATCTCCGGCGAAGTGAGCACGGCCCCGATGACACCCGGATCGCGATGCGAAAATGGACGCATGGCGTTGTAGAGGTGAGTAGCGCTGCGCGCCCCCCGGGCCATCGCCGCACGAGCCTGCTCGTAGGTCGCGTCGGTATGCCCCATCGAAACGACCAGGCCGGCTTCTCGCGCCGCATCGATGCACGGAGCGGCACCGAGCAATTCCGGTGCAATCGTCAGAATCCTGGCATTCCCCGCGGCGGCCTTGAGGAAGCGGCTGAATGTTTCCGCAGACGGCAACTGAATCCATTTAGCGGGATGAACTCCGCGGCGCTCCTTGCTGATGAAGGGCCCCTCGAAATGGATCCCCAGGATTTCCGCGCGGGGTTCGTCCGTTTCGTGCTGTTGCCTGATGTACCCGGCGATTCCCTCGACGGCGCGCAGAGTCTCGTCCGTACTGGCCGTTACGGTGGTGGCGAGAAGGGAGGTGGTGCCATATTCCGAGACCTTGTGAGTGATGGACCGCAAGGCGGCGCCAGTTCCTTCCATCATGTCGTGGCCACCGGCTCCGTGGATGTGCACATCGATAAAACCCGGGATGGCCGTCTTGTCCGTGGCGCGAACTTCCTGGGCCCCCGCGGGCAAGGTCATCCCCGAGCGCGGCCCGATGGCCTCAATGGAATCTTCGCGAATCAGGATGCCCGCGTCGTTAATTTCTGTCATCGGGGTTAGCGCACGGCCGGCGTGAATGAGAAGGGTTGACATGGCAGCACAACATCGTAACGGAAATACTTCGCCGCACAAAACAAAACGGGCGCCCCGATCGGGACGCCCGTCATGAAAAAACTAACTAAGATTACTTGACTGCAGGAGCCATGTCGATGCTGCTGAGCTTGAGCGTTTCGCCGTCCACCGTGCCCTTTACGGTCACGTGATGGCCGGCATGCGCCGCCACTTTGTCCTGCGCATCGACCACGTACACTTTCTTGTCGGCGTCGTTCACGAACACGTACTTGGCGCCATGCTCCTTGACGCACTTGGTCGTGCACTCGCCAGCCTTGTCGTTTGCGCCTTTTACCCCACACTGGCTGTCTGAGATCCAGCCGGTCCAGGAGTTGTCCCCCGCCATCGCGAGCGTTCCCGCGAACAGCGTCGCTGCCACTGCCATCGAGAATCGTACTTTCATGCTTTCCCCCTCCAGAGAAATCCACTGCCCTTTTTTGATACGCCGGGCTGCCCCGTAGCTTGGCACAGGGGCGTTCCGGTGTCCAGACTCTTCCTACTACTACCTACTACGTTGAATTCTTATTCCCGGATGAACGTCAAACAAAAAAGGGGGGATTCTTTGGAATCCTCCCCTGTCTTGTGTGCTCCAAGGAGCCGGTGTTCTGCCCCTGCGGAACTTGCTTACTGCCCGGAGGTCGCCGTGCTCGCCGAGGTTGCTCCAGCCGCCTTCGGCACGCTCAGGTAGCCCGTGGCGGTCGACTTGGTGACCTTGTTGACCACCAGTTCAATCGCTGTGCGGGTTCCCCCGGTGTAGAAGAAAATCGGCTCGTTCACCGAGCGATCCTTCTTTTCGAAGCTGTTGTCGTCTGCTAGGACATTGATAGTGTAGCGGTTCTTCTTGGTGTTGGTGTCCTTCAGTACGATTTGAATGCTGCCAACCTTTGTCGCACCGCCCTTGCGCTGCACGGTGAACTCGAAGTAATCGCGCTGCCCCAGGTGGCGGAGCTGATCGATTTCATCGTGGTTCCGCGCGATGAGCGTGCCCATCTCGCTGCGCGCCATCTGGATGCTGTTCTTGGTGGCGTCCAGGTCGCTCTTTACCCCGCTGACGTCGCCGTTCAGCTTGTTCACGTCCTCGTTGTTTGCCTTAGTGGCCAGTTCGGCCTTGACCGAAGTCGCCAAGTTGGTCACTTTTTGGTCGACCGCCACCGTGGCATACTTGTTCTGCTTGCGCGCGGCAACCAGATCCGCATGCGTGACCTTGAGCTTGTCGGTAACTACCTTGACATCGCTCTGCAGTTGCTGGTTAATTTCGTCGGCCTTTGCCAGCCTCTGGTTCAGCGCTTCATTGGCCTGCCTGACGGTGGCTTGTGTCGATTGCTCGATACTCCTGGCTTGATTCAGTGCGCTCAAGCCGACTCCGAGGCCGAGCAGTGAAATGCCGCCCAATATCGCTACTGCCAATCCAACCCAACGGGGCGTCCCGCTCGTGGTGGTGGTTTCCTGAAATTCGCTCATATACTTCATTTCTCCTTTTGGTGCTTCGCCCTGTGCCATGGAAATGAGCATCCACCTCGCCAAATGGTTCTTTTGTGCCTCACGTGGACTAAACTATGTAAATTCAATGGAGTAGAGGAGAACTGAGGGGCGGGATGGTGCAGTTCCATAGGTACTAGTACTTGTAATGTTTACGCGATTCCTTCGAAATTCGTATTATTTGCTGTCAGCTCTGTTAAGAACATCGGCTGACGCGATTTTCAGGGATAAACAAACATAGAAAGACCAAGCCGCATGTGGTCTACGGAATTAAACGTCAATTTTTCAATTAGTTAGCCTAGGGGTGATTCAGGCAGCGCGAGTTCCCGCCTCGGCCCCGGCAAAGCGCTCGGAGCTGAAATACCGTTCCAGCGTGTTTATAGCCGCGTCCAGCACCAGATGGCAATCAGAGCAAGTCTCCAGGTGGAGCTTGATCTCGCCTTCGACGGACGTGGAGAGTCGTCCCTCTAAGTACCAACAAATCAAATGGATCGTGTCTTTGCAGTTCATACTCCCCCGTCCCTCAAATTCCCAAAGCCGACAATGCCGCCCGGTTATGAATGTGCATTTCCCGCGCCAAACACAAGCCTCGCCACTAGAAATGTTATCTGCCGATAAATCATAGGTTTAGCCAGGATCACAGTTTCTCGCCACGGTTTGCATGGCACGATTTTTGAAAAGATTACACGTGGAGTAGCTCAAATGTGCAGAATCTCGTCAGAAGATCACTAGCGCTCGGGAGTAACAGTCATCTCGCGCAGAGCTTGGATGCGCTTCTCGAGAGGGGGATGTGTGCTGAACAGAGAGGACATCGTGCCGCCGCCGAAGAGCGGTTTTACGATGCACAAGGCCGAGGTCGACGGGGAAAGCGAGGTCGTAGGAATGCGCTGGTTATAGGCCCCCAGTTTTTGGAGCGCACTCATCAGACCGTAGGGCTGGCCCACCATCCGTGCCCCCGTTTCATCTGCAGAAAACTCTCGCTGGCGCGAAAGACCCAGTTGCAGCAGCATTGCGGCGAGTGGTGCAAGAAAAAATAGTAGTAGCCCGAGGATGCCGCCGCCACCGCGTTCGCGATCATCGCGGTCGCTGCTTCCAAACCACAGGCCCCAATGTGCGATCCAGGTGATGGCTCCTGCAAGTGTCGCCGCGACGGAGCTGATCAAAATGTCGTAATTTCGAACGTGCGAGAGTTCATGTGCGATGACGCCTTCGAGCTCATCATCATTCATGAGCTGCAACAGACCCTCGGTCACTGCCACGGAAGCATGCCTCGGGTTTCTGCCAGTCGCAAAAGCGTTCGGGGCGGCTTCCGGAATCACGTACAGCTTCGGGACCGCGATGTTTGCCTTGGCGGCGAGGCGTTCCATCACCGCATAGAGTCTCGGCAACTCTTCGCGCGAAACGGGCCGCGCGCCGCTAGAGAGCAAAGCGATCTTGTCCGAGAAGAAATAGGCGAACGCATTCGTGCAAATCGCAATTCCCAAGCCCAGGGTCATCCCATTTCGCCCGCCAAAATACTGGCCCACCATCATCAGGAAAAGTGTGAGGACTCCTAGCAGAAAAGCGGTGCGAATAATTCTCATTGTGCCCCTCGTCTTTTGATACGTACGAACAACCCGAAATCTTACCAAGTGGGCCGTAAAGCCTCGGCGTTTTTAGGCCGGGGATATATGGCCCTCCGCGTCTTGATTTCCTGGTTCCATTCTCGTAAGCTCTTCTGGTCCAAAAGACCTATGGGCGGATAGCCCAAAAGTGAAGCCTCTTCGTTGTCCTCGCCTGAAGAAGGGCGTTGTGGGAGGAACCCACCGAAGAGATCGGACCAACATCCGACTCCGTAGGAATCCTCTCCCTTTAGGGAGAGGAGGATGTCAACTCTTTCGTGGAAACGCGGAGCGCCCTCCAGCTCGCTCCGCTTCTATCCATTAGATTCCCGCAGCAGCCGCGGGTTGTTTTGCCGGCGCACGCTCGAATCGCATCGCGTCTTTCTGCCCATCGCGGTCTACGCGCACTTGATTGCCCGGCAACACCTTGCCTTCCAGGATCTGCAACGCCAGGGGATCCTGAATCAACCGCTGAATGGTTCTGCGCAGCGGCCGCGCCCCATACGCCGGATCGTAGCCTTCGCGCAGCAACAACTCTCGCGCCGCCGGCGTCAGCTCCAGCGTAATCTGTCGTTCGGCGAGGAGTTTCTCCACGCCTTTCAGCAGCAAGCCCACGATGCGCTCCAGATGCTCTTTCCCGAGCGGGTTGAAGATCACGATCTCGTCGATGCGGTTGATGAACTCCGGCCGGAACGAAGCACGCAACGCTTCCATCGCTTCTTTTCGCGCCCGCTCCGGATCTTTGGTTGAAAATTCAAAGATCGCCGCCGACCCCACATTGCTGGTCATTACCAGCACAGTGTTGCGGAAGTCCACGGTGCGGCCTTTGCCGTCGGTGAGGCGCCCGTCCTCGAGAATCTGCAACAGCACGTTGAACACATCCGGATGGGCCTTCTCAATTTCGTCAAACAAGACAACCGAATACGGATGACGTCTCACCTGCTCGGTGAGCTGACCGCCCTCCTCGTATCCAACGTAGCCGGGAGGCGCGCCGATCAGCCGCGACACGCTGTGCTTCTCCATGTACTCGCTCATATCGATGCGGATCATCAGCTTTTCATCGTCGAAGAGAAACTCCGCCAGCGCCCGCGCCAGTTCCGTTTTCCCCACGCCTGTTGCTCCGAGGAAAATGAACGAGCCGATCGGCCGCTTGGTGTCGGAGAGACCTGCGCGGCTGCGCCGCACGGCATTCGACACGCGCTCGAGCGCGTCATCCTGGCCGACAACCCGCTGCCGCAGCCTCTCTTCCATGTGCACGAGCTTCTGCGCTTCGCCTTCCAGCAACCGGCCTGTCGGAATGCCCGTCCACTTGCTCACGAGTTTCGCGATGTCTTCCTCAGCGACTTCTTCCTTCAGCATTGGCGCGTCTTTCTGCACCGCAGAGAATCGTTCTTGCGCCTTCTCGAGGTCGCGCTCCGCCGCCGCAATCTTGCCGTAGCGGATCTCCGCCACCTTGGCCAGTTCACCGGAGCGTTCGTACTTCTGTTCTTCCGCCCTCAGTTGTTCGATCTGTTCCTTCAGCTTGCGGATTTTTCCGATGGCTTCTTTTTCCGCCTGCCAGCGCGTCTTTCGTGCGCTGGAATCTTCTTTCAGCGCCGCCAGTTCCTTCTCGATCTGCTTGCGCCGCTCCTTCGAGTGCGCATCGGTTTCCTTCAGCAGCGCTTGGCGCTCAATTTCCAGCTGCATGATGCGCCGCTCGATCTCGTCAATCTCCACCGGCAGGGAATCGATCTGCATCCGCAGGCTCGCCGCCGCCTCGTCGATCAGGTCGATGGCCTTGTCCGGCAGGAAGCGGTCCGAGATGTAGCGGTTAGAGAGCGTGGCCGCTGCAATAATCGCCGCATCCTTGATGCGCACACCGTGATGTACTTCGTAACGTTCTTTCAATCCACGCAGAATCGCGATGGTATCCTCGACCGTCGGCTCGCTTACCAGTACCGGCTGGAACCTGCGTTCCAGCGCGGGATCTTTTTCGATGTGTTTCTTGTATTCGTTGAGCGTGGTTGCGCCGATGGCGCGCAGCTCGCCCCGCGCCAGCGCTGGTTTCAACATATTCGAAGCGTCCATCGCGCCTTCCGCGGCGCCTGCTCCCACAAGCGTGTGCAGCTCGTCGATGAACAGAATGATCTGCCCCTCGGCCTCGGTGATCTCTTTCAGGACGGCTTTCAGACGGTCTTCAAACTCACCGCGGAATTTCGCTCCCGCCACCAGCGCCGCCAGGTCCAAGGCCACCAGACGCTTGGTCTTCAGCACGTCCGGCACATCACCGGAAACGATCCGTTGCGCCAAACCTTCGACAATCGCGGTCTTGCCCACGCCCGGTTCGCCGATCAGCACCGGGTTGTTTTTCGTGCGCCGCGCCAGTATCTGCATCACGCGGCGAATCTCTTCGTCGCGCCCGATCACCGGATCGAGCTTTTGCCGGCGCGCCAGTTCCGTGAGGTCGCGCGCATATTTTTCCAGCGAAGCGTAGGTAGCCTCGGGATTCTGCGAAGTCACGCGCTGCGTTCCGCGCACTCCGGTCAAGGCCTGCAGAATTGCTTCGTGAGATGCGCCCTGGCGTTTCAATAATTGTCCGGCGAGGTCGCGATCCAGTCCGGCAATCGCCAGAAACAGGTGCTCCGTCGAAACATACTCGTCTTTGAAGCTGTCCGCTTCCTTGAGCGCGCGCTCCAGCACGTCGTTCAGCGCCCTCCCCATGTGCTGCTGGGCAAAGCCCTGCACCTTAGGCAACTGGCCGATCTCTCGCTCAATCTCTTGCGTTAACAGTTCGGTGCGAATTCCCAGACGCGCCAGCAGCGGCGACACCACACCGCCGGCCTGGGCAACCAGAGACGCCAGCAGATGTACGGGCTCGATTTGCTGATTTTCGTGGCGCGCGGCGACTTCCTGCGCGCTCTGCACGGCTTCCTGAGCTTTCACCGTCATTTTCTCAAATCGCAACATACTGACCTCATTTCCTGCCGCTGCTGTAGAAAAGGGGCCGGCACTCTGGCCAGCCCCTCATTCTAACCGCGATTCTCTTTTGAAATTACCTGCCAGCGGCAGAGGCGGCCAGCGCCGGAGTCCCGACGGTGACCTTGATTTGCTTCGGCTTCGCTTCTTCTTTTTTCGGGATGGTCAGCGTCAGCACGCCGTTCTGATAGTCGGCCTTGATGGCTTCCGCATTCACGGTGTTCGCCAGCGTAAAGCTGCGAGCGAAGGAGCCGTACGCGCGCTCCACACGCAGGTAGTTCTCCTGATTCACATTCTTTTCGAACTTGCGCTCGCCGCGAATCGTCAGGATGTTGTTCTCCACACGGATGTCCAGATCCTTGGGATCGACTTCCGGTAGATCGGCCTTCACCACCAATTCATGTTCGGTCTCGTAAATGTCCACAGACGGCGCCCAGGCAGTGAGGCTGGATTCCTCGCCTGTCCGCTCGAGGACATTATTGAACAACCGATTCACTTGGTCTTGCAGGGTAGTAGCCCCGCGGAACGGTTCCCATTGGGTGAGTGTTCTCATTTTGCATGCACCTCCAAAGTGATTGCAAGCGAATAATAAAATATGAGTGTATGCTTGTCAAGTACATAATTGTATTTCGCTAGAATATACGTAAACTCTTATTTTTTAACGTCTTATAGCCAATCGAGCATAACCATAAGCTTCCTCCTGCCCCAGCCCCATGCTGGCGGAAAGCCTTTTATTGCGGTGCAATTAGTCTGTTTTGTTTACCATACGGGCTTTGCTGTTAGACTGCCGTCTCCCATGCGCTTGGATGAGCTCGACTACCGTCTCCCCCGCAAGCAAATCGCGCAGCGGCCCCTTGATCGTCGTGATGCCTCGCGGCTCCTCTTTCTGGATCGCTCCTCAGGAGTTTTCGAAGACCGGCTATTCACGGAATTCCCCACGCTGCTGCGAGGTGACGAACTCCTCGTCTTCAACAATGCGCGCGTCATCCCCGCCCGCTTGTTCGGGAGGCGCGCCGGCGTCCATGCGCAGCCACCATCGCGGGCCACGAGAGCCGAGCATTTGACCGGAAAAGTGGAGATCTTCCTGACCCGCGAGATCGATTCCAAGACTTGGGAGGCGCTTGTCCGGCCCGGCCGTAAGATGCAGGTAGGGGAACGCGTACTCTTCGGCGAGGGAGAACTGGAGGCCGAGGTTCTCTCGCGAGGTCGGCTTGGTTTGCGCACACTGCGATTCATTTCCCACGATCGAAGCAATATTAGCTCTCATTTCGAGCGCCTGGGTCATGTCCCTCTTCCGCCGTATATCGAACGCGCCGATGAAACTTCTGACCGCGAGCGCTATCAAACCGTGTTCGCCAAACGTCCCGGCGCGATTGCAGCTCCGACGGCCGGTCTGCACTTCTCACCTGAAATTCTGGAAAAAATTCGCGCGTGCGGCGTGGAACACTGCGAGCTTACGCTGCACGTCGGCCTCGGCACGTTCCAGCCCATTCATGGCGAAACGCTCGAAAGCCACGTGATGCACGCAGAATCGTATGAAATTCCCGCGCAAACTGCGGATCGTGTCCAGGCGGCACGTGACGCCGGACGCGCCATCCTGGCCATCGGCACAACCGTGGTTCGCGCGCTGGAAGACGCCGCCCGGCGAGCTGCAGAATCGGGTTCATCGAATCTTGTGCTCGCAGGCAAAGCGGAAGCACAGCTTTTTATTGTTCCCGGATTCCGATTTCGTGTCGTGGAAGGTTTGCTCACAAACTTTCATTTGCCGCGCTCTACGCTGCTCGCGCTGGTCTGCGCGTTCGGCGGCCGGGAGCATGTCCTGGCGGCCTACAAACACGGCGTCGAAGCGGGCTACCGCTTCTACAGTTATGGAGATTGCATGCTGGTTCGTTAGTGCGTAAGAAGGGGCGTTTGGTGCTTCGAGATGATCTTGCGCGTGCCCCGCACAAGGAATTATAGCAACGCGCTTACCGCTGACACCGGATCTTGCCAACGCAAAGTTTCCGCGGCGAGAATGACGAGCAGAAAGGCCACACCGGAGTGCAGCCTCTCTCTCGTCCCATGGAAAGGAGTCACAGAGTTTCCTCGTTTACTCGCTGAAGACGAAAACACGAGTCTGGCCGGCAAAGCGGACTTCCCTTACCTGCCCGTTCTCTCCAAGCAGCAGGGAATCATAGGCGGACTTGGCGCTGCGGTCCTCCCAGCGGCCTTCGGATTCGGCAACAACCTGCTTGCCTTTCTGGACGGTGGCCTTGTTTCCTTCGATCTCCAAACGGTATTCGCCGGCCTTCAACTCGGACTTGCCGAGCTTCGCGGTCTGCGAAATGTTGATGGTCTTGGCGAAGGGTTTTGCCAATGCCGGTACTGCCAGTGCGATGGCGGCCAGCAAAGCCATACTGCGGACAAATGAATTCGTTTTCATGCGTGTCAGTTTCCTTTCAAAGAGGATCGAGTCAGCCGCACAGCAGGCTGCCATTGGCTAGAGAGAGTTGACACGCACGTGGCGGACGAGTACTGTCGCCCGTGAAGACACCTCTTCTTCCTGGACTAACGGCCGGAAAGACTGCGTGTCATGACCCCGCGGCTGCCACCGCGGGGTTTTTCTGAATCTCGCCAAGAACAGCCCGGTATTCAGCTGCACACGTATAGACGAGTCACTAGAGGCGATTGTTTCGTCAACTCGTCATAAAATATTGTTGCCCATCGAAACAACCACGCTCACTGGCGCTTTCGTTCCTCCGTACTGGTCTACTCACTAACTCCCTTATCTAAATTATTCATAAAGAAATGCGTTTTGGCTCCAAACCTTTTGTCTTCGGTTGCGTCGCTCCGCTCGGTCACGCCGTGTGTATCCCGTCGTGCATCGGCGCGCTTGTTCATTTATACTCGGGGTCACTTTTCGGATAGTGGGAATGCGGATCCTCGTTCTCAGCGACCTGCACTCGAACGCTACT
>QHZB01000262.1 GCA_003224525.1 Acidobacteriota bacterium | reverse complement strand
ACCAGCCATAGAAGATCTTCTTCGGTCGAGTCTCCATCTCTAATACTCCCGCGGCTTCTGACTGGGGTTCGGCGCATCGAACTAGTTAACGAGACCGATTTCTTTGGCAGGTAACTGCGAGGAGTCTATACGAAACATGGCGACCGGCATAGGCCAGGCACGCTACTCTTTTTCGATAATTCTCTACGTCTCCCCCAGAAAGTCTGATTGTGGGAAGTCGAAAGCCTCGGGGGCGATTGCCGATTCCGGCTGACTGTGCCTCGCGAAAATCTCGAAATGTTTGAGCGGATGGGGGTTATGTTTCTTTTATAATTCTCGCCGATGCTCATTTCTCTCACGACACTCCTCGCAACTCTGTCTTCGATCTTCCGTTCGCGTGCTGCCCTCGGGCTCGAGAACCTGGCTCTGCGCCACCAAATCGGCGTGCTTCAGCGATCCGCGAGAAAACGCCCGAAATTGACCTCCGGGGACCGCCTGTTGTGGATCTGTCTGTCCCGCCTCTGGTGCGACTGGCGCTCGGCGCTGGCGATCGTCAACCCAGAAACGGTCGTAGCTTGGCATCGTGCCGGCTTTCGTTTGTTCTGGACCTGGAAGTTGCGGCGCGGCCAACCCGGACGACCCGTCATTTCCCGCGAGGCCCGAGATCTGATCCGCACAATGTGCCGGGACAATCCCAGTTGGCTGCGACCTGTAAAGCTGTTGGATTGATTGTCTGACAGGGAAAGGAGGAACCGATCAAACGATCAGACCGTGCGTCCCATCGCACGTAGCCTACGAGGTAGAGCGGCGAGGCAACAGACCGTTCGAAGCCCTCGGACAATGTACCCACACTCGCAAGGGTGGCACCAGAACCGTGAGGAGACGGTGTATCTGCCAGCATAAGGCGGAGACGGGCCTAGGCTTGGTGGCAGGGTCAGAATACACAAACGCTCGCAAGCGTCGTTAGATTCAAAGAGCCTAATATGCTGCGGGGCTCTTCGTACAGTGAGTACGGCGGCTCCAACTTCCGTCGTCATGGGTAATAAACACTGTCGGCGTACTGAGCGGACCTAACCCACCGCGTCATTCCAGCGGAACAGGATAAATCCACACCGCTCCTCCCTAACGGGAGGAAAAGTACATCGTAAGATGGACCGTCGGCGGTGCGGACAGCAGGTCAGGGAGAAAGCGAAAGCTGCTCTGTAACGGAGCAGATACTGGTTGCGTGGGCTACGCCGACAATATCACCGGGCGCGAAAGCGCGCAGACTTCCCTGAGGTGCTTCACACGAGAGAACTGGGCAAATCGGCATATGAGGTAAAGCAGATGACGACGGCGCAAGCTATCGGTGCGATCTCAAGCGAAGCGGCAGAATGGTACGCCACTGATTGGCAGGCCATCCACCGCAACGTTCGCCGACTCCAAGTGCGTATCGTGAAGGCGGTGAGTTTCGTCTCACAACCGCGTCTCCCTCAAAGAGGCGTTCGAAGGGCCTGAGCCGGATGACGGGAAACTGTCACGTCCGGTTCTGAGAGGGCCGGCCCCCAGCAATGGGGGCTGGCTACTCGGTGGCGCACCCCGCATCCACGGCGAACTGCTGAAACTCGGTATCGATATCGGGGAGAGCAGCGTAAGCAAATACATGGTGCGCAGCCGCAAACCGCCCTCTCAGACTTGGCGCACATTTCTGGAGAATCACGCCAACCAGCTGGTCTCCATCGACTTCTTCACGGTGCCCACGATCCGTTTCCAGGTCCTTTACGTGTTTCTGGTGTTGGCCCATGACCGGCGTCGCATTCTGCACTTCAACGTGACCGCCCACCCGACCGCGGAGTGGACGGCACAGCAACTGCGGGAGGCCTTTCCCTTTGACCAACTCCCGCGGTACCTGCTGCGGGACCGCGATGCTATCTTCGGCAACGACTTCCGAGAGCAGGTGCGAGACATGGGCATCTCGGAAGTTCTGTCTGCACCGCGCTCGCCATGGCAGCGAGCCTATGTAGAGCGAGTGATTGGATCCATTCGGCGCGAGTGCCTCGATCACGTGATCGCGTTCCACGAAGGCTCGTTGCGACGAACGCTCAATTCGTATTTCGATTATTATCACCGATCGAGAACACATCTCTCATTGGGGAAGGACTCACCGGAGCCACGAGCGATTCAGCCGCCGGAAATGGGGTCCGTCGTGGTGGTGCCACAGGTCGGTGGCCTGCATCACCGCTACGAACGACGGGCTGCCTGAAAAAGCTCCGATTCCACCACGCTTACGCGCTTCTCTCCTTGGGCCCTTGGAATTTGTGTTCGAACTGCACTCCCTTGCAGAAACGTGCATCGGCGAATTTCGTTCGCCGGATTGGGGCAGAGCCGCAAACTGCTTGAGGCTTGCGGTCCGGTTGGGGGAATGACATCTTCCAAGGACTGCACAGAATTCTCGGTAGGAACAAGTGGAGAAAACGGCCACTCAACAAAAAATCAGGGACCTTCTTCAGGAGAGCTCCAAGAATCCTGCAATTTGATACGTCCTGCCGGAAGGGATCCTCCTGCCAAGCTATTGAAAAATCGCTAACAGCCGTCTCAACGCCTGGTGGCGTACTCGTAGAAGTGGCCGGCCCGAGTCACGCGTGTTCTTGCGTTCACGTCCGTCCACCGGGCACTTCCGCCTCTCAGATTCTACCCCAGAGAGAGTTAATTGCAGTTTTCGACGAGCGCGCTCTTCGGGCGAGCGGATTACTTCCGAATCGTCGGCTAGTAATTTGGTTCCTTCTTGTTTGCCCGTCATACGTTCAGTGACTTCGATTGCCTTGATTCGTCCGGCTTGACCAGGGCACACGTTGACTTGAAAATCTAAGAACTCTAACATCAGCACCGATGGCCGACTCCGATCCACTTCTTGGAAGTACTTTTTCACACTACCGCATTCTCGAGAGAATTGGTGGCGGGGGGATGGGTGTTGTCTACAAATCCCAGGACACGCGGTTGGACCGGTATGTCGCCTTGAAGTTCTTACCTGAAGACCTATCCAACGACAGCCAAGCATTGGAACGATTTCGGCGCGAAGCTAAGGCAGCTTCTGCACTGAACCATCCCAACATCTGCACGATACACGACGTCGGGGAACAAAACGCCAAAGCGTTCATCGTCATGGAATTCCTAGACGGCATAGCCTTGAAGCATCGCATCGCGGGCCAGCCGATGGATTTGTCAACCATTCTCTCCATCGGCATCGAGATTACAGACGCTCTTGATGTTGCCCATGCAGCCGGGATCGTCCATCGTGATATTAAGTCGGCGAACATCTTCGTCACCCAGCGTGGCCGCGCCAAAATCCTCGATTTTGGCTTGGCAAAGGTTTCAACTCGCACACGGGCTTCGAACGATATCGACAACAGCGAGGCATCGACTCAATCCATTGACCAACAGCAACTCACCAGTCCTGGCACGGCACTCGGGACGATTGCCTATATGTCACCCGAGCAGGTCAGGGGCAACGGCCTGGATGCGCGTACCGATCTGTTTTCCTTCGGAGTCGTGCTCTATGAAATGGCGACAGGATCACTGCCGTTTCGTGGCGGCACTTCAGGTACGATCTTCGCTTCAATTCTTCATCGCACTACTACGCCCGCAATTCGGTTGAATCCGGATATCCCCATCAGCTTGGACCAGATCATCAACAAGGCGCTAGAAAAGGACCGCAATCTCCGTTACCAGAGCGCGGCTGAAATCCGCACCGATCTGCAGCGCCTGCGGCGGGATTCGGAGTCTGGCAGGATTTCACTTGGAGATGACGGAGAAGAATCCAAGACTTCGCTAAGCGCGGAGACCGCGAATCAGTTGATCGAACACCGGTTCGTGCTTACGGAACGCGTGTGCCGCAAGCTTGACCGAGCCACTCTCGATCCTCGAATTATCGGCGATCATCTACACTATGTAGATAACCAAGTACGCTCGGACGTGCTTGTCTTTTTTCTTCATGGGCTCGGTCTCGATCACGGAGATTTTGAGCCGATCCTCAAGCGTTTGGCGTATCGCGGCCTGAGTCCAACGCTCTACGGATGCGAACCGGACCGCTGCGGACGCATTTCATTGTCACTCGCAGATCATGTGGTGATCTTGCGCGAGTGGCTGCGGGAAATCGCTGAAAGATTCCAACCCGAAACGATCGTGATGGTCGGCTTTTCGCTTGGCGCGGACATGGGTTTCGAGCTGCTCCTGGGGACAGCTGAGGAGCCGACTTCGCGCATTGACGCTTTCCTGTCGCTTGAGTCCAATTTGTCCCTCGATACGTGCTTATGTTCGCAGGTGCTGGCAGGGATTGCCGCCGACCGGCCCGAATTGTCAATCGCCGAGCTGAAAAGGCTGGGCGACGCAGCCAGCTCGTTAGACGACTGGCTCAACATGCAGGACTATTTGGTGAAAGTCCTGCGGAAGTTCCAGGGCGATATTGGCTTGTTGCAGCGAGCTGCCGCCGATATTGTCCGTCCATTCAGGGAAAGGCCAGGATTCGATGTGTTTGCGCGATGGTTCAAAGGCGCTCGCGAGCGCGTAGCGGTGCTGCGGCTTGTTATCTCGAACGATTCCAGCTATCAGGCAGCGTTGGCGCGTTTGAAATTAGAAAACCTCGACAACGGCATCCTGGGAGAGGAATTCCCGGAAGACATGATTACCGTGTCGGGGAGCGCGGACCACTTTGGCTTAATGGCAGCGGAACGCGTCTTGCGACAAGTGGACGAGCTTGTCGCCGAAACGCGCAAACGCCGAAATCTTTCAGACAAACCTGGTTAACGGCTTTCCTTCCACGTCCGATTGTTACTTCTTGGGTCTTGTCAATCTGAGGTTGCTGCGATTCCGGACGAATTGTCGGCGCTAACCGGAAGTGATCGTCGTCGTTTTGCTTCGCGGTTTTGTCCGAGGCGCCTGAGCGCAAAACTACAATTTTTCGCTCGTCGAAACTCTGGTTGACAAGTGTGATGGATTGCTGTTTTTCCGCAGCAGCTTTCGCGTGAAGTTTTTTACTCAGCCCACCTGGAGCGGGGCACGTACCGTCCCATACCCTGGAGTCCTAATTCATGCCTGGGACACGAAACACGGCTGCGGACTAGATCAGAGGGTTCTCGAAAATGACTTTGTCGTCGTTCGGCGCCGAAACCGTCTATTTGAAGTTCTAGAACTTCAAATGGACTTGGCCCTGCGGCTACATGGGACTACCCTTTCGAATAGGCGAATAGGTCAAACGTCCAGTCGAGAGGTTGCGCATGGAGAGGGCGACTGATATTGCGGAGATTGTCGTTGTTCTTCTTGCGCCAGTAGGATTGATTTATAGCTGGCACTTCTACTTGACTCAAATGAATAGAGAGTCTGCTGGCTGGCGAAACCGAGTCACTCTGCTATCTCTAGCCTTGGTTTCACTAGTGACCTTGCTCTGGCCGGTCATGTTCATGCTTATGCCGCGAGCAGACTGGGGAAGCGGCCTAGGAGTAGGTCACCAGGTTGAATCGGCTTCCAGATGTGTCCACAACCTCAAAGGCCATCATCGCTACACACTCACATTTCGTCCAGACGGTAGTGGGATGACGCTTACGCTCCTGAGCGGGAGGCCCATTTTCGTACTCCCTCTGCTTCGCGAAAATAAAACTCCGGGTTGTCCAATTCAGAGGGTTCTCGAAAATGACTTTGTCGTCGTTACAGGCACCGCGCGTGATTTTATCCGGCTTCTCACTGTCGAACTGCATTGAAAAGACAAAGAGAAAGCCGACTTGCCAGACTTGCCAACTAAGAGCCTCATGAAAACAGCTAAGTGATTGTGGCGCCTTGCCTTAGCTTATTTTCCCCACTGTTCGCAATGAGGAGGCCGGGGGTTCGAATCCCCTCTCGTCCACCAGATTTCAACGACCCAATCGCTATCATCAGTTCCGATGGAGAAGACATTCCCTTCGAGAATGAACTCGAGTCGAGAGAAATGACTGAGCGGAAGCGACAGAAACCTTCAGGCAAGGACAAATCTAGTTGAATCTCACTGGTGAGGGCGTTTATTTGAGTTACAGCTTTCCGCTTTCAGCGAGCGCTAAAGCTCTGGACAGGGCCTTGAGCACTTTCTGACGTTTGGGGTCTTCTAGTAGGTACATGGGGAGACGTTCAAACCAGCGCTCTACTTCCCATCCTCGCTGTTCTCTCCAATCTTCTCCGAGTTCTGCTGCCAACGTCCTAGCCGCAATTCGACTGCTAGGACGAGTTTTTTTCTCATAATACTTAATACACTCTCGCAAGCGCTCAACGCTCTCGAACCTGAACACAAAGGACGCGACGCGAACCACAATTACGTGCTCGGGAACTAGGCTCGCCTTCCCGTCATGTCTCTCAACCGGTAGTTTTGAGATTCGTGCCATCGATTATCATCCAGACTGACTTATTCGCTAGAAATCCATCACGGTTCGGCACTACCGCCATCTGATTAGTCGTGCGGAAACTTCAAATCCACATGGACGACTACGCTGTTACCGGGACTTAGGTCGGGCGACCGGTATTCCTTAATCGAACTGAGGACCTCTCTCGTTAGGGAGCAGCTCCCAAGAGACCACGCTGGATTGTCAGGGTTCTTGTCTCGCTTGTGTTTGCAGTGGCGGCGTGGCTGTACATGGCCTTGACGAACCCTTCATAACATGACATAAAATGAAGGTATGCCAATGACCTCTCTAAACATCTCACTTCCCG
>QHZB01000096.1 GCA_003224525.1 Acidobacteriota bacterium | reverse complement strand
CCACGCAGCTCAGCTGGGAGGCCTATTCCGCCTATCTCAAAGGACGCCATCTGCTGCTCGACAATAAGACCGAGGCCACCATCACGGTGGCCCTCCAGTACTTTCAGCGTGCCATCGAACTCGACCCGAGTTTCGCGCTAGCCTACGCCGGCCTGGCGGACGCGTACGCCGAACGGGCCGACGCTGATTTGGATCCCAAGAAGGCCTTCGAGCTGTCGAGAGAAGCCGCGATGCGCGCACTCAGCATCAATCCGGATCTTGCGGAGGCCCACGTGTCGATGGCGAACGAGCTGTTCTATGGCGAATGGAAGTGGGCCGGCGCTGATCGTGAATACAAGCGCGCCCTGGAGCTGAAGCCCACGTACGAGGAAGCCCATCACTCCTACTCTCATTACCTCACGCTGGCAGGACGCCACGAGGAAGCGATCGAGGAATCCCAACTCTTGTTGCGA
>QHZB01000095.1 GCA_003224525.1 Acidobacteriota bacterium | reverse complement strand
CGATTGCACTTGATCCAAACTACCTGCGAGTGTACGGGCACCTGGGCTACGCATATGAATCGCACAAGATGTTTCCAGAGGCGATTGCAACCTATAAGAAGGGCGTGAGCCTCGCAGGAGAAACGCTGGAAGGACAAGCGGACCTGGCGCGGGCACTCATAGAAGGCGGCGAGAAGAAAGAAGGACTCTTGATTTTGCGCCGCTTGGAATCTGAAGCCACGCGGCGTTATGTTTCGCCTGTGGATTTGGCCGGCATTTATACGGTGCTGGGCGATCATGAAAAAGCTCTCACGCTGCTGGAGAGGGCTTTGGAGCAGCGCAATGGAAGGTTGCTGTTCATCCATCAATATCACGAATTTGATCCGCTACGCATTTCGCCGCGCTTTACGCGCATCCTGCAAGCGATAGGAGCGCCGGCCACAGTGTAACAATTCTGCAACCGAAATAATTACTTTGCCCGATCCCATTAGGAAGCAGAAGTTGGAAATTGGAAGTGCCACCGATCACGGATTCATTGCGGGCCGGTGAGGTAGGACTTGCGGTGGCGGACGTGGTAGGTGGCGGGGTTGACGGTGACGACGATGGAGCGGTAGGTGTTGGCGGGGCCGCGGGGGGTGGGATAGTAGGCCAGGAGATACTGGGTGCGCAGCTCGCGGTCGATGCGATCGAAGATGGCGCCGAGTTCCTGGGGCGTGTCGGGATAGAACATGGCGCCGCCGGTGGTGTCGGTCATGGTTTCGAGGGCGTGTTCACCGGCGGTGTTGCGGCCGCTTTCGTTTTTCACGGGACGGATGACGATGGTGTAAAGGAGCGTGTTGGAGCGGACGGCTTCCTTGCGGGCGGCGTCAAAGTCGGAGTTGCTGGTGGTTTCGCCGGCGTCGGTAACCAGGATGATGACGCGGCGGCGGTCGTCTCCACGGCGCTCGAGGGCGCGCGAACCGAGGAGCACGGCGTCATAAATCGAAGTGCCGGCGCCGACGGGAATCTTGCGAACCGCCGATTGCAGCTCGGCGACGTTATCCGAAAACGCCGCGACCTGCGTCACGTTTTCGTCGAACGCGAAAACGGACAGACGGTCGCCGGGGCGCAGCACCTGGCGGATAAAGTGGGCGGCAGCTTCCTGCTCGAAGCTGATCTCCTTGTGGGCGCTGAGGCTGGAGTCGATCATGATGGCCAGGTCCAGCGGCTGTGAGGTTTCTGACTCGAACTTGTCGATCTTCTGCTCGACGCCTTCTTCAAATAGCTGGAAGGCCTCCCTGGGAAGGTCGGGAGCGGGCCGGTTCTTTTCGTCGAGGACGCTGACGAGAACATTCACGAGATTGACGTTGACGCGGATGCGGCCGCGCTGGGCGGCGGGATCTTGCGAGTCGTCCACGGGAACAGGTGAGGTGGGCTGGACGATTTTTCCGGGCTCGCCGGCCGGAGACGAACTGGGGGCCGCGGTGGAGGTGGAAGTCGTACTCGACTTGGAATTCGAGCCGGCAGTCGTGTCGGACTTCGGCTTTCGTGCCCAGGGAGGCCGGTCGGACTGGTCCTGGCTGAACGCGACTCCGGCGAAGAGCAGCGCTGGGACGGCCAAGAGTAAAGTGATGTGGGGGCGAAAAGGTGTTATCGACATTGGGAGTTAAGATGCAGGTTTCGCGCGCGGTGTCGCCGCGGGTGCGGGCGGCAGTTCACCGTCTGCCCAGACCGCGCCGTCTTCGAAGTACTCCTTTTTCCAGATGGGCACGGTGCGCTTGAGGGTGTCGATGGCGAAGCGGCAGGCGTCAAAGGCGGCGGCCCGGTGCGGCGCGCTGACGGCAATGAATACGCTAGTGTCACCGATCTCGAGCCGCCCGAGCCGGTGGACCATGGCGACGCGATGGATAGAGTATTTTTCGTGGAGCTGAACGCCGATTTCGCGCATTTTGGCGAGGGCCATGGATTCGTAGGCTTCGTAGTCGAGGTAGAGAGTCGGACGATTGTGGGACTGATTGCGGGCGAAACCATCGAAAGTGACGATGGCGCCGTCTTCGGGCGCGCGCACGTGGCGGACGAGAGCGACCAGGTCGATGGGCTCGCGCACCAATTGGTAGATGTCATCTTGGGGGAATGTCGCCATGTGAATGCGTCAGCCGCCGCTTACGGGAGGGAGAAACGCGACTTCGTCGCCGGAACGGAGAGGCGTATCCCAGGCGGCGAATTCCTGGTTGCGCGAAGCGACAACCGAGGAGCGGTATTTTGCGAGCTCGGGATGACGCGCGGCGTAGAGAGCGAAAAGCTGCTCGATCGTCATGGCGTCTGCGAACTCGATGGAATGCTCGGCATGGCCGGTGAGTTCCTTGAGGCGGCCGAAAAAGAGGACCGTGACGCGAATCGTTTGTGAGACAGGTGGCACAGGGGAATTGTAACCCGCGCTGCTTGGGGGGGCCAGTGGCACGGGTTTGAGCATGTGCAATCCCGAACCTTGAAGCGCTCGATCTGTTTAGGACGACGGAGAATTCAGCATCTTCATCAGCGAGCTAAGATATGAAGATTTCGATTGCTTGACCGTTCAGAGCGGGTTGCATAGCGTGCAGGAAGATGGTCTTTTGTCCGCTCCAGACAAAGAAGAGCGAAGAGGAACGAGATGAAGATTCTGGTAACGGGTTCGTCGGGGTTGGTGGGGACCGCGCTGGTGAGCGCGCTGGCGCGGGGTGGGCATACCGTGTGCCGATTGGTTCGACCGCAGAGTGCGGGCGGCGAGGCGGCGAGAGAAGGATTTGTTGTGGCGTGGAATCCGGCGACGGGAGAATTGGGCGGCGCGGGCGTGGGTGCCGATGCCGTTGTGAACCTGGCGGGCGCATCGATTGCGGACGGGCGCTGGACAACTCAAAGAAAAGAGCTACTGTGCTCGAGCAGGATCGAGACGACGCGCGCACTGGTGGGAGCGCTGGCGAAGATGAATGCGCGGCCAAGCGTTTTTGTGTCCGCATCCGCGATCGGGTATTACGGCGACCGCGGGGACGAAACGCTGACGGAAGAGAGCAAGCCGGGTGGGGATTTTCTGGCGGAGCTGGTGCAGGAATGGGAAGTGGAAGCGCGGAAGGCTGACGCGCTAGGGATTCGCGTGGTGCTGGCTCGGTTCGGGGTTATTTTGGCGCGCGAGGGCGGTGCGCTCCCGAAGATGATGCTGCCATTCAAATTTGGCGTTGGAGGAAAACTGGGATCTGGGCAGCAGTGGCAGTCGTGGGTGGCGCTCGAAGACGTCGTGGGAATTTTGCGATTCGCGATCGAGAACGCCTCGGTAAGGGGCGCCATTAATATGGTGTCGCCGCAACCGCTGCAGAACGCGGAGTTCACATGCGTGCTGGCGAAGGCGATGCACCGGCCGGCGCTGTTCCCCGCTCCGGCGTTTGCGCTGCGGCTCGCGCTGGGTGAAATGGCCGACGCGCTGCTGTTATCCAGCCAGCGCGTCCTGCCACGAGCAGTAGAAAAAACCGGCTATCAATTCCTCCACTCCGATTTGTCTACCGCTCTGAAAAACCTGGTATAGACGATCTAAGGCGCAGCACAAATCATTTCACAATCGTGAAACTGACATCAACCTTGAGCACCTTGCCGCTAGTTGGGTCAGTGGCCATGGTGCTCTCGACGGATTGTCCTTCACGCAATTTCAAGTCGAACTCTGATACAAACTGGCGGATGATAGGCTCCTGAAAATGACCGCTGGAAGTTTCAGAAGCGGAACCCTCTGATTTCGCCACAGGGACGGAAACCCCGCCCTCCACCCACGACCGCTCAATTTTCATTTGTAGCAACAAGCGGCCATCACTAAAGTTGGCGGAGCGAGCATCGATGTTGGTGCCCACATCCAGGTAAGTCATGTTTTCAGAAGTGCCACCCCTGTAAATCGGAACGCGACTTCCGACCCGTAGCTTGACCCAACCAGGTTTCAACTCGGGCGCATCAGGAGCGTTAATATAGAGAATGTATGGAAGACTTTTGACCTTTTTGTCGCCTTCGAATTCGGTGAAGACGATCTGCACCTTGACAGGAGTCGTCCGCACCTCTGTCTTCTGACTATCCTCGGCTTTCTGCTTGTCCTGGGCAAAACAGAATGGCGAGAGTACTCCAAACAGCAGCATCAACGAAACCATCGATCTCTTCATTTTATCCTCCGAACGCACTCGAAATTGATTCGACCATCCGCTACTGTTTCTGCTCTGCCTCGTCCGCCACCTCGGTTTGCCGTTCTTCCAGCGTCTTGATTTCCAGTCCCTTGATCTGGAGCGGTTCGAGGCTGGCCGGCTCGTCTTTCGTCGGCATAGCCGGCGCCACGAGAGCAACTGCCACTTCCCTGCGCTCCTGCAATACGACGATGAGGCGGGCAAGTGCCTCACGTTCGTCAGGAGGAACGAGGGCTTCTGGCTGGCTAGACGCCACTGGGCGCAATAAAGTTGAGTGACGTCGCGCTTGGGAATCGTTCGCGTTGGTCGAAATGATCTGTGTGCCTGGACCAGAATCCTGACGGCGAGCGTTTGTCACGGTTGTCTCGCTAACCGGGACCCGGGGAATCTGTTTGGCTTGGTTATCAGGTCTTGAGGGATGTAGCCGTGCAAACAGAAAGATCGCAAATGTGAGAGTGACGCTGGCTGCCGAAAAAATCAGGAGTTGAATCCAGCGACTCTGTGGCTCCGCCGCTTCGTCAAGGCGGGCGCGGACGCGCGGCAAGAGAGAAGGGGGCACTTCGGCGTTCGCGGTGATGTAAAGGCCGGCGTCGATGGAGGCGAAGAGGGATTGCTCCTGTTCGAATGTCGCGCGGCAATCAGCGCAGGCAGCAATGTGCGCGCGCAGATCCCCTTGCGGCTGGGCGCCACCGGCTGCAGCTTCGATCAACGCTTCTTTATAATGTTTGCATGGCATCGCAACTTCTCCGCTAACTGTCTTCGCGCATAGAAAATTCTGGACTTCACCGTGCCCGTGGAAATACCCAGCATGGAGGCGATTTCGTCGATGGGGTGGCCTTCCATGGCCGCAAGCAAAAGGACGAGGCGCAATTTTTCCGGCAATTCCGCGAGAGCATTATCAAGATGCGCCTGGAACTCGCTCGAAGCGGCGAGGTCTTCGGCAGTCGCGGCACGCGGCTGGTGCTCGGGCTGCGACCAAAGCGTGTCGCGGAGTTCGCGGCGTTTCCCGGAGCGCAAACGGTCGAGCGCGAGACGAAACGTGATTCGAACGAGCCAGGCGCGGAAGCGGTTGCGATCGCGCAGACGATCGAACTTGCGATACGCGCACAGTAGCGCTTCCTGCGCGACATCTTCCGCATCGGCAGTATTGCGCAAGACGCCGCGAGCCACGCGATAGGCGAGCGGGCCGCACTCGGCGAGGCGCTCCTCGAACTCGCGCCTGGTGTCAGCCTGGGTCGCCTGGTGCTCCGGCTCATCCTCGACCCTGCGCCCTAGTTGGACCAGAACGAGCTCCTGCATTTTGTTGTCCCGCGAGCCTCAAAAGCCCGCTCTCTCCCTGCACTTAACCAGACGCCGCGACTTACGGATTGGTTCAGTGCGAATCGGCGGTCCCGGACGTTAGGGGCGTCCAGGGCTAGATCCCGAGTTTCCCGAGCAGATCTTCAAGATTGGATTCGTCGACGACGACTTCCCGGGCCTGCTGACCCTCCGGTGGGGCCTGCACGGAACCTTCATCGAAAGCCTGAAAAAGGCGCATCTTGGCGACGGCATATTCCTCGCTGCTCGTGAGCGAGCGGCCGTTCTGTTTTGCCCAGGCGTCCAGTGCCGATTGCCTGACGAAGATTTTGAAGGGGAATGTGGAGCGGCGGTCGGCGGAGATCACGTAAGTAAATTCACCACCGGGACGGCCGTCCCTTTGCGCACGATTGCCTTCGAAGAAGTAATACTGATAGACGTAGCCGTCGGCTGCAGAGTAGCTCTTGACGCGGCGGACGGCATCGGGGCGAGGCATGGGCGGATTATTGGAGAGTGGTTGGGGGAAGTCAACGCGGGAATTTACGCGGAGCGGTAGTCCCAATATGAAACAGCACACCTCCGTCCGGTTCCAAATCAGAACGAAGTTTGGCCAGGTTGAAACACAGAGCACCATTTTTGCGATGCGCCTGTGTGCAGCACTCAGTGTCAGGAAGGCGGCAATCCGCTGATTCGATGCGCCTTCTTACCGGAAGTTCGCTGAGGCCACCTACCTAATCCTCATTCTCGTTTTTCTTTTATTCGCTGGCCCTTCGCCTGTTTTGCCGATGGCATGCGGTCCCTCTCGCGGAGCAACCGAAAAAGATCCAGGAAAGCGATTGCGATCGTCGCGCTTCTGGCGGAGGGAACATGGCCGATCGGCTGCGGCGCCGCGCTGATGAGGAAAAATGTATCCAGCCGTTTGCCGAGGAAGGCACGGGTCGGATCGAATGAATCCTTTCGTTTTCGCGCTGAAGGCCGATGACGCAGAATGCCGGGCTCATGCGCGTGATCTCCGTGATGAGCAGCTTGGTCATGAGGCAACGCCGCGTGACTTGCGCCGGGGCTTTTGGCGCGACAAGATGAGATGGCGAATTTCGACGGCGTAACCTTTCTCGCGCCAGTAGCCGGCGAGAAGATCGGCGACGAGGCGGCGATGGCATTTCTCCGGGCCGGGTTCGGAGCAGAGAAGAGAGACCTGGGGAGACCACGAAGACGTGTCGAGACTTGCGGGGACACGGCGCTCTTTCATCACTGCGAGAAAATCTGCTTCATAGACGGGCCAATCTTTCGTGCTGCGATACGTCTTGAGAAGTTCCGGTGGAGGGGTGAGCAATGGCTCATGCAGGTATTCCATTCCGGCGATTTTTCTCAGAAAGAAGGAGAGGTCGGGATGCTTGGAGAATCCCGAGAGCTGGCCGCTGCGATTCTGGCGGACGTCGATGACTTGCTGGACTCTGGCACCGGAGAGCAGAGTGAAGAATTCCTCGGCGGTTTTTCCGGTGAAGCCGATGGTGCAGAGGAGACGTTGCATCATGTTCAGAAATACTCGGCAGCTTCGGGAGAGGCGCGGAATGCAAAGTCCTTCGACTGAGGAACCAGAGCGTCACTGAGAGCGGCGTCACGGCCGGAGACGAACAGCGAAGTGCTGGTAACGTCGTCGAAGCCGTGGAGGACGAGGAGGCGATCCTCGGCGCCGCGCTGGGATTCGAGGACGCCGCCGCGACGAATATGGGCGGGCGTCGCGCCTTGGTCCAGGAGCGCGGGGCAAATCATCAGGAAGCGATGACATTGCAGGGGATCTTCTTCGGCACACATGAGGGCAGTGACGTTGGTCCGGGAGAGGACGAGGGCGCGATCAATACCTTCGGCGAAATCCAGGGCGCGACGGCGCGCGGCGTAGTCAACGAGCCCGTCTTCCCGGTAGACGCGCGGATCAGCGGGCCTGCCGCCCAGAGTTTGCCCGAGAAATTCGTAGCGGATGCCCACCGAAGAAAGACCCGCTTCAAGCGGCTCGCGATTGAATTGCGGAAAACGAAAACTGGCGGGACGGCTGCGGACGTCGCACAACATCTGGACACCATACTGTGCAATGAGGGCAAGAAATACTTGCAGTTCGAGACTTGAATGACCAACCGTGAAAAGCGGATTGGCGGGGTCGGAGTGGGCATTCATGAAATTTACACCTATGGCAAAGGGTATTTTGCCGGAAGGCTAGACAGACGGCAAGTGTAGCGGCCGGCAGATTGTGTTTGCATTTTGCAAGCGAGGTTAGCCGGAGAATGCAAGATGAAATCCAGACCGTGCTAACGTGAATCGATGAGGCGGATGAGGTTTTCACAGGCAAGGGTACGCACAGAACGGCTTGAGTTGGCCGCCAAGAGCGGCCGATAGAAATGTTTCACTCGAGAAAAATGCGGGTCATCGCAATCTTCGCGCTTTTCTTCTTGTGTGCGCTGAGTACCTTACCGCAGCGCGTGCGGGGCGAACTCCACCTTGAGGTACATGACCCGCACGGGACCGCCGTGTCGCCAATCGGCGAGCTGGTCAGCGAAGCCAATGGGTTCCGGAGGACTTTTGTGGCGGGGCCCGAAGGACGCTATGTTGCGCAGGATCTTCCTTTTGGAGTTTACCGGCTGAGTTTGCAGGCGGAAGGATTCGCGCCGTGGAGTGATCTGGTTGAAATTCGCTCCGAGGTGCCGGTGCGCGTGGCCGTGACGCTGGGGGTTGCGCCGGTGACGACGCAAGTGCAGGTGAATGATTCGGCGACGCTGGTGGATCCCTATGCAACGGGAGCGCTGTATTCCATCGGGCGGCAATCGATCGAGGAACATAACGCGGCGCAACCGGGGCGCGAATTGCTGGACTTGGTGTCCGAACACCCGGGATGGGTGTATGAAGCCAACGGCGTGCTTCACCCGCGTGGTTCGGAATACGATGTGCAATTCGTGGTGGACGGGCTGCCGCTGACTCAGAATCGTTCGCCGGCGTTTGCGCCTTCGTTTGATGCGGGCGAGGTGGAGTCCTTGCGCCTGCTGACGGCAAGTTTTCCGGCGGAATATGGGCGGAAATTGGGCGGCATCGTCGAAGTCACGACCAAAAAAGATGTATTGACGGGATGGCACGGGCGGTTCGACGCGGGCGGCGGAAGTTTCTCCACGCTGAACGGCGCGGCGGGACTTTCCTATGCGCGGGAGGCAGAGCGGTTTTCGATCGCCGGCGAGGGATTTCATACTGACCGCTATCTGGATTCTCCGGTACCGGGAAATTACACCAACCGGGGAAATGCCGCCGGGTTCTCGGTTTCCTACGAGCGGGATTTTTCAACGAGCGACCGGTTGCGCGTGACCGTGATGCACAATGTCGTCCGCTTCCTGGTGCCTAACGAACTCGTGCAGCAGCAAGCCCGCCAGCGGCAGGATATCCAGAACACGGAGACAAGCGGACAGATCTACTTCCAGCACACGATTTCGCCTGATTTGTTTCTGAGTTTTTCGGGAAGCGTGCGGGATTCAAGCGCAACGCTGGCGTCCAACGCACAGGCCACGCCGGTGATCGTTTCGCAGGACCGCGGCTACCGCGAAGGATACCTGCGCGCCGACCTCGCGGGGCACCGCGGACATCACGATTGGAAAACGGGTGTGGATGGTATTCTCAGTCCGGTGCATGAGGCGCTGCAATACACGATAACCGATCCGACTCAATTCGATCCCGGGACACAGCTGAATTTTCTGTTTCCTTATCAACAGAAATGGGATGTCGAGCCTTCGATTTACATGCAGGACCAGATGCGCCTGGGCCGGTGGAACGTCAGCGCGGGGCTGAGGTTCGATCAATACGGATTTGTAGTGCACGAGTCGGCGTGGAGTCCGAGAGTCGGTGTATCGAGATTTGTGCCGGAACTCAACTTGCTGCTTCATGCTTCGTACGACCGCGTTTTTCAAACGCCCGCAATCGAGAATTTACTCCTTTGCCGGTGAGGCCGGGGCGCGGACATTTTTACGAGGGCGGAGTGACGAAAGCATTCTTTGGCAAGCTGCGATTGGATGCCAATGTTTTCCGCCGGGATTTTCGCCACTATTCCGATGACGATGTGCTGCTGGATTCGGGCGTGAGCTTTCCGATTGCCTTCGCGAAGGCGCGGATCTTCGGAGAAGAAGTCCGCGTGGAAGCCCCGCAGTGGGGACGCTTCTCCGGATACCTGAGCTATGCGAATCAATCCGGCATCGCACAAGGGCCGATCACCGGGGGGTTGTTCCTGGGAAACGACGCAGCCAATGCGCTGACTGACACGAGCAAGTTCGCCGTGACGCAGGATCAACGGAATTCGCTGCGCGCTCGCGTGCGTTTTCAAGCGCCGCGGCACGCCTGGCTGGCGATGGGCACGCAGTATGGCAGCGGGTTGCCGGCGGATATTGGCAACGCCAACGTAAGTGACCTGCTGGCGGCTTTCGGACAACAGATTTTGGATCGCGTGGATCTGGCTCGCAGGCGCGTGCGGCCGAATTTTTCGTTCGACGTGGCGGCAGGCGCGGAAATCTATCACAAGGAGGCGAGGAGCGCCACGCTGCAGATCCAGGTGGCGAACTTAGCCAACCGGCTCAACGTGATTAATTTTGCGAGCTTGTTTTCCGGGACCGCGCTGGGAGAACCGCGGAGCGTTTCGGCGAGCTTGCGGCTTACGTTTTGAATCGTGGGGACGCAGCATGCTGCGCCCTTACTTGGCGAGGGATTCGAGTTCCGTCACGACGCGGTCGAGTTCGTCGATGAGTGAGTTTGAGCCGGCTTTGCGGAATACATTTACCAGCGTGCGGTAATACCAGAGTGTGCCGACCTTGCGGCCGGTGAAGCGGTCGAAGACGGCATCGCCTTCCACGCGATAATCGGAGAGGATTTCGCGGGCGTTGGCCAGTTTGTCCGCGGCGGAAACGAGCCGGACATCTTCGGGCTCATGAGCGACCTTTTCGATGTAGGCGCGTTTTCTTTCGCCCCATTCCCGTTTTTCACCAGATACTTCGTAAGAATCCGTGCAGCCGTCGACGATGCGCGCCACACTGTCACCGAATTTTTCGCGGATTTCATCGAGGCGCGGGAGGCCGCCCTGGTCTTCGACGGCGTCGTGCAGCAGAGCCGCGATGACTTCATCTTCACCGCCGCCATGCTGAATGACGATGGCCGCAACGCCGAGCAAGTGGCCCATATACGGCTGGCCTTTACCCTTGCGGCGCTGGTGCAGATGCAGCTCCGCCGCGTATCCAAGCGCCTCCACGAAACGGTTTGTGAGGACGGGCTTTTCGATTGTGGATTGTCCGCTGATCAATGGTTTCGCTTATCTGCGGCGCATCTTGCCGAGCAGGCGGAGAATTTCCAGATAGAGCCAGATGAGCGTGACCATCAAGCCGAATGCGCCGTACCACTCCATGTATTTCGGCGCTCCGCCCTGGACGCCTCGCTCAATCATGTCAAAATCGAGCACTAGATTTAGCGCCGCGATGATGACCACAAAGAGGCTGAAGCCGATTCCCACAAGGCCGCTGCCGTTGATCGCCGGCACCTGAATGCGAAAGAAACCACCAAGAATCATCTCCACGATATAGAGAAGCGCGATGCCGCCGGTGGCAGCGATCACGCCAAGCTTGAAACCTTGTGTGGCGCGAATCATTCCGGTTTTATAAGCGAGCAGCATTACGAAAAGTGTGCCGAACGTCAGGCCGACGGCCTGCATCGCGACGCCCGGGTACGTGCGCTCGAACATGGCAGAGATGCCGCCCAGCGCCAGGCCTTCAAGGAGCGCGTAAATCGGGGCGGTGATCGGAGCCCAATTTTGTTTAAAGATGGTAACCAGCGCGACGATGAAGCCGCCGAAAAGGCCGCCCATCATCCACGGAATGGCCGCTCCTGGTGCTGCGGAGTGCGACAAGCCCCAGGTCCACGCGGCTGTGGCCACGACGCAGAGCAAGAGCAGGCCGGTTTTGTTGACGGTGCCTTGCATCGTCATCGCCTCGCCGTAGGCGACTTGGCCTTTAAATGCCTTATCATTCAGTGCTGGATTAGTTGTGCGCATCAAATCTGCCATTGCGAAAATTCTCCCTATCGCTGAGTTGCTAATCTCTTCAAATCTTGTGCTTCTAAATTCTACTCCCTGGTACATGTCATTTCCATCGCCCTCTCAGCACGACGAAACCGCTCAGGGAGATTTTAGTTCCCCGGCGATCTGGCGCTGGACTTGCTCTCTGAATTCCAGGGGCCGGGCAATCTGCGGAAAAACTTCTGGCGTCCCACCCGTGCCCCTCACGATCACCGTTCCGTAGCCCAGCAGTCTTCCCAGCGCGGGTTCCTCGATGGCAATGCTTTCGATTCTTGACAAAAGAAGCTCGATAGTGCGGCGATTTGCGAGCCCGGACTTTACGATGACTCTTTTATTGGTAACGGCCATCTCCGTAGCGCCGCGGCGCACAAAACCAATTCCGAAAAAGATCGCTGCTACCACCACGCAAGCGACGCCCGCCCATCGCAGCGGGCCAGAAGCAGCTTCGCCGCCGTATACAACCCTCCACGGCGTGATGAGCAGGCTCACTCCAACCAGCGCAAGGACTGCGGCGATCAGCGCATGCCCCGCCATCACGATCCAGTGGAGCCGAGTCTCATACTGGACGGTTTCACCCGCGATGAGATGTTTTTCGGCGTAGCTCAAAGGGGTTCCTTGAAAAAGGGTGTCACGAAATATGCCATTGGAAACCTGCGGCGGATGATGGCCCGAAGTTACGGTTGGTCAACGGGTTATCCGGGCAAAACGGAAAAAACTTAACCTTAGTTGGTAGCGCTAACGGGAATCGAACCCGTATTTTAGCCTTGAAAGGGCTACGTGCTAACCGTTGCACCATAGCGCCACAGGTCGTGCGATGCGGACCCTTCTAGAATAAGGAAAATTCGGGCAATTCACAAGGTGAAGCCGGCCGTATCGCGCGACGTCTCGCAGATTGCAACAGTTGAGATCCTTCGCTTCGCTCGGGATGACAGATGGCCGGGAGTCGTCGCTGGAGCGAATTGCTAAGTCTGGCGGTCCTGAAATTCCTCGTTCCAGGCCATCTGGATGGCTTCGAGTTTGGATTCATTCGAGGCCGCCGGATCGCCGGAGAAGCCGGGGAGCTCGGTGATCCATTTGTGCATGTCCGTGAAGCGGACGGTGAGCGGATCGGTGTCCGGAAATTTGTCCGTGAGGGCGATGGCGATGTCATCGAGATTGTCCCAACCGAATGTCGGCGGCATGTGTGACTCCTGAAAGAATGTTTTCAGTTTTCAGTGATCAGTAGTCAGTCACAAGAGAAAACAAAAGAGGTTCTTCCACTTCCGACTGCGCACTGAACACTGAAAGTTGAAAAGAGTTTTTAGATTTCAGACCGAGTACTGAGAACTGCACACTGACAACTTTCAATGATCCAGTTCCTTGGCGTAGTTCTTGTTCCAGTCGGGTATTTCGACGATGATGTCGGTGGTGCCGTCGGGCACAGTCTGGCAGCCGAGGCGCGACTTCGGCGTGATCCCGGGCGCTTCGTCCAATTCGTCGAACTCGGCGTCGGTGGCTTCATTGCAGGATTCGAGACCTTCTCTCACGACGACGTGGCACGTGGAGCAGGCGCAAACGCCGCCGCAGGCATGGTCGAGGCCGGCCTTGATGCCTTCGGAAATGTCGAGAATGCTGCCAGGGAGGCCGTTGTGTCCGTACGGAATTTTCTCCGGGTCAACCTCGATGGTCTTGCCGCTGGGAAGAAATGTCACTTTGAATTTCTTCGTGGCGGGTTTGTATTTGACTTCTTCGATATATGGGTTGCTGCCGCCCATGAATTATCCCCCCTCAAACCCTGCGGGCGATATGCTGAACGCCCAATTGCCGAACGCTGTTGCCAATTGGGGCGCAGCGCTGCTGCTCCCCTAGGAAGAAAATCTAGACTTCGGCCAGCTTGCGGCCTTCGAGCGCCGTCGAGACGGCGGAATTCATCAATAGTTCAGCAAGATGCTCGGTCGCGTGATTCAGTTCGTCGCTGCGCTTGCGAATTAATTTGTAGTCGCTGCCAGCCGCGGATTCCTTCAAGGTTGCAACACTTGCGTCAATTTTAGCGCGCTCCTCTGGCGATAAGCCTGCGGCTTGATGGTTCGCCAGCGCTTTGGCGGTGGCCGCCAGAATCGCTTCCGATTCCGTGCGCGCTTCGATGACCTGGCGCTCGGCAAAATCTTGCTCGGCGTATTCGATGGATTCCTCGAGCATGCGCTCGATCTCGGAATCGTTGATGCCGTAGCTCGGCTGGACTTCGATGGAATGCTGCTCGCCGCTGCGAAGATCCTTGGCGCCCACCTGCAGGATGCCGTTAGCGTCGATCAGGAATTTCACTTCAATGCGCGGCAATCCTGCCGGCGCGGGCGGCACTCGCAACGTGAAGCGCGCAAGCGAGCGGCAGTCTTTCGCGAGTTCGCGTTCGCCCTGGAGGACGTGGATGTCGATGCCGGTCTGATTGTCGACGCCAGTGGTGTAAAGTTCCTGCGCGCTCGCGGGAATCGTGGAATTGCGCGGAATGATTTTCGCGACCGCGCCACCATAGGTCTCGATGCCGAGCGAAAGCGGTGTGACGTCGAGTAGCAGCATGTTTTTTACGCCCTGGTCGAGGATATTGGCCTGCACGGCGGCCCCGAGCGCCACGACTTCATCGGGATTCAGCTCGGTGTGCGGCTTGCGATCGAAAAACTCCTGCACGGTGCGGCGAATCAGCGGCGTGCGCGTGGCGCCACCGACGAGGACGACTTCGTCCATGTCCGCGGGCTTGAGCTGCGCGTCCGCGAGCGCTTGCTTGACGGGCCCCATGGTGCGGTCAACCACGGGGCGAATGAGGGCGTCGAGAGCGCCGCGGGTGAATTCGTGAACGAACACTTTGCCGTCCGGCAGCGGGAATCGAAGCTTGGCCGCCTGCGATTCGGAAAGCTGATGCTTTACATCGATCAGCGTTTTGCGAAGTTCCTGCGCCAGTTCGCCATGCGGCGAAAAGTCAATTTCATCGTGCTGGAGAATCAGTTCGTGGACGAAAGACTGCAGAAGATTGTCGATGTCGTCGCCACCCAAGTGCGTGTCTCCATTGGTGGAAAGAACCTGGAAGATATCGCCTTCGAGTGTGGAAATCAGCTTGAGGACGGAAATGTCGAACGTGCCGCCACCAAGATCGTAGACCGCAACACGACCGCGCTGCTTCTCGTGCAGGCCGTAAGCGAGCGCCGCCGCTGTGGGCTCGTTAACGAGACGGAGAACTTCCAGGCCGGCGATTTTCCCGGCGTCCTTGGTGGCCTGGCGCTGCGCATCATTGAAATAGGCAGGCACGGTGATGACGGCGCGGTCGACGGTTTCGCCGAAATGCGCTTCGGACCAATTTTTAAGTTCGCGCAGGATGAAAGCGGAAATCTCCGGCGGGGTGAAAAGTTTGCCGCCAAGCTTCACGCGGATGACGTTCTTGCTTGATGGATCGATGCGAAAAGGAAACAGCTTTAGCTCATCCTGAATGTCGGCAGGGCCGCGTCCCATCAGGCGCTTGACGGAATAAATGGTGCGCTCCGGCTGCGTGAGGAGCCTTCTGCGAGCCGCCTGGCCCACGACGATGGTTCCATCCGCATCCAAGCTAACTACCGAAGGACATAGCGTGCTGCCATAAGGACCGGGAATACACTTCGGCTGGTTCGTCTGCGGGTCGAGATATGCGACGAGGCTGTTAGTTGTGCCGAGATCGATTCCTACGATTCTGCCCATGATGAAAGCCGGGAGGGGCTCAAGCCCCTCCCCTACACAAGCTCCTTTTGGACGTTAGTCACCAGATTCCGGATGTAGGAGCGCCGATTTAGCAAATCGTTCAATTTCGCCATGATCTTCTTTCTCATGGCGGCATTGCCTTGCAGGGCGGTATCCCATTTGCGGGCGGCGGCTTGAAGTTGCTCATCCACTTCGTCTAGTTTCTGCTGAAAGTTTTTCTCGGCGGATTCGAGGCGCGCTTTCAAGGCGGCCAGATCGCCGCCTGAGGCTTTTGCTTCGCGAAGCTCGTCGAGGGACTCGTTCAGCTCGAAAACTTCTTCGAGCAGCTCCGGGGGCGCCTGCTGTTTGTGTTCGCCTTCCTTGCGGGCGCCTTCGATGCCAAGGAGATATTCGACGCGCGCCACAGGATCGCGCAGAACGCGGTACGCGTCATTCAATTCCGAGCTGCGCTGCAAAGAGAGCTCACGCTCGTGTTCGCTGGCGTTAACGAAATTGTCTGGATGGAACTTCCAGCTCAGCTGCAGAAACTTTTGCTCAAGAGCGCCCATTTCGATCCAGAGCTTGCGGGGCAAACCAAACAGCTCGAAATAGCCGGAATTGTTCGACACTGCTAGGCCGTAAAGGAGCTGCCGCAGCCACAGTTCCGCGCCGCGTTGGGATTCTGGAAAACGAATCCCTGGCGCATCAGCGTCTCTTCGTACTCGAGCGTCGTGCCGTTCAGGAACAGAAAGCTTTTCGGGTCCACGAAGAGGCGCGCGCCGTGTTCTTCGAAGATCTTGTCGCGATCCCGCGCCTTAGTGTCGAGGCGCATGGCATAAGAGAGACCGGAGCAGCCACCGCCCTGCACGCCGACGCGCAGGCCGCCCTGTTCAGGTGAAACGCCATCCTTTTCGAGCAGCTCGCGGATTTTCCGCGCGGCGCGCTCGGTCAGGTGGATTTTCGCGATGTTGGGACTTGCGACTTCTGTTGCCATCTTCAACGACTCCAAAAACCCATAAGGATCGAACGCGCCAAGTGGGGCGCAGCATGCTGCGCCCCTACTTCTAGGCGTCAGCAAGTGCCACCCGGCGAAGAATTAGTGCGAGGCCTTCTCCGAGACCGGCACTTCAACGCCGTGCTTTTTCTTCCAGTCGCCGATGGCGGCCTTGATGGCGTCCTCCGCGAGCACGGAACAATGAATCTTGACCGGCGGGAGCGAAAGCTCGCGCACGATGTCCGTGTTCTTGATCGAAAGGGCCTCTTCGACCGTCTTGCCCTTCACCCATTCGGTGGCGAGCGAGGAGCTGGCGATGGCCGATCCGCAGCCAAAGGTCTTGAACTTGGCTTCTTCAATGACTTGGGTCTCCGGATTGATCTTCATCTGCAGCTTCATGACGTCGCCGCACTCCGGCGCGCCGACGAGACCCGTGCCGACGTTAGGGTCTTCTTTCGGCATGCTGCCGACGTTGCGGGGATTGTTGTAGTGATCGACTACTTTATCGCTGTATGCCATTAGCCGTTGCTCCTTGCCAGGTTCACGAGATTCCCGAAACCAGCGCTCTTGACTGCTTTGTCCGTGAGCGATACGTTCGGCACGGAAGCCGAGCGGCCCGCGGTCAACTGACGAAGAGCGTCCTTGATGAACTCCGCGCCGAGCCCGAGCATTTTCAGAAAGGCGCGCACTTGCTGAAGCTCGTGGAAAGAGCGCTCGCCGGCGACGGCGGCCTCTTCCCCTTCTCCGCCGTAGGGCACAAACGTCACGCGGAAGGCTGCGCCAGTGCCGCCGATGGAGCGATGAATGCGAATTGTTCCTTCGTTTGCCATGTTGTCTCTTCCAGTCCTTTTAGGCTGTCTGCCATTTCATTTTCGAGATATCGATTCCCTCTTTGGCCATTTCATAGAGCGGGGACAGTTCACGCAACTTGGTGACGACCTGCACCATCTTGTCGATGACGTAGTCGACTTCCTCCTGCGTATTGAAACGACCCAGGCCGAATCGAATCGAGGTGTGGGCGAGGTCTTCGCCGACGCCTAATGCTTTGAGTACGTAGCTGGGCTCAAGGGTTGCCGAAGTGCAGGCGGAACCGCTCGACACCGCGATATCGTTAATACCCATGAGCAGGGATTCGCCTTCCACATAGGCAAAGCTCATGTTCAGGTTGTTCGGCAGGCGGTGCTCCATCGAGCCGTTGATGAAAACCTCGTCCAGCTTGGCTTCCAGGCCCTTTCGGAGACGCTCGCGCAAGCCGAGCATACGTACCGCTTCTTCCGGCATCTCTTTCTGAGCGATTTGGCAGGCTTTGCCGAGGCCCACGATGCCGGGGACGTTCAAGGTGCCCGAACGCATGCCGCGCTCGTGCCCACCGCCGTCGATGATGGCGGAAAGCTGAACGCGGGGATTGCGGCGGCGAACGTAGAGAGCGCCAACGCCCTTGGGTCCGTAAATCTTGTGGCCGCTGATGGCCAGCATGTCGATGTTGTCCTTCTGGACGTCCACCGGGATCTTGCCCACGGCCTGTACGCCGTCCACGGCAAAGAAGATGCCGTGTTCCTTGGCGATCTTGCCGATTTCCGCGATCGCGTTGATCACGCCAATTTCGTTGTTGGCGTACATGATGGTGATCAGAATCGTCGTGGGCTTAATCGCCGCCTTCAGGTCCTCGATGTTTACGCGTCCATCGTGTTGAACAGGAAGATAGGTCACTTCAAAGCCGCGCTTCTCCAGGTTCTTGCAGGTATCCAGCACGGCCTTGTGTTCGATGGCCTGAGTGATGATGTGATTGCCCTTTTCGCGGAACATCTCCGCGATGCCCTTGATCATCAGGTTGTCGGATTCGGTGGCGCCACTCGTGAAGATGATCTCTTTTGGCGTAGCGTTGATCAGCGAAGCGATCTGCTGGCGCGCGGTTTCCACGGCTTCTTCTCCGGCCCAGCCGAAGGAGTGATTGCGGCTCGCGGCGTTGCCAAATTTCTCAGTGAAATACGGCAGCATCGCTTCGACGACGCGCGGATCGACCTGCGTGGTTGCGTGATTGTCCATGTAGATCGGCAGCTTTACAGTCATAATTTCCTATTCTCCTAAGTCGTGCTTACGAGCGGCCGCGAAGCGCCTGACAACGCAATGAGCGCGGGCTCGTGCGGGTCTTCGCTCATTTGCGAAATGGTGACGGCGCTCAGCACGTTCAAAATACTTTCGTTGACGCGGCGCAACGGCTCTTTGACAGAACACCGCTCCGTGGCATCGCAATTCCCGTGGCTCGTCACGCACGAAGTGATCAGCACGGGACCGTCAATCGCAGAGATTACGTCCAGCGCGCTGATCTGCGAGGGTTCCTTGGCCAGCTGATACCCGCCGCTGGAGCCGTGTTTCGCGATAACCAGAAAACGATGCGCGAGTTTCTGCAGCACCTTGGCCATGAGTGTTGCGGAGATGCCGTACTCCTCGGCGATCTCGTTGGCGCTACAAGCGTGCTGCTGGCTATGCATCGCCAAGTGCTTAACGGCGATCAGCCCGTAGTCGGCTTTTTTGGAAAGCTTGAACATCGTTCGAGAAACCTTCTGGACGCTCCGGAATATACGACTGATTCGGTCGCACATGAAGTATATCCCTAGAGGCATCCTCAAGTCAACCCCAAGATTTCCTGGACATCAAAGCAACCTCTGTATTTCGTTCAACTTACAGTAAGACTAAATCGGTCTTCTTTGCTAGCGAATTTCGGCCAACAGTCTCTTGCTGTAGTGAAGGGCAGAGATTTCATGATGAAACGCGATTCGCTAAGTTTACCGCTGCAGCATGGTAGCCTAGACTTTCGATGGAGGAAAGGGATGCTCGGATACATCGGGAGACGCAAAAAGTTGGCTTTTCAATTGGTGCTGAGCTTGGTTCCGCTGATGCTCATGGTCCCAGCATATGCCCGAGCGCAAACACAATCGCCCCGGCCAACCGATAGACCCCCGCGGGCTCGTAACAAAGCGCCCAAAAAGCAGTCGCCCGAGCGAGCTTTTGTTCTCGTCGGTGCAGGCGACATCGCCAGTTGCAAGAATCCGGAAGGCGCCCGGGCGACAGCCAAATTGATCGAGCAAATTCCTGGGACGGTTTTTGCCGCAGGAGACCTGGCCTACGAAAAGGGGAGCGCGGAAGACTTCAAGAATTGCTATGACCCGGCGTGGGGCCGCTTCAAAGAACGGACAAAGCCTGCTTTGGGAAATCATGAATATGAAGAGCCTACGGCTTCGGGCTATTTCCAGTATTGGGGGGCGCAAGCAGGGCCCGCAGGCAAAGGCTACTACAGCTTCGATCTCGGCGAGTGGCACATCGTCGTTATGAACACCAACTGCAGCGCGCAGGGTCTCGGAGGTTGTGACCAGGGCTCACCGCAGGAGACCTGGCTGAAAGAGGATCTTGCGAAGCACCCTAACGCGTGCGTGCTCGCGTATGGCCACCACGCGCTCTTCAGCAGCGGTTTCTTCAAGAAACACGCCGTACATCCCGAGCTGAAGCAACTCTGGGAAGATCTGTACGCCGCCCACGCCGACTTGGTTCTTGCTGGACACGAACATTCCTACGAACGCTTCGCGATGCAGGACCCTGAGGGTGATCCCGATCCCGTGCACGGGATCCGCGAAATCGTCGCCGGGACTGGAGGACGCAGCCACGATCTCCTCGGCTTCGCCACTCCGAACAGCGAAATTCGGGACTGGGGTACGTACGGCGTGCTGAAGCTCACACTTTTCCCCGGGAAATACGCTTGGGAATTCATTCCTGAAGAGGGCAAGTCATTTCGTGATTCCGGCAGCGGCGTCTGCCACAACCAGCCGGCAGAAGCGAAGTAAAAAGTCTGTACATCGGCGCAATTCGGGCTAGGGCTTGGCGGCGGAGCAGGTGCCACCCGCGGTCGCAGCCTCGATCAGTTTCTGTACCGCCGGCGCCGGAATCAGCAGCAACTGCGTCTTCGGCTTCTTCACTTGTTCCAGGATGGCGAGGTGCCGCGCTTTCCACGCGTCGGGAGCCGGCTGCCCCTTGGCGATGGCCTCGAGGGCGGCGAGCCCCGCGGCCCCAAGCGCGGAGAGATCCTGAGAAGTGGCTGCTACCTCTTTCACCAGGAAAGAGCGCTGCGCGAGCGGCTGAAGTATTGCGTCATTGTCGCGCCAAGTCGTGAGTTGTGCGCGTAGCCCTGCCTCCGCCGCCGGATCGTGGCATGCAGCTGCGAGAAACTGATCGACCATGTCGTTAAAGCGCCGTCCCGCATCGCTCTCCAGCGGAACCGCATCCACCACGCGATTCATCGGCGTGGCGTTGGTCGGTTCCGCCGGAGCCGTCTGTCCGCGCGTGTAGTCCTTCACCGGTTCGATGAGATCGGCAAGAGTGCGCAGCGCGGCAAATTCTACCGGCGACGATGAGCCCGCGAGGCGCTGCAGCATGTGGCGCGAAGCGGTCCGGTGCGTGAGTCCCAGCCATTCCAAGCGGGCGCTAACAAAATCCAACCGCGCATACATGGAGGCGGGATCGCGGACTTCCTGCGGAGACCACAGGCGCTCCGCAATCGCGGCATTCCTCGGCCAGATGCGTGAATCCACATTTTCCGGGCTGACGTACTCAGCCCACATGCACGATTCACCACCCAGAATTCGCTGCTTCTCCTCTGCGGAGAGATTTGCCGCTTCTCCGCTCATCGGATCCACCGCATAATGCCGAGCCGCGGACCATCCCAAATCCAAGTAATACCCGTTCGACAAAATTCCGCGATAGCCTTGCTTTGCCGCTTGCGCCAGCGATGCTTGCCCGCGCCACGATTGAATCACAATATCCTTGGGCACCCCGGGCACCAGCACTTCATCCCAGCCAACCACCGCTTTCCCGTGTTTGGTCACCAGCTTCTGCACGCGCCCGCTGAAATACGCCTGCAGCGCTTCGTTGTTCTTGATCCCCTGCACCTTCATGAACGCCTGAATCTTCGGATTGGCGTCCCACTCTTTGCCGTTCACCTCGTCGCCGCCAATGTGAAAATAATGGTCCGGAAAAATCCTGGCCATCTCGCCGATCAAGTCATCGAGAAACTTGTAGACTTTCTCGTTCGTCGGGTCCATCGCCGGATCGAAGACTCCCCACTTCCGTTCGATTTCGTACGGTCCTTTTCCGCTAGCGAGCTCCGGATGCCCCACAAACCACGCGGTGCTATGCCCCGGCATATCGAATTCCGGCACGACGCGAATTCCGCGATCCCTCGCGTACGCGATCAGATCGCGGATCTCATCCTGCGTGTAGTAAAGGGCATCGGAACCCAACTCGTGAAGCTTCGGAAATTTCTTGCTCTCGACGCGGAAGCCCTGGTTCTCCGAGAGATGCCAGTGGAAAACATTCATCTTCACGGCTTCCATGCCGTCAATATTCCGGCGGATGATGTCGAGCGGGATAAAGTGGCGGGCGGAATCGATCATCAAACCGCGCCACGGGAAGCGCGGCTGGTCATGAATCGTGACCGCGGGCGTGGCAAATCCGCCAGGAGAGACATCCACCAGTTGAAGAAAGGTCTGGAGTCCGTGCATCGCGCCGAGCGTCGTTGGCGCGATAAGCTTTGCACCCGTGGCCGTCACTTCCAGAACATAGCTCTCGTCCTCGCCGACTTCCTGAATTTCCTTGCTCGCGTGATCGGCCTGAATCACGAGCGTGGCTCTTGCCGTCTTGGCCGGTTTGAGGGCGAGCGCGAGACCCGTTTGACGCGCGAGTTGCAGCAAGAATCTCTCGCCGGAACGTTCCAGCCGCGGCTCGGTATGGCCGACGAACGCCACCGAAAACGACGAGTCCACCTCCAGGCTCCCCGCCCCGGACTGCGCACTGGCGGGAAGCGGCATTAGATGCAATGCAGGCTGTTGAGCTGTAATCATCGCCGGGTACATCAAAACGCAAAAAACAAGTATGCCAGGGCCTCGCAACCGCGCATTCTGAGCCATCGTCCGGAAAATCCTCCCACGCAGGGTCGCAATCTCTGATGACTGCTCTGTAGCACCAGCTTCCGCATACTGTCATATCTTCCGCATCCTGCGAAGCGGATTCCTTCCGCCGCCGAAAGAATCCACTCTGGCCTGTCTTTAAGTTTCGAAGCTGTGGTTTTCCCCGCCTGAGTTAGAATAAGCCGAGACGTTCGGCGCCGATGATTCCACGATGAAAACTTCGATTGCCATCTACCCCGGTTCGTTTGACCCCGTCACCAACGGACACCTCGACCTCATCGAGCGCGGCGAGAAAATGTTCGATCTCTTAATCGTGGCCGTATTGCGGAATACGGAGAAGCAGCCGCTGTTCACGGTTCCCGAACGCGTGGAAATGTTGCGCGAGGTCACGGGAAAATGGCCCGATGTGGAAGTGGACGTGTTCGAAGGCCTGCTCATCAACTATGCGCGGAAGCGGGGCGCGGGCGTGGTCCTTCGCGGCATTCGCGCCGTCTCCGACTACGAATATGAATTGCAGATGGCGCTGATGAACCGCAAGCTCGAGCCGCGGCTCGAGACAGTGTTCATGCTGCCGGGCGAGCCGTACAGCTACTTGAGCTCGAAGCTGGTGCGCGAAATCGCCCAACATGGCGGGCCTTTGAGCGATCTTGTGCCGCCTACAGTGGAGCTGCGACTGCGCGCAAAAGTTTTGTAGTGGGTTTTGGACTGGAGACATTTCCCGTATTTCTTGGTCTTCAGTATTCAGTGGTCAGTTCTCAGTTGAGGGTAGTGCTCGCGAAGCGGGCGAAGCACCTCGAGTTTCTTCGCATTTCTTGACTGTGAACTGTCCACTGCAAACTGTGAACCTCATTCAAGGAGCCCAGGTGCAACTAACGGACCGCATCAATCGCATCCAAATTTCACCGACCGCCGCGGTCATCGCTGAGGCGGACAAAC
>QHZB01000261.1:12452-13801 GCA_003224525.1 Acidobacteriota bacterium | reverse complement strand
CACTCTCATTAGCCAGCACATAGAGAAATGAGTGGCTGCTTTGCCTTTCACCAAGGAGCTAAGAAGAACTACGAGGTACGGCTGAGAGCCGTGATTATCTACTGCCACGCTGAAGAGCCCGACTTGTTTGTTCAGAACTCCGCAAGCGGTATCTGGGTCAATTTTGAAATTGTAAAGTGCCATTGAATACGGGAGAACCAGTCGAAGTAGAAAGCGTGACCGAGGCGCCAGATTTCGCTCTTCAGGTCGCAGCCCGCGATTCACCGTAAGAGGCCATGTTCCTCTGCCGCCCGCAAGGCGAATCTCATTTGCACAGATTACCTCGGCACAGGAAGACAGCCGGCGCGTCGAGGTCGAGGGTACCGTTCGCAAGGTTTTTAAGAAGGCGATATGAAAGAATGCGCTGTAAATCGTGACCGAGAGCTCATTGCGAAGAACCAGATGGCGGCAGTTGACGGCAATGCAAGCGCGAGAGTTGAAGACTTGAGAGGGGAACGGGTAGAATCAATTCGGCTGCGTTAGTCGGCAGTGCAGTGGAGCGTGCCTGTGTTTATCTGAGGTTGCCGGTTGTTATCTCAGCGAACCGAGAAAATAATAAAGACCATTGTGCCGAGGCGCGCGCGGAATTGGCTTCGCTCTCCTTCGAAGTCAATTGAATGGTTGTGGGATTCGCTTTGCTTCTCTGTTGGAGCCACAAAAGAACTTACTCTCCTGCCCGGCTGGCCTCTCGTATGCCATCCGCGGGTTTATAAGACATTTCTGCGTTGCCAGCTAACTGATCCCGAGCAGAGCGCGGAATTTAACAACTTTGTTGGCTATTGCGACCGTTCGATGTGTCTCTTCGACATCGGTGCGAGCTATGGCGCTTTCAGCTTCGTCGCGGCACACTTTGGCGGCACTGCAGTCGCTGTTGACCCTTCTCCCATCGCTGCCCAGCTCATAAGGTTGCAAACTCGACTCAACGGATTTGACAAACATATTCGAATTGTCGAAGCATGTGTCAGCGATGCCGTCGGCGAGGTGGAGATGCTCAGTTCCGGTGTATTCTCCGATGGTTACATGCGTATTGCTCGCGGGCGATCGAGTGGCGACCTGACGAAAACCAGGGCTGTCACGATAGACCAGTTGGCCGATCAGTTCGGCCCACCGACACACATCAAAATCGATGTGGAGGGATATGAGGCAGCGGTCGTACGTGGCGCAAAGAGAACGCTGACTCGTTTGGCCCCGCTGTTGTTCCTTGAGCTTCACAACGAGATGATACGCTCGGAGGGTGGTGATCCGAGTTGTGTGCTGGACGATTTGGCGGAAATGGGATACGAGATGTTCTCAGTTGGCAGTGTCAGAAT
>QHZB01000261.1:9405-12433 GCA_003224525.1 Acidobacteriota bacterium | reverse complement strand
TTGCCGCTTGGTCGGCAAGTGCCGGCAGTCTGTTTGAGCCATCGCGTGTTCGGATTTGAAGACTTGGAAAAAGAGCCTGGGCTTCGGACTCAATCCGAGGATTGATTTCTGTTGCGGCAGCTACCTTGTAGATGGCATGAGCGATCTGTGCAAACGTTTAGTCCGCTAGGCAGGTGGTGATGCATACGTGTGGATCCGCCTCACGGCATCCAACGCCCTGCGGTCTGGCCGAGAGGCATATTGTTCTGGCTGCAGGTCGGCCTCGAATATCGGTTCGAGATCTGCATGCCGTCGCCAATACCCCGGCAGGTCCGATGGAAACTTGTTCGCTCATACGATTCCATCGTCCTCGGCCTTCCCCGAATCGGAGGCGGGTCGGCCCCTGCATTACGCTTTTCGAGGCCTGGTCACCGTTCACTCACGTTAGGGCCTGCATGCTCGCCAAGTCGCCAATTCAACCTTCTACACCGAAGGCTTCAGCGACGTTCGTAGACCTCGACGGAAATACGATTCGCAATTGCCCTGGGGCACCGCCTAGCCAGCCTAGCCCACTCGTGACGGCAGCGAACTATGCAACGCTCGGATTCAGTGGCGGTATCGTTCCTAAAACAACCGTCACGCACACGCCGAACACCTGCCACTTGACTATCCCAATCGTGAATGCGACGACCTATACGCTATGCAATAATTTGCTCGACCAGAACTATCAAATTCTGAACATCTCGGCATCTTCGTTCGCAGCGACTACTTGCACGACGGCTCCACGGCTCCGATAATCACAATCAGTGATGGGGTACAGTCGACTACCATGACGCTAACTACCGCCAAGAACGCATGGAAGTCAACGGTACAATACGAGGACGGGAATCAACAACGTTTCGCAAGCGGTAACACGATGACCGTCAAGTACGATGTGGGCGCTCTTTCCGCTTGTGCGACCCCGCCAACGAACTTAGCGATTAGCTATGTTCTACAATCGGTTTTGAATCCATGATTTCGTTCATAGGTCACGTCGTAGTAAGAACCGACACCACGGAGAAATCCGAATCTCTTTCGCCCGCGTTCACGGAAGCCTTGCTTCCGCATGAAGTCATTCATTTCTGGAAGCTGGCAGCATCCAACATAGAACTCACAATCGGCTACCTCCACCTGAATAAACCGGAAACAAGGCAGGAAATCGCTAGCCCCTTTCAGAATCATCAACTCCGTTCCTTGAGTGTCGAGCACGAGACCCTGATAGTCGGACAATTTGATCTGTTCTTTTTCAATGAATGCGGCGAACGTAGTGCCGCGAATCTGGGTTTCCCCCGCGTAGGCGACCTCAGGCCACATCTCGCGGTGCTTCCCAAGTTGAAGAATCGAGGAAGAAAGTCCGCCATTGTCCGCAATATGGAACGTATATTCCAGGCCATCATCAGCAGCGAGAAGATACCGATACGCGCGTTGCTTCGGGAATGGCTTCAGATTCTCGCGAAGCTGTTCAAAGACATCAGGAATAGGCTCGACCCAAACCACGCGCAAATCATATTCGGCGTAAATAGCGCGTTCCTGGCCGATGTTAGCGCCGATGTGGATAAGGCCATTTACTTTTCGGAGAAAAGACGTGGGGTGGGCCAATTTGTACCCAAGCCATTTTTCGCGCCAAGCGGAGAAAACAAAAGGTTTCATGGTTCCGTAATTTTAGCAGAGGCAGCTTGAAAACAATGAAACGATTTCTTCTTCTCTGCGGTCCCATGCTCTTCTTGTTGGCCGCTGGAACGCTTCGAGCACAGCAAGGCTATAAGTTCGATGTCAAAACTTATGGCGGAGCAGTCTGCAATGGTGTGACCGACGACACGGCTGCCGTTCAAAAGACCATCAATGATGCTGCGGCCATGCTTCAAGCAGGCGGAAGTCCGGGACCGATATACTTTCCTCCATCGCTGCACCCTTGCAAAGTGGACACAATCACATTTCCAAGCGTCAGCGGGGGATGGCTCTACTCCCTATTTGATAACGGGCTATACGCGAATCACATAAACATAGGCAGTTTCAATGCCTACGTTGGACGCACCAGCAACTTCGGAGGTGGCGGATCGCTTTTCGCATACGGGCCTTCCGTGAAATGGTTCCGATGGCAGAAACCAACTAACATTGGGCCTTTTGTTGACTTGAATGGCGTGAGTGAAGCCTACTTTGAAGGCATCAACATCCAAGAACAGTACTCACAGCAGCCTGTCGTGCATATGCATGACAACAACGGACGCGGCTGCATTAATATAAAATTTCTGCATTGCGAGATAAGTGGAAGTGTCCGGCCATTTGTGATCGATTCTTCCAAAGGAGACATTTCCGCTGGTTTCAACCTCCGCATTCTCGATTCCTCGATTGCTTCTACAGGGAATGGGCCAGCGCTTTCCATTGAAAACTTTGGCTATGTCACAGTGCGTGGTGGCTACCTAACATCCGCAACCATCATTGAAAAGCCCGGAATCCCACTCATGGATGGATATCGCTTCGAGGATATACTCTCTGAAAATCTCAACAACCATCCTTGGCTGACCGTAAGCGGTGGGCCATACGGCGTATCGAACATCATCCTCGACAGCATCCGCATGGCCGAAACCGTACGGAACGTCCATTTAGTTCTCAATCAAACGCCGCATACGTCAATGACTATCCGCAACTGCGGCTGGAACGATGGCCTTAGTCTTGTTGACCCAGCCAGTATCCCTGGAGGGTTATCGGCCGTCATCGAGAGCATGGGAGCACCAGCCACTTACGCTCAAGCAAAAGCGGCTTTCCAGTGGGGTGAATTTACAAGTACGCAAGGACCGACAATCTTTTACGGTAGCCCCACTTTCTTGAATTACATAGGACCACCCATACAGATGAAACCATGACCCGCTGCATCGCCTACGGCGAAGCTCGGTCCACAGGAGCTACGGTATTCGTTCCCTGCGGCGAAAAGACTCGGAATCACAGCCGCCCCCGAGGCCGCTTTTGCTCGACGCATGAACGAGCGTATCGAGAAATTCTGCATGGTGTC
>QHZB01000261.1:0-9180 GCA_003224525.1 Acidobacteriota bacterium | reverse complement strand
GGGCGGAATTTCTCTCCCGCTGAGGATCAGCGCCTTTTCACGGCGCACTCCGGTTTCGGCGTTAACCAGCCACTCGCTCATTATCTGGCTACAGAACTTGCTTGTGACTGCGGTGCCTTACGAGATACAAGGGTGCCTGCCCACATTCAATCGGCTGACAAAATCTCGATACATAAACCATTTTTGAGAGGCGAACCGCGTTGGCCTGAAATGATCTCAAGCACGAAACTCAAAAAAAAATGGGTTTATTGCAGGTCCTTCTGCTTCTCATGGGGAACGGCAAGAAAGTTCCTTCCTTCTGGGTATTCGTTCCTTGGATGATGCGGGAGCAGAGTTCCGTCCGGAAGGATTTCAAACCATCCATAGTCATAAGCATGCAGCCGCTCTACAATCTCGCCAGCCGGATATCCCCACGGACTCGTAACTTTATCGAGCAACTCGCAGATTATGAGAGGGCGTAAGGGCGTAAACTGCTCAAAGGTGCTTTGGCACCATTGAAGATCTGGATTTCACCGCCTTCCGCATCAACTTTCATGAGATCAACGTTTTCAATATGATTTCGGTATAATATAAGTATTCGTCGAGAGCTACCGTTTGAACCACGACTTGTTGCTGTTGCACATGGTGATCAACCGAAGATCAACCGAAGGAGTGCGAAGGCTATTCATGGTCTGATATCCGTCGCCAACCACTGTCAGTGTGGTTTCTCCCCCCTTGCAGCGGCAGTATAAGGTTCAACAACAACTGACTTGATGCCGTTGCACCGGAGATGAAGTTGCAACCGTCGGCGTTCACGCTGAGATGGTTCAAACGCGACCACGCGACTCCCATCACCTAATCTCGTTGCCGCAATTACCGAATAGATTCCATGAAAAGCTCCGATGTCTACAAATGTCATTCCGGGCTCAGATATGTCCAGAGGAAGCGGAGTTCGCCGACGTCATCTCCCCAATAATCAAACATGCTCCCATCAGCACTGAAGTTTGCTGGAAAATATGACCACCAGAACTTTACGCGTTCTGTTGGACCTACACTTATTGTAACTGCACTCTATGCGGAGCGTACGAGAACTTCGCGAACCACATCCTCGTCATGAACCGAGCAGTTGGCGCCTTTCGGCAGGGGTCTTTCGGAGAAAGCTACGAAAACGCTTCAACGAAATCATACTTACAATATTTAGCCAGAGTGGTATGCATCAGGCCTTTTCACCTCATGATCGCTGTGATCATACAGTCGGTGACTTCCAAGGGATTTCTAACAAAGAACGTGTTCGAGCAGAAATTATAACTGACTCTCTCGCGACTTGCTTGAGAAGTTCCGACGGGCGGCCAAGTGAGGGGAAATATGAAAAGTTGGCTAACTCCTGTGTAGTCGTGTTACCGTCAAGAGAAAGTTACAAACTGCCTGTCACGGATCAGCCAGATGCCACCGACTAGATTCATGACCGTTTTGAACACGTTCGTGAGTGACTTGCGAGCGAGTGTGAGGGTTGCTGCTGATGCGCGGTCTCGTTTTCGATTAAGCAGGGACTTTGCGCTTTCAAGACTCATTGGCCTAGTTCCTGGGGTTCAGCGCAACCGCGTGCGAGAGGTCCGTCTTCGCGGGGACATCAAGATTCGCTACCGTCTGAATAAGGGCGATCTTCACAGCATTCGAGAAATATGGCTTCAAGAAGCCTATCGCCTGCCTTTTGAAGATCCGTCCGGTGTCCTTCTAGATCTCGGAGCAAATATAGGCATGGCGAGCCTATGGCTGGCCAAAAGTTATTCGTTCACGCAAGTGATCGCGGTAGAGCCGGATCCGTACAATGCTGCACTCGTGCGCCAGAACCTCGAACTGAACGGGATCGCTGGCCAAGTTTTAGAAGCGGCCATCGGACCAAAGGAAGCGGTGGCTCGATTCGAATTTAGCGAACTCTCCAACCTGGGAAGATTGTCGGAAAACGGCTCGTTGGTTCCAATGATTAGCGTGGACACAATTATCCAGAAGTTTGCGGTGACAAGGTTTGCTTTGATTAAGATCGATATTGAAGGCGGTGAACAAGAACTATTCGACGGCCCTCCTGAGTGGCTGGCACGCACGGACGCTATCATTATTGAGTTTCATCCAACGATCGTTGATTATCCTCGGCTCACAAGGCTGGTGAGCTCTAACGGTTTTAGATACATTCCGGCACACTCGTTTTTCCCTGACAACATGGATTGCTTTACAAGAGTTAAATAAACCTGTTTGCCATAAATGCATCTCGCAACGTTTCCACGATGTCCAATCAACACTTGAGTTCCCCGTCCTCGGGGACATCACAGACGATAGGCCCCTGACGTGGGCAACAGCTGAAGTAGCGATGCGTTCGCCGGACGGCTACTGGGTTCTGCACTCACCTGCCATCCTCAAGAGGAGTCACCGAGAAGGAGGACGCCATATTCAAGATACCAGCCCACTCGTCTTGGAGTGGGTTACAGGTTTCGTCGCCACTACCAACTCAGGAAGGCATTCCCAATCGTCAATTAGCCCGTCATCATCGTATAGATTCACACGCCAAGTATAGGCGCCAGGGCGCAAAGGCAGCGTCGGGAGTCTGTGTACGAACACCTGCCTACCCGCCAGGAGTTGCAATCCATTGATCTCAGAACCCCAAAGTAATTGTCGATCCGCGCTATAGAGGAGCAGCCCGTGCTGCACGTTCCGAAGAGGCTGCATCACGTTTACGGTGAATCCGACGGCTATTGGCCCGAAAGAATCAAAAATATTCGGTGATCCTCCGGGAGATTCCAAGATTTCCCAATTCTCATGATAGACTTTCACACCGGAATTGTCCCGGCCTTCCTGCAAACTAAGTCGCCCGGAGCTCGTCGCTTCGTACTGAGTCGATATCTCGCTTGTCAGACCCTGACAACGAAGTTGCCCCGCATCAATCCACAGTACCCGGTCACACAGCCGCCGAATCTGATTCATCTGGTGGCTGACAAAGATAATAGTGCGGCCACCTTTGGCAACCTCACCCATTTTGCCGAGGCACTTCTTCTGAAACTCAAGGTCCCCAACAGATAATACTTCGTCGATGAGAAGGATTTCTGGCTCCACGTGTGCCGCAACCGCAAACGCAAGCCGCATTTGCATACCACTGCTGTAATGTTTTAGAGGGGTGTCAATAAATTTTTCGACTTCTGCGAAAGCTACGATTTCATCGAACTTCCTGTGAATCTCTGTCTTACTCATGCCAAGAATGGCGCCACTCAAAAATGTATTTTCTCGTCCCGTGAGTTCAGGGTGAAAGCCAGTTCCTACCTCTAGTAGGGTTCCCATGCGCCCCCGGATTTCGGCCCCGCGCCATTACGTCCGATCATTCCCACAACTTCACCTTGGGAAATCTCGAATGAAACGTCCTTCAACGCCCAGATGTGCGAACGATCCCCATTAGGGAAAGAAGGTGCTCGCGATCTAAGTAGTCGTGATGGAATGGAAAAGGCGCGCGTTAGGACGTCGCGTAATGCCAGGTAGAGCTCCCGTTCCCCAATGCTATATCGTTTGCTTAGGTCCTCCGCGCGAATGACGATATTACTCATCTTTTAAACCACGTCCGCAATTGTTCCTTCCATCTTCTGAAAATAAACGGTTCCTGCCGCAACCAGTAGCACCACCATGGACGCAGAAACCGCCAGCAAAATCCCAGGGGGTTGTCCTTTTCCAGTAAGCGACCAACGAAATCCGTCAATAACTCCAGCCATCGGATTGAGTTCATACAGCCAACGCCAACGTTGCGGGACAAGGCTACTCGGGTAGGCCACGGGGGAGGCGAACATCCAGAACTGAACGAGGAAGGGGAGCACGTATCGCACATCGCGATAGATGGCATTCAAGGCGGATAGAAATAGCCCGACGCCAAGTGCTGTAAGGACGGCCATGAACAAAAAGAGAGGAAAGAAGAATATCGGAAGGCTAGGCACGATGCGATAGTAGGCCATCATGACCAGGAAAACGACGAATCCAATAGAAAAATCAATTAAACCGGCGACTACCGCCGATAATGGTAACACCAGCCGAGGAAAATAAACTTTGGTAATTACGCGTTGCTGCTCAACAACGACGCTCGTTGCATTCTGAAGTGCGCCAGAAAAATACGTCCAAGGTAGCAGCGCACTAAAGTAAAAAACCGGGTAGGGTAACCCATTCGACGGAATCTTTGCCAACTTGCCAAAGAAGAGGCTGAAAACCGCCATGGTCATCAACGGCTGGAAGACCGCCCAAGCTGCACCAACGACTGTTTGCTTATAGCGAATCTTAATGTCCCGCCACACGAAAAAGTACAGCAATTCCCGGTATTGCCACAGTCCGCGGAGGTTGAAATCAAACCAGCCATGTGGCGGTGCGATTCTGATGATAGGAATTTCCACCAAAAGCGGATTATCGGATTCAGCAATCATCTAGGCTTCGCGTCCAAGAGCGTCTTACGCTTTTCCTTCGGCATCCTTTTTATCTTTATCTTTATCTTTATCTTTGTATATGTTCGTGTTTGATATGATCCGCTATTCGTTTCCATCCCGTCAAATAGTTCTGTAAAATGAGTGCAGCTTGTGTTGCCACAGGGGTGGCTTGGTTAACTAAGTTGAATCAGGGAACCTATGTTTGATAAGCCCACTCTGGTGAGACAGGACGCGACACCGGAGAGGCGAACACATTCGCTGCTCCGCCATCCTGTTTTTGCTTTGATGGGCCTTAGGCCTATCTTGGGACAGCATACCGATGCAGAAGACGCTGCTTTGAGGGAATGGGCAACCGGAAGGTCGAGATTGGTCGAGATTGGTGTTGCAGAGGGTGCCTCCGCTGTCACGCTCCGCGGGGCGATGTCGCCGGAGGGAAGCCTTTGGCTGATTGATCCGTTCCATCTCAGTCGCGTGCAACGCCTTAACGCCATGAAACGCTTAGCACACCGGGCAGTAAACGCTATTAATAATGGGCGCGTTGTTTGGATAAACAAATTTAGCTTCGAGGCGGTAAAGGCCTGGGTCGATCAAATAGACTTTTTATTTCTAGATGGTGATCACTCTGAAACGGAAGTTCAAAGGGATTGGGATGACTGGCATCAATACGTGATCCCAGGTGGGGTAGTCGCTTTCCACGATGCAGCGATATTTCAGGGGGGGTGGCCCCAACCAAATTGGGGCCCAGTCAGAGTTGTAGATAGACTTTTTCGCTCGCGGACTCTCTCAGGATGGAGAATTGTTCATGAGGTGGATTCGCTGGTAGTGGTTCAGCGATCCTGAACAGAGCGTGGTTTCGCCCAGCCAAAATCAAGTTCAAGAAACTTCTCCCCTATGCGCATTGGTGATTTTATTGTTTGCAGTTGATGAATGTCTATGGGACTTCCGGAACCGGCACAGATTCTGATAGATTTTGAGGAAGGACACAAGGTTAAATAGAGCTGCTATCAACCATGAGAGAAACCGATCATTTACATTTTTGTCCACGAGATCCGGCAAATCCTGTCGGGTCGAGCCTGTGAAGATTGCTTTCAGTTATAATGCCTCACGCCGACATGTGACCGAGAAATATCTCTCCGATACCCTTGCTCCTGGATCTGCAATTCATTTCGATTTAGATCTGTTCAGGCCCAATATCAGCGTCCTTCGGCTGCTCGAGATCGCACGGAGTCACGACCAAGTTCCGGACGCATTTGCCCACGTCGTCCATACACCTGGCCTACCGAGTGATCTTACTCTTGCTCCCGTGCCTACAGTATCTTTGGACATCGATTCATTTGGGTGGACTGCCTCGCGTATCAGATGGTCAATGTTATTCGACTACGTATTTGTGTGGCATAAGTCATTCGTGCCTCTGTACCAAGCGGCTGGTCACCCAAAGGTATTCGCCCTTCCCCACGCCGTTGATCTAAACTTATTTACTAGGGGCGACTCCAAGACAGCTCGCCCATTAGACTTAGGGTGGATTGGTGAGTTCGGCTACGGTCACTACGCTAGGCGGCGAAGAATCATTGAGCCGCTTGCGACTCGATTTAAAATGAATGACTTCCGGAAAAGATACACCAAAGAGCAGCTCGCCGAAGTCTACCGCCAGTGTAAAATTGTAGTGAATGTCAGCCGGGACGATTTTCCTTCAGAGGCGAACATGCGTTGTTATGAAGGAATGGCCGGTGGAGCTCTTCTGATCACTGGGATACCCACAGAGCTAACTGAGTGGGGTTTCTGTGAGGGCACGCATTTCGTAGGGTGGCGCAACGAGGAGGAAATTCCCGATCTCGTTGACTATTATCTCCGCCACGAAAAAGAGGCTTCCGAAATTTCTCGCGCTGGTCAAGAATTGACGCTCAGCAATTTCACGTTCCAGTGTTGTTCAGACAAGATGACAAGCGTGCTTGAAGAGAATCCCCGTCAGTTCTTTTCGCCCGCGCGAAGCTGGCCGGCTGCAGATGTCTACTTGACTTATCTTGAGTATTATTATCGATATCAGCTTCTCGATGCCACGTTAGAGGAATTTACCAAATTGCGGAATGCAAGTCCAAGGGCTTACTATAGGGGACTCCCGATGGTGCTCAAGACTATCCGCCATGTTCTAGGTCGTGGCTTGTTCTGAGTGTCAAGATGGGTATCCGTTTGGGGTTAGGGAGGAGCTTTCATGCGAGCCTTGGTAACGGGTGGAATCGGTTTCATTGGGACAAATCTCTCCCATCGGCTGTTGTCCGATGGCAATGAAGTTATTCTTTTCGACAATCTTAGCCGCGCGGGTGTTCAACATAATCTCGATTGGCTTAAAGCGACACACGGCAAAGAGTTGCAGTTTGTTCAAGGTGACATACGTGATTTCGATGCTGTTCTGACAGCAATACAAAATGTAGATGCAGTATTCCATCTCGCAGCACAGGTGGCGGTGACCACGTCGGTCTCAAATCCGAGAGAGGATTTTTCGATAAATGCACAAGGGACTTTGAACGTCTTGGAAGCGGCCCGGCGCCAAGAACCAATGCCTGTCGTACTTTATACATCAACGAATAAAGTATATGGCGGTCTCGAACATTTGGGTGTTGTGGAGTGTTCTTCCCGATACGAGTTCGAGAATCTTCCCGAAGGTGTGTCGGAGGCTTGCCCGCTCGACTTCCACTCGCCTTACGGGTGTTCAAAGGGCGCAGCGGATCAATACGTACGTGATTATCACCGCATTTATGGTTTGCCTAGTATCGTCTTCCGTATGTCCTGCATCTACGGGCCACACCAGTTTGGTAATGAAGACCAAGGCTGGGTAGCGCATTTTTGTATTACTGGAATTCGCGGTGGGCAGTTAACAATCTATGGCGACGGAAAACAAGTGCGCGATTTACTCTACGTGGACGAACTTGTAGAACTTATGCTTCGCGCCTACAAAAATATCGATCGGATAGCTGGTGAAGTATTTAATGTGGGTGGGGGATGCACCAACACAATTACCATTTGGACCGAGTTTCGGGATGTTTTGCGACCCCTCGTCGGCGAGCTGCCTGCGATGAATTTCGCCGAATTTCGTCCAGGAGATCAGAAAATTTATGTAAGCGATATCCGGAAGGCGGAAACACTGTTGGGTTGGGCTCCGAGTGTGAAGATCGCGGAAGGCGTAGCAGCACGCTGCGCAATTCCAAGTGCTCGCCTAGTCGTATCTCGGCTAACTTCTTCCTTGTCCCTCTATCCAAATTCCTGACGTACCGAGGACGTCAATGGAACTAGGTAACTTCTAGTCAATCGGGCTGAAAAGGGAGAGAATGATTGAGCTGAGAAGAGCCATGATTAAGACCTCAATACACAAATCCTTGAGGGTGTTCGGCTTCGACATCGTCCGTTTTTCTCGTGAAGAACAAGAAGAGGTATACCCTCCCGACTTCCACACTGATGAGATCGAGATTATTCGACAAGTCCGCCCCTGGAGCATGACTAGCCCTGAGAGAATTTACGCTCTCATTCAAGCGGTTCGGTACGTGAGCACAAATGCCATCATGGGAGCTATAGTTGAATGTGGAGTGTGGAAGGGGGGCAGCATGGCGGCAATCGCTAGGACGCTTCTCCAGGAGCACGATGTTAAGCGTGATTTGTACCTTTTCGATACCTTTGAGGGCATGTCTGAGCCAACTTCGAGAGACATTGATTACTCCGGCAAGCAAGCCTCCAAACTTATGATGGAGAACCCTGACTTTAGGTGCGCCGACGCACCCATGGTAAGCGTCAGAAAAGTGCTCTATGAAACAGGCTACCCAAAAGAGAGGGTCCATTTCATTCAGGGTAAGGTGGAGGACACCATACCCAGTTCTGCCCCGGATTTTATCTCTCTGCTGCGACTTGATACCGACTGGTATGAATCGACAAAGCACGAACTCGTTCACCTTTTCCCGCGCCTATCCCAGAGGGGTGTAATCCTTATCGACGACTACGGCCACTGGAAAGGGTCTCGGCAAGCCTGCGACGAGTATTTCGTGCAGCATCGCATCCCTATTCTCCTAAATCGAATCGATTACACTGGTCGGATTGCCTTAAAGCCGTAACCGCTAGCCCAAGAGTGAAGCGTCCAGATATCGCGTGACCTAGCTGGTGCACGGCACGCAGACAAGGTCTTTTCAGGAATCAGACTGGGATTATGCATTCCCCGGTTTGCAGAGAACTTCACCCTGAACGCCATTTCGAGACTGGCAAGGAAAGAATAAGCATCGAGGCTAGATGCGACAATCCGGGCCAGCTTCGTTACCTGGCGCAAGCAGTTCGACATCGATCTGTTTGCTTACTTGCACGAAATCTTCGAACGCATCAGCACACATTCTGTAAACCGACTCGCCACAAAATCCTGACGCGCGAAGGATGTCTATGGAATCATTTCAACTCTAATTTGCGCAGGACCACCTGCAACGCGCCCTGGGGTCATTCATAGATCGGCCTCCCATGTGCGGGTCTTCAATGAAACTACGCGAAGCACATCATCGACCCCGGCAAACCGCGCCGGCCTCAAAGACCGACAACGCGCTGAAATCGGCTCCACCAGTTCTCCGGGGCCATCATTTCTTCCAATCGTGGGCGCACCCTAGCCTGGATCAACTCGCGCCATCCTTGCGGGTCTGAAAGTACTTGCTGCACGGCCCGTTCGAATCCCTCAAGATCATCCGTTGAAGATATCAATAGCGGTTTTAGAACGGCTTCATTGTAAAAGGTC
>QHZB01000186.1 GCA_003224525.1 Acidobacteriota bacterium | reverse complement strand
CCTGCTACGCGAGGACGCTGGTGCGGCACGTACCGGAAGTTGGCCGCGGATTCGCAAACGCACTCATCGCTGCCGGAGTTGGCTGCGGCCCGGCCCTGGGCACGTTTTTTGGGGGCACGCTCATGGCGCGATATGGCTGGCGCCCCTTCTTCATCGTTCTTGGCGTCGTTAGCATGGCCTGGCTGATTCCTTGGTTCGCGTGGATGCCGCGAGGAAGCACGGCCGTCTCCTCCATGGGCGAAAGCGACGCAGGATTTCTCGAAATCCTGAAGCAACGATCGATGTGGGGGACCTGCGGGGGCCTGTTTGGCGCAAACTACGTGCTGTACTTCGAGATCACCTGGCTACCGTTTTATCTGGTGCGTGAGCGGCACCTGTCGATGGGCACGATGGCGAAGATTGGCGGCCTAGGATACTTGTGCTATGCGGCTGCCGCGGTGCTTTTCGGCTGGATCTCCGACCGGTGGATCGCTGCAGGTGGAACGCCGACTATCGTTCGCAAAACTTTTGCGGGTGCGGGAGCGGGGAGTGCCGGGCTACTTCTCCTTGGCTGCGCCCTCACCGGTCCCACGGTTTCCGTGATTCTACTTCTACTGGCCTTCGCGGCCGGCGGCATGTGCGGATCGAATATCTGGGCAATCACACAAACTCTGGCCGGGCCGAGAATGGCGGGCCGATGGACGGGCTTGCAGAATTTCGTCGGAAATCTTGCCGGTGTCACCGCGCCGGCAGTGACGGGATTCGTCATCGATTACACCGGACGATTCTTCGTCGCCTTCGTCATTATGGCGGTCGTTGCACTGCTGGCTGCTCTTTCCTATATCTTTGTTATCGGCCCAGTGAAGGAGATTGCCTGGGAAGGATGACCAGGCAGCGGCTTCACTGGGGAGGTCGTCTCTTCCATTGAGGCGAGCCCTCTCTTTGTCCTAGAATCTCGCTCATGAACGTCGATTGGCTGCGCGAGCTATGCCTTTCCTTTCCGGGCGCCACGGAACAGATCCAGTGGGGCAGCGACCTGCTGTTCAAAGTCGGCGGGAAGATGTTCGTCGCGACGCCGCTGGAGCCGGCTCCAGTGTGTCTCTCGTTCAAGGCCTCACCGGAACATTTTGCAGAACTCACGGAGCGGCCCAGCGTCATTCCTGCACCTTACCTGGCGCGAGCGCAATGGGTCGCGCTGCAAGCCTGGGACGCTCTGCCGGATGACGAACTCGCGCGCTTGCTGCGCGATTCTTATGACATGGTATTTGCGAGGCTTCCGAAGAAAACCCGCGAGGCGGTCTCCAGCGCAAAGCCCGCGGCACGCAAGGCCCGAAGCAAAAAACGGGCGAAGAAAAAACCTGGGCGTAGCCGCTGACTTCCGGAAAAGATATACTCCGCTGAGTTTCCGTGCATTCGAACGAGAAAGGTGCTCCGTTGAGGTGGTCTATGATCGCACGCCTGTTATTGCTCCTTGTTGCCATGATGCTCGTCACTTCAGCGGTGCTGCGGAACGCAAAGTCAGCGCCGCCGGCAGGCGGTCTGCTGGTCGTGGCGAATCAGAAGGAGCACACCCTACTGGTGGTCGATCCTGACAATCGCCGCGAACTCGCAAAAATTGCAGTAGGGGTGAACGGCCATGAAGTCATCGTATCGAAAGACAGCCGCTTCGCTTACGTTCCGATCTATGGAAACTCGGGCGTCGGAAAGCCCGGGACGGACGGCAGCACGATCGACGTCATCGATCTGCAGGAACGCAAACTCGCTGCCACGATCGATCTGGGCAAACCGCTCCGCCCGCATCGCGCCGAATTTGGGCCCGACGGTCTGCTCTACGTCACCGCCGAGCTTGCGGACGCCGTCGATGTGATCGATCCATCCACGCGCAAGGTCCTCGCGGAAATTCCCACGGGCGAACCGCAATCCCACATGCTGGTTCTTTCGCGAGACGGCCGCCGCGGTTACACGGCCAACGTCAGCGCCGGCAGCGTGAGCGTGCTCGATCTGGCCAAGCGCAATCTCGTCACCGCCATCCCCGTGGCAAAGAGTGTCCAGCGCATTTCCATTTCACCCGATGGCCTCCGCGTCTTCACTCACGACCAGGATGCGCCCCGCATCGCCGTCATCGACACGGCCACGAACAAGATCACGAACTGGATCGAATTGCCGAATGTGGCGTATGCGTCGGCGCCGACTCCCGATGGGCGCTGGCTGCTGGCGGTCAGCATGGTTGCCAATCGTCTCTTCGCCGTTGACTTGCAGACACAGAAGGTGGCCCAGTCTCTGGAGGTTCCTAGTGGATCTTCGGAAATCCTGGTTCGACCGGGCGGGGAAATCGCCTACATCAGCGGCACCGGCGCCGGGAAAATCGCCGTGCTCGACATGCGCTCCTGGAAAATGCAGCAGTCGATCGACCTCACTCCGGGCGTCGACGGCCTCGCGTGGGCTACTGTTCAGCGTTAGAAGCCGCGGAAGGTGGCGCCGGCGAAGCTTGTCGAGAGGGAATGCCGGCGATGAGTATGCGAAGTCCCGCTCCTCCCGTCGTTGTGGTTACCGGGTTTCTTCGAGATCCACGAATTCCAAGCGGCAGGGCATTCGTTCCAAGCTCAGATGTGCCACCGTGACAGGCAGCTGAAATCTCCTTGGTCCGGCGCTTCCTGGATTTATGTACAGCACGCCATCGCGTTCGGTCTTCCCCGGTTTGTGGGAATGACCACTGACGACGATGTGAAAGCCGGATGCGGCAGGATTCAAATCCAGGGCGTTCACGTCGTGCACGACGTAGATCATTGCCGCACCTGCCTCCACCACGGCTGTCTCCGGCAACGCCTTCGCCCACTGCTCCGTATCCACGTTTCCGCGCACCGCCACAACCGGCGCGATCTTTCTCAGCTCCTCCAGAATCTCCGGCTTCCCCACGTCCCCCGCATGGATGATCAGCTCCGAACCGCGCAATGCTTTCACCGCTTCCTTGCGCAGCAAGCCGTGGGTATCCGAAATCAGACCGATCCTTTTCACTCTGTTTACCATTGGCAGATCGTACCGCGGAACGAATGGAATCGCGCCGCGTCCGTCCTTCCATCTCCTCCACTTTGACAATCTAGGGTAACGATATCATCTTCCTCTTGACAGTCGAGAGGAGCGCGTTTCATGGCGCACAAAGCGAGCGGCCTGGTCCAGGGCACGCTGGACATGCTCAACCTGAAAACGCTGGAGCTGGAAGCGATGCACGGCTACGGGATATCGATGCGTATCGAGCAAATCAGCAAGGGCGTCTTCCCGGTGCATCCGGGATCGCTGTTTCCCGCATTTCGCAGGCTGGAGCGGGCCGGCTGGCTCAAGAGCGAATGGCGGGACACGGAGAACAACCGGCGCGCGAAGTATTACGTCTTGACGGCGCTTGGACGCAAACAACTCAAGGGCGAGACGCGCGAATGGGCGAGGCAATCGGCCGCCATTGCGCGAATTCTCGAGGCGGAATCGTAGGAGGCCGGCGATGTCTTTTCTGCGGAATCTGGCGGGCGGCTTACGCTGGATTGTTTCGCAAGGAAGAGGTCGAGCGCGACATGGATGAGGAACTGCGCGAGTATCTGGATGCTTCCGTGAACTAGAAGATGAGCCGCGGAATGAGCCGCGGAATGAGCCGCGAAGAAGCGATGGGCCGCGCGCATCGAGATGGGCGGAGCGGAGACGTGAAAGAACAGGTCCGCGCGGTGAGCTGGGAGTCATTGGTCGAAACGCACTGGCAGGATCTAAAGTTCGGTTTGCGTCTCCTCCGGTTCAACCCCGCTTTTGCGGCAACGGCGATTTTGTCTCTGGCGCTCGGTATCGGCGCGAATACGGCAATCTTTCAACTGCTCGACGCCGTGCGGCTGCGCACTCTGCCGGTGAAGAACTCCGGGCAGATGGTCAAGATCATCATTGATCACCGCAACGGGGCCAGCGGCAACTTCTCAACGCGATATTCAGACGATTCACAGGTATCTGTGGGACCCGACACTAGCGAGGAATTGAAACGAGGAGCAGCAATGCCTTTCCCTGCTCTAGGCGGAAACCTTGCTGGGAGCCATGCGGCGCAGCGGTTTTGCGCCCGGAATCGGGAACTGCATCTGCCAAAAGTTCGTTTCGGGCGAGTTGAACTCCACTCCGATATACTGCTTGCCGTCGCGAGCCCTGTGGATGGAGACAACGCGGCATTCCATCGACTGCGAGGTGTTATCATTCAACAGCATCACCGTTTGTCCCACCAATACGAGCTCTTCAAGTTGAAACAGAGCCCCGTGCCGGTTCACCGACCGCGAATGGGTCTGTGCGGAGAACTTCTCGCCAGTGTCTGTCTTTCCGCGGACGGTCAACGGCACCGTTAAGGCGACCCGCAGTGTGCGGCGGCGTTCTTTGCAACGAAAGTGAAGCAGGGACATTTCGGCTTCGACCTCAAATCTGATTTATGAGTCCACGGCGTTTTCGGCCAACTTCAATCGACGGGTTTACGCCTAACGTATCGTGTCAGCAGGGTGCTAAAGCGACAAAACAGCACACTAGAGGTGAATAGCACGAACCTTGCCCACACACCCAAATAATGGTTGCTTGCTTCTTCCAAGACAATGGCGGAACGGTACCACAAAAGCGGGTTCGGTAACAGTACCCTCGGACTAGAACCCCCATTTTCCCGTCCCGTTTGCTGGCAGGCCTCGAAACAGTCGTAATTCCTCTCTACTTGATAATCTTCCCTTCTTGGAACTCCAGAAACACGGCAAAAAAGGCCTTCATCTGCCTCCAGCCGGAATGGATCCAAGGGGTACCAGCAAAAGTTCCGACCCACTCAACTTCCACCGCTATCCGGTCGTGGTCAGCTATCTCTTGCTTTATCTTAAACATCTGGCGCGACATGACCTTTTCGCCCCGTTCCGCCCCCTCCAGGGCCGTAGCCAGGTCGCACTTCTTGCCGAGGGGTGTCAGAAGGTTCGGGAATTCCTCTAAGCCTACATCGGGAGTAAGAACCTCCTTGGGTGCGGCCCCCGTCTCCCCCCTTTCGAGGGCCTGCAAGTATCTCCATGCAATCTCCAGTGCCAGCCGGTTCGCCCATTTTCGCCTCCACGAGCGGCGGTTCTCGGCCGCCTGTGCAGTTCGTAGCACCTGCCTGTAGCGGTCGAGTGTCTCGGCGGGCGCTTTCGTTTTTTCGGGGGCTTCGAAGACTCTTACCTGGCCGCATTCCCGGATGAGTTTCCCAACAACGTTACGAGTTGCAGCGGGTTCACCCGCGCTCTTTCCACCGTTAGTCCCCAATGTAGGTGTGGCCCGGTGACGCGCCCCGTGGCTCCGACTTTTCCCAGCACGGTGCCGGCTTCCAAAGCGTCTCCCACCTTCGCATCGATCTCGGAGAGGTGGCCATAGAGGGTGTAAATTCCCAGACCGTGATCCACTACGACGGTATTCCCGGCAAAGAACAACTCCTCTGCCAGCACCACCCGGCCGCGTTGCGCTGCATGTACTGGGGTCCCAGTTGCGCCAGGTAAATCCATCCCGCCATGTGGTGACCCGGGATTCCCATTCAGAATCCGCCGTCTCCCAAAATTCGAACCCGTTGTCACGCCATCCAGCGGTATTCGAAACTTCCCATCCCACAAGCGCTCCGGCGTCACGTGGTCAAAAATATCGCGCAACTTCTGGCGCTCTTCGTCCGCACGCTTGATTTGTTCCGGGCTGGGCTCGACGAACTGTTTCCCTACCTGCAATTTCTCCGTCGCGAACCGGCCTTTCCTCACCGTCACTCTCGCCATGCAGCTAATTTTCCCGCCGCCCGCCATTTCTCCCGTGACCTTCAACTCGTATTCCCCGGGCTCCTTTTCGAGGTCAACGCCCACCAAGCCTTTTCGCTGGGCTTCACTTGCCACCTCCCGCCAGAACGGGACACTTCGCCGGTCCCAATCTCCCTGCACTTCCACCAATGGCTTCGCGCTTTTCACTTCGATCAGCAGCAAACTTCCCTGGCTTGACTCGGGCGCGCTCAGTCGCAGTGTTGTTCCCGGGGTGCAAGCTCCCGTATCTTTCGCCATCGCTCCGGCGGGAAGTAGCACCGCCGTCGCCGCCATACACATGAGTGCGAAGGACATCTGCCGCCTTCGCGCTGCCGCACCGTCTTGCGATTTCATCGCTGTTGCCGCATCATCGCCACGCGTGGTTCAACCTTTGCGAATTGCGCTCGCCCCAATTTCGATCCCAGGATGGCCTTTTCCGACAATAGAAACAGATCAGGGTTTTTCGCTTTCTCACGCAGCTCTTTGAGAAAAGGTCGCACTTTCGCAAACATGAAGTATAGTTCACCGCAAAATGCCGGTTCAAAGAACAGTTTTTCACTCACAACACCATTCAAGACAAACGACGTCGCAATTCCCCAGTAGCTGCCCGCCTGCCGCAGCCAGTTGTTTTCTTGCGAGCCAAAGTCCATCGCCACTTTCATGAATTCATCGGCGTCCTTCGGCCAAAACGTCGTCAGCCACCATTGCCGCGCCTTGCGCAATTCCGGTTCGCGCCTCAGGTCGTAGAGTTCGAGTATCAACCTCGCCTCATCGACAGTCGGTTTTTTCGCCATCGTCCCCTCCCAGGAATATCTGCTTTGTGATTCTACCTTATCAGGCGCCGGACCCTTTCCCTGCGGTGCAAAGTGTCCGGCAACGCGACACTTTCGTCCCGCCAGCGGACGCAGGCAAACCGGCCGATGCTCTGCCTTTTCTCAGAAGTCTTTTCGATTCTATGGCTTCTGCACTTGCCGCCTACGGCATGAAGATTGCCCTGAATCGCTCCGGGTAATTTCGTCTTCTGCATCTGAAGAAACGCTCCTTTGGGAGGCTTCCGTGAAAAAAATCGATCGCATGCGAGAGAAAGTCAGCATCCTGCCGACTTCCGTTTACCTATCGAAGATGCACGATGCGGGTTGGAGCCTGGTCGCCCTGGAATGGGAACGCGAGGTGGAGTCTTCAGCCCAGCCCGAGGAGCGGGAAGCTCCGCCCGCCTCCGAGGAAATCCCTTTTGGCCTTCGGATCGCCTCCGACTGCCGTCATCTGGAAGACGACACTCTGGAAATGCAAACTCTCAGATTTCTGGCCGAAATGATTGTCCAGGACATCTCTTTTACCAGTATGGCGGATGCCCTGAACGTCCGCGAGTATCGTACCCGTGACGGCCGGCCATGGACCGCCGCGGGCGTCTTCAAACTCACTCCACGCCTGATCGATGTCGCCCCGCGCCTCCTCTCCGGCGCCGAGTGGGAATCGCGCAAGAAACAGTTGTCCCGCGTCACCTGGAACTCCTGAGGAACCAAGAACCGAGCCGTCATTTCGGGCAAAGCGAGGACCGCTTTCTCTCCGGCAATCTTCACGGCCCACATCGGCGAGCTTCTGGATATCGCCGGTGATTTACGCTCAGTGTGCAAAAGTGAACAGACTCGTGCGCAACACACTTTTACACTTTAGCCGGGCTTAGCGGAACCGCTCTGCCAAAAGCGACCGCTGGTGTGGGCCGTCCTGTAGCCAAACCAAAGGACGAAAATTCCGATATGGTGAGTCATCATGCAACAGCAAACTCCCCATTCTAGAAGGTTCAGCTCTCGTGTCGCGACGCCAGGGCACGTCTATGTGTACTGGAGTTCTCTGGGATATGACGATACTTCGCGAGTCCGGGATCTAAGCTCGGGCGGTCTGTTTGTCCAGACACGAAAGACAAAGTCCGTGGGCGCGAAGACCAATGTTCATTTTCTTGTCGAAGAAGGTCAGATCAGGGCCGAAGCTGTTGTGCGGCACGTCGAGCCCGGCCGTGGCTTGGGGCTGCAATTCACGGCCGTGTACGAGGAAGATCGCCCGCGTCTCGCTGGCTTGATGAAAAGGCTTCGCGCATTCGGCTAGATTTCGAAGTTTCGAATCGGCGAACACCACCCGCAAGTTCCCTGCTCCGATCAAAAATGGGCTTGACCTTCTTCACCCCATTCGGCAAACTCACTGTAGCCCTCCTAATTTCCACACCGGCTTGTCCCTCCCAGGTCCGAAGGAAACAAAGACATGTCGGTATCCGAGCGTCGAATCGCGCGCCGCTTCATCCTGAATGTTCCATTGCAGCTTCTACCCATTAAGGCGTCCTCTCAGGTTGCGCGGACGGTTGAAACCATGAACATCTCAACCCGCGGCGTTTACTTTACAACCGATCTTCCACTCTCCCAGGGACAGCTCGTTCAAGTCCTTCTTCAAATGCCAAATGAGATTACCGGGAACGGGGTCAGCGCGCGGCGCTTCACGGGCCGGGTCGCCCACGTGGACCCGAATGGGTTTGCAAACGGGATGTCAGGAGTGGGCGTGCAATTTCTATATTACGGAGAGCTAGCCCTGCAGCTCCACGAGCAGGAGCAGGAAAATTCCGAGGCGCGTTCGATCCAACAGGGATTACTCCCCAAAGAAATCCCGCAATTCCCCGGGTACGAGATCGCCACCGCGTGGCAGTCTGCCCGCGTTGTCGGTGGCGACTATTTCGATGTCCTTCCTTTTGACACCGATTCCCTGGGACTTTGTATTGCCGACGTTGCGGGCAAAGGATTCTCCGCCGCGCTCTTGATGTCCAACCTTCAAGCCGCCGTCCGCGGATTAGCCGCGCCGTCTTTTCCGCCAAACGAGCTTTGCCTCCGCCTGAATTCTCTGCTTCACCGCAATATGGAGGGGGATCGCTTCGTTACCTTTTTCTACGCCCAGTTGGACGGCCTCGCCCGCCGGTTAAGATACGCGAACGCCGGCCACAGTCCGCCGATAGTCCTGCATCGCGATGGATCGCATCACCGCTTAAAGGAAGGTGGCGGCGTCCTCGGCCTCTTCAGCTATCAAACGTTTGCGTCAAGCGTCATTCATTTGCAACCTGGCGATCGCCTCATTCTTTTCACCGACGGCGTAACGGAAGCAAGCAATACTGCCAAAGAAGAATTCGGCGAGCAGCGCCTCCTCGAGCTCTTGCAAGCTCATCGCACTTCAACTCCCCACGAAATCAAGAATAAGATCCTCGATGCTTTGGCGGATTTCAATCGCTCCAACTGGCACGATGACGTCACCCTGCTCATCCTCGCGGTTTCCTAAGAGTTGCCCAGGTGCGGTTTGCAGGGCGGGTCACCGCCCCAGCCATTCTTCTCCGTCTTCCTCTTCTCTGCGTTCCCTCTGCGCGCTCCGCGTCTCTGCGTTAGATTTTTCTAGGTCCTTTTCTTCGACTTTCAACTATCAACCTTTCCCTTTGATCTGGGCGGCTGTTGCATCTTTGCATCACGCCGGTAATGCACTCTGGCGCGGCAAGGATGCGCTGAACTTCTCTTCCCAGCGAATTCGGCCCGTCATCTGCATCACCACAAACAGCGTGAGGATCGCTCCAATCGTCACTGCCAATCCTGTGAATCCTTCAAAGAAAAACGCGTAAGAAAACAACACCAGGTAAATCAGTTGCGTCAGTCCCGCATCCATCACCGCAAATCGCAAATCCACCACCAGCCGCAAGTAACTGACGACCAGCGCAATCGAAACGACCGACGAAATCACAAACGCCAGATGAATCGAAATATGATCCGCCAGATACGCCAGCAGCAGATGAAACGCAAAGAACGCGCATGCCAGGAAAAAATAGTTCATCGGGTGCAGATGGTTGCCGCGCAGCGCGGATAAAATGAATACCAGGAAGAAAAAGAAGAACAGCGACACGGGGCCGAAATAGCTGATTCGTCCCGCCAGCGGACCGGGTTGCAGCTTCTGCGGCATCTTCAAGGCGATGTCGAATCCGGATACCAGACTCTGATAATTCCACTCCAGCTCCCAGCCGTTCGCCGTCTGCCGTTTTTCGGTCGGCGAAAGCGAATTGTCCGGGAAATCGAAACCGGAAAAATCCGTTTTCACCAGCAGGTGGAAGTCGCGCGCCTGCGAAATTTCCTTGCCGTCCCCGTCCGCCTTTTCGTGTGCAGTCGAACGCTCTGCGTTCGCGCGCGAAAATGTGTATCGCCAGTTGTCGAGCCCCTGCGAGTGATAGGCCGTGTGCAGCACGGACTTCGCGCCGGCCGCCAGGCGCATCCACGCCAGGGCCTGCGATCCGCTGAAGGTGACCGCCAGTGGCTTGTCGTCCAGAAGCAGTTGCACGTTGTCGTACACCGCCTGCTGCGCGGGAAACTGCAGTTGAAACACGAACTCCTCTTCCCGCGAAGTGGGATTCTGGAATGTGTAAGCTCCATCGAAATCCACCTTGTACGTGCTGAACCACAGCAGCCCTTTTTGCCGGTAATCAATGTGCAGTGTTGCCGCAACGCGGCTCGCATCAATCTTCACCGGCTCCGAGTGGGTCTGCTTCTCCATGCGCGTGGTTTTCTTTCCCTTCTCTTCCACCTCGACGGTTTTTTCCTCTTGCCATTCGCGAGCGATCGCGGGCGGCGCCTGCGCTTGCGGCGCTCCCCATGTCGAAGCCACGCGCCCGGAAAGCCCTGACTCCGCGTTATAGGTCCTGTAAAAAACGGTGGATCCCAGAATGGCCCAGGCAACCGCAGTACACACAAAAATCGCAATGATCGCGCCAATCCGTTTCAACATAGTGAGTTGTACCTCGACCCTCTCGCCGCAACCCAAACCTATCCCTTTCAGTTGGCATTGTCAAGTACTTTTCATTACAAAGTATGATGACTGACTGGAAGGAAGCTCATCTACAAATCGCCGCTTGGCCCAGGTACCGGTTTAGCACCTAGGTCTGTTAACTTTCTCCTGTGAGTCGAGCGACCCTTTTCGCGCCCTGCTACGAATGATGGTTTGCGGCGTTCCAAGACCGACCTATAATGGTTGAAGTCATGAGGAACATTACTCTTCCCATCGTCATCGAAGCGGACGCTGATGGTTTTTTCGTTTCCTGCCCTGCGCCTCAGGGCTGCTAAGCCAAGGCGACACGTACGAAGAGGCCATCGAAAACATTAAGGATGCCATCAAACTGCACCTAGTAGACCGCCTGGCCGATGGCGAAGAGATTCCCCAAGTTTCCGTGAGTCTTTCCACTGTTGAAATTGCTGTCTGATGCCCAAGCTCCCACGCTTGACCGCGCGCGAAATCTGTTCCGTATTGGAAAAACTGGGTTTTTCAATCGCGTGCCAGAGCAGCAGTCACATAATCTAAAAGAATGCAGAAGGCAAACGGGCCACCATTTCTCTGCGAGCATCTTAAGAGAACCGACAGACTACTCTTGATCGGTTGGCACGCAACTGAAGCACACTTTCTCGATCTCCTCGCGAAGCACCTCCCAGGCCACGTTCGGGCGCTAATCGTACCCGGAAATGAAATGGAGGCGGTGAATATTGGTCGAACGCGGGAGTCGCAATCGAAAACGGGTCATATCGCGCTCACATTTGAAGTTTTCCCCCGTGGCTTTTCTGACCTAATCGCCAAGAACGGAAGCGAGATCATCTTGCACCGGTGAGCGGGGGTGCGCCCGCGCCTTGCGGTTTTCAAGGTGCGGATATTGCGTCTGTGAATCGGCAAACCGCATCCTTTCAACATCTTTCGCACTCATTGAAGACCTTCCATTCAACTGTCCCCGCCCTCTGCTATCCTGCCCACTGCGGGCAGGACTCGACCCCTGCCTCGAGCGTGCCTGCAACCCCAAGGAGACCCATGCAGTCGCTTCGCCTGAATCCCATCCTCAACACGGACTCCTACAAGCTCACTCACTGGTGGCAATATCCCCCGGACACGCGCCACATTTATTCTTACCTCGAATCCCGCGGCGGCATGTTCACAGAGACCATGCTGGCCATGCTGCAATACATCATCAAATCCAATTTCGCAGGCCAGGTCTTCACGCTCGATGATGTCGAAGAAGCCCGCCGCATCGCCCACGCTCATTTCTCTGGCCATCCCAAGACTTTCAACTACGAAGGTTTCAAATCTCTCTATGCCAAACACGCCGGCCGCCTGCCGCTCCGCATTCGCGCCGTCAAGGAAGGCACCGTCGTCAAGACTCACAACGCGCTCATCACCATCGAAAACACCGACCCCGAGTTCTACTGGCTCACCAATTGGGCCGAAACACTTCTCGTCCAGGTCTGGTATCCCATCACCGTTGCCACGCTCTCTCGCGCGATCAAGCAGGTCATCGGCAAAGCCCTCATGCGCACCGGCGATCCTTCGCTACTCCCTTTCAAGCTGCACGACTTCGGTTTCCGCGGCGTCTCCTCCAAGGAATCCGCCGCCATTGGCGGCGCCGCGCATCTGCTGAATTTTCTCGGAACGGACACGCTTGCCGCCATTCAGCTTCTCAATCAATTCTATTCGGCGGATCTCTCCGCGACAGATCCTACGGAATGCGCGGCCTACAGCATTCCTGCTTCCGAGCACTCCACCATCACCGCGTGGGGCGAAGCGCACGAGCTGAACGCTTACGCCAACATCCTCGAAAACTGCCCCGAAGGACTGGTCGCCTGCGTCAGCGACTCCTATGACATTTACAACGCCGTCCGCAATCTATGGGGAGGCGCGCTGCGCGACAAAGTCCTTCAAAGAAAAGGCACCGTGGTGATCCGCCCTGATTCCGGCGAAGCCGTTACCGTCCTCGAGGAACTCTTCAAAATTGTCAGCGAGAAATTCGGCTACGAAGTAAACCGCAAAGGCTGGAAGACCACCGTTCCGTGCGTGCGCTTCATCCAGGGCGACGGCGTCAACTTCTACACCATTCAGAACATTACCGCGCAGCTCACCCGCAAAGGCTGGTCACAGGACATCTGGAGCTACGGCATGGGCGGCGCGCTATTGCAACAAGTGAATCGCGACACACTGAAATTCGCGTTGAAATGCTCCGCCATCGACCGCAACGGCCAATGGCACAACGTCTACAAAAATCCGAAGACCGATCCCAGCAAAGTCAGCAAGGGAGGCCGCTTCAATCTCATTCAAAACGGCAAGGATTTCGCCACCGTCGAAGTCGTTGAAGGCGCTCCCATCCCGTCCAACAATGCCCTCGAAACGATTCTCGAAGACGGTAAACTTCTGCGCGACCAGACGCTCGCGGAAGTTCGCGCCATTGCTTCTTCTTACGACACCTACAATGATCCCGTCTGATCAAACTCTCTCACTATTCACGCGCGTTTCCGCGCAGCTTGAAGCGCTGAATTTTTCCCGTCACCGTTTTCGGAAGTTCACTGCAGAATCGCACTTCGCGCGGCACTTTGTACGACACAAGTCTTGCCCCAACATGTGCGCAAATTTCTGCGGCGAGTCCCTCCGAGCCGTGTACATTCCCGCGCAGCACGACGTGGGCCACGGAATATGCTAAGCCCCGCTCATCGGTCGCGCCAACCACGGCGGCTTCGGCGACGCGCGGATGCCCGAGCAGAGTGTTTTCCACCTCCACCGGGGAAACCCACATGCCCGCGACTTTCAACATGTCGTCCGCGCGCCCACAGTAGTGGTAGTAGCCGTGCGAATCGCAAAAGAATTTGTCGCCGGTCGCTACCCAATCCCCGTGTTTCGTGCGCGCCGTCAATTCGGGGATCCGCCAATACTCCGCAAACGCACTCGCGCCGCGCACCCAGAGATTGCCGATCTCGCCGTCACGCAGCAATTCTCCTTGGTCATCCACGATCTTCACTTCGTAGCCCGGCACGGGAAAACCGCAACTGCCGGGCTTGCATTTTCCGGGAACGCTCGAAATGAAAATATGCAGCATCTCCGTCGAGCCAATTCCGTCGAGGATTTCGATTCCGAACTGCCGTTTCCACGCGTTGAAGATTTCCGCCGGCAGCGTTTCACCGGCGGATACGCACTTGCGCACTGAAGAAAAATCGATGGCGGAGCGCCCACCATTCGCTTCCTGCAGAATCGCGGCATAGAGAGTGGGCACCGCAAAAAAGAGTGTGGGGCGGTCCCGCGCAACAATCTCAATGACTCGCTCTACTTTTGTTTTTTCGGGATTTAGAGTCGTCCGGGCCCCCACCGAGAGCGGAAAATACATTCCGTTTCCCAAACCGTAGGCAAAGAAAAGTTTCGACGCGGAAAACGTGACGTCTTCAGCCCGCAGTTCAAGGATGCCTTGCGCGAAGTTCACGCTCGCAACTGCCATGTCCGCGTGATGATGAACGGCGGCTTTTGGCGTGCCGCCGCTCCCCGATGTGTAAAGCATAAATGCCGGATCTTGAGGCGAAGTATTCTCCGCCGCAAGTTGTTCGCTGGCCGCCGCTGTCCATGAATTCCACTTTGCGAAGGACACCGCGGTCGAATTGATTTTTTCCTCGCCGACAATGACAATCGGCATTTGCGGGCGCACGCCCGATGCCGGCAAAAATTCGGCGAGTGCGTTCGAATGAATAATCGCCGTCCGTGGCTCGCTATTCTCGAGGTAATGAAAGTAATCGGCGGATCGCGCGAAGGGATTCACGGGCACAGCCACCGCCCCGATTTTTGCCGCGCCAAAAAAAGCGGCCACGAACTCCGCCGAATCGGGGAGCACAATCAGAACGCGATCGCCCCGGGAAACGCCATTCGAACGCAGCGCGTTTCCTGCGCGATTGGCGAGCGCGGAAAGTTCGCCGTAGGTTACTTCGCGCGGCTCGCCGACGATGGCGAGGCGTTCAGGGTGAAGTACTGCCGGCGTTTCCAGAAAATGAGCGGCCACATTGAAATATTCAGGCAATTCTCCGTGCATAAATTTTCCTGACGGCACTGTATTGTGCCTTCAGTCCACACCGATATCTTCCTTCCAAATCTCAGGATGGTCTGCAATGTATTTCGCGAGCATTCGAACGCACTCCTCGGATTGAAGGTCGATGACATCGATTCCGTTTTCGACCAGCCAATCGATCCCCCCGCGGAAATTCACGGACTCGCCGACTACTACAGTGCCAATCCCAAACTGGCGAATCAGCCCGCTGCAATACCAGCACGGCGCCAGCGTCGTCACCATGATCTTGTCGCGGTAACTCCGCTGCCGGCCGGCCTTTCGAAAAGCATCCGTTTCTCCATGCGCGGAAGGATCGCCCTGCTGCACTCTGCGGTTGTGGCCGCGTCCGCTCAGTTTCCCATTGCGTTCGAACAGCGCCGCACCGATGGGGATTCCGCCTTCCCCGAGCCCAATGCGCGCCTCCTCCACGGCGGTCTTCAGCATGGCGAGATACATTTCTCTATTCTTTTCTGCGCCCGCGCTCATTTTCCTGTGCTCCATGGGCTTGAATCCCGCAAGTCGCTCGCAAATGTCGCGCTCCCCCGGGCGGGGCAAGCCCCGCCCCTACAATGCGAAGCCAGCCAAGCTAGCCGTGGATTCTTGGGAATTTTTCCGAGACGCAGCACAAAATCTTGACCCCTTTAGTTCATTTAGCGGCGCCCGCCACCGGAAACATCCAGCTCAAGAGAAGATGCGTCGGCCAATAAAGAAGCGCGACCGCTCCAACAAAAATCACAGCGAGGTGTAGGGGAGCAGGTCCCCAGAAGCGATGAAAGAGAGGATCTTGGTACGCATAGTTCATATTGAACCCCGAGGGCAAAAACCGCGAGGCGACAAGAAGCCCCGCCGCAATCGCCGCCTGCAATGCCAGAGCGCGGCGGTCGTATCCTATCTTTCGCAAGGCCCAGAGCAATGCCAAGGGAAGCCCGAGATGAAAGCTCGATAGCAACCTGACGAAGATCGGGGCCCGCGCATCCCACATGTACTCCGTACCGCCCACGAGAAATCGTCCCGTCAACAGCCGCGAGCCCACGTCCAGACCCCAGAGAATACCGGCTGCCAGCGAACTCACCGCCTGGCTGGAAACCAGCAGCGAACTTCCCCACCACAATCCGGCGCATCCGAGGATCACGGCGACGTCACACAAATGCAGAAGATTCGCCCACCCCCATACGCGCATATAGGCGGGAAGCCACACCACCATCCAAACCAACCCGACCCATCGCAGAACTGGAAAGGCGGTCGTGCCAGTGGTCATGCTTCATCTCCGCTTGATGTTTCCAATGCGGCACAGCCTACCACAGGCGGATGCTCTTGCATGTAGCCCGTCAACTCCCACCATTCGAAGCGAGTGCGCACCGGAACAATTGCGGCAGGGGCCATGACGGCTAGTGCCAGGACCAGGCTCATGGAAAAAAGGCAACGACGTTCCAACTGAAGATGCACTCTGCAAAATCGATTTAGAGGCTTGACTCGACATCCCCCCCGGTAGTAAAACCGGGGCGTCTTGGGGGTGAGCCGTCCGCGCCTGCGGGCAGGAGATAGACACTAGGACCAGGGGTGGTGTCATGAGAAGAAATTCCTTAGCGCTATATGTGTTGGTGTCTCTATGTATTTGCGCAGCGATAGCCTCCGCACAGGAAATCACCGGCTCAATCGTGGGTACGGTGACGGACTCTTCGGGGGCAGCCGTTGCGGGAGCCAAAATAACAATCAAAAGTCTGGACAAGAACGTGGTTCTTCGCACCGTGACGACGGAGCCGAACGGCCAGTATCTCGCGGCGTATTTGCCCGTCGGGAGCTACGAGGTCGTAGCCGAGGCGCCGAACTTCAAGAAATCTGTCTATTCGAAAATTGCTTTGAACGTCGCCGATAAACTGACCATCAATCTGACTCTCGAAGTCGGTTCGGTCAGCGAAACCGTCGCCGTCGAAGCGAACCCGCTGCAAGTCGAGCTGCAGTCTGTAACCGCAGCCGGCCTGGTCAATCCCATTGAGGTGCGTGAACTCCCCTTGAACGCGCGAAACTATGAGCAACTCGTCACGCTTATGCCGGGCGCTTCGTATTCTTCCGGCTCAGATACGCTCTATATCGGAAACTCGCTTCCTTCTGGCACGACCAACGTTGTGCCTTTTTCCTTCAATGGTTTGCGCAATAGCGCCAACAACTGGACGATCGATGGGGCCGACAATGTGGACCGCGGCTCAAACCAGACGGTTCTGAACTATCCGAGCGTGGACGCTATCGAAGAATTCAAGGTCTTGCGGGGACAATACGACCCCCAATTCGGTCGCGCCGCCGCCGCGCAGATCAATGTGGTGACAAAAACGGGAGGAAGTTCGTTCCACGGCGATGCCTACGAATTTTTCCGCAATAATGTCCTCCAGGCAAACAACTTCTTCAATAATGCCAGCGGCATTAAGCGTCCGCCTTTGCGCTGGAACGATTTCGGCTACACCATCGGCGGTCCTGTCTACATTCCCGGCCGCTACAACACAGGCAAGGACAGAACGTTTTTTTTCTTTTCCCAAGAAATCCGCCGGGTAATTACCTATGGCACCGTGAACGCCTCTGTCCCCACGGCAGCGATGAAGACGGGTACTTTTGCCGATCCCGTCTGCACGACATTCAATTCAGCCGGAGCGTGCACCGCCACCGGAACAACGATCTCCAACATCAGTCCTGTAGCCGCAGCCTATATCAAAGATATTTGGTCGACGGTCTCGCCTCCGAACAGCGGACCCAACACGCTCTTTGTTCCGCTTCGGAATGTTTTCAATGCCAACCAGCAGTTTGTCCGCATCGACCACATTTTTGGGCCTCGGTTGAGCGTGTTCGGCCACTATCTCCACGACGGAATCCCAACGGTAGAGCCTGTTGGGCTGTTCCAGGGAGTTTCGCTTCCGCTTCCCAACGTGGCGACCACCAACACAAATTCGCCGGGCAGGAATCTCGCCATCCACACGATTACGGGCATCAATCCGCAGATGGTGAATGAAGCCGGTTTCCAGTACTCCTACGGAGCGATCCTAAGCAAACCGGTGGGCCTGGATGCTTCTGCGAATTCCCCTGATGTTAAGCCGACGCTTCCTTTCCCCGTGACGCTGGGCCGTATCCCGAGCGTATCGGTCAGCGGGCTGAGCGGTGTTGCCGGTTTTGGTCCCTACAACGACTACAACCGGGATTACAATGCATTCACCAATCAAAGCTGGGCTCGTGGTCCGCACGCTTTCAAGTTCGGTCTTTCTTACCATCATTACCAGAAGACAGAGAACGCGGCCGGAAACAACGTCGGGTCCTTTTCCGTGACGACCGCCAGCCAGCCTACGACCACCGGCGCAACCACTGCGGAGCGTGGCTGGGCGAACTTTCTGCTTGGCCGCGTTGCTACGTTCTCTCAAGCGTCGGTGGATATCACTCCAGACATCCGCACGAACCAGTTCGAAATGTACGCCCAGGATGATTACAGGCTGCGAAAAAATCTGACCGTGAGTTTTGGCGTTCGCTACTCAATTTTCCGAGAGCCCACCGACGCCAAGCGTTTCCTCACAAACTTCGTTCCCTCGGTCTTCGACTCAACGCATGCGCCGACAATCGATTCGAATGGCAACATCTGCACCGTCGCGCCGTGCGCCGGCGGCGGCACTCCCAACCCGAATTACAACTCGCTGAACGGTGTGGCGGTCAACGGCGCGGGTGGGGTTAGCATACAGTGCGTACAGTGCACCGTGAGTTCCCCGTTCGGTGTCAAGGTCTCCAATGAAGACAAGAAGAACTTCGCCCCGCGCATCGGTTTCGCGTGGGATCCGTTCAGCAAAGGAAATACGTCTATCCGAGGCGGCTACGGGATCTTCTATGACGCCACCTTGTTCGGCATCGTCGAACAGAACATCTTCCAGAATCCTCCCTTCGTGCAAAGCCTTGCCATCGTGAATACCACGCTTGATAATCCTACGGGGGGCACACCGAGGGTTTCGCTGTCGCCTCCGGCCCTGCGAGCAACTCCATCGCCTTTTCACTCGCCCTACGTTCAGGAGTGGAGTTTGGACGTGCAACGCATTTTCTGGCACGGCGTCATGCTGGACGTCGGCTATTACGGCAGCAAGGGAACGCACCTTATCGGAATCGCCGATATCAACCAGCCGGCGGTCGGAGCTTACGTAGCCGCCGGCCTATCCACGATGGTTGGCAGCAACATCACGGTCGGCTCGGGCGGAGTCCAGAACGAGAATCTGCTCAACCAGATTCGGCCCTACAAAGGCTATGGGCCCATTAATGCCATACAGTCGCGATACAACTCCAACTACAACTCGCTTCAGGTCGCCGTTCAGAAACGCTTCCCACGGCATTCGCTGGTAAATATCTACTACACTTATTCCAAAGCGCTCACTGACAACCAAACTGATCGCAGCTCCGCGCCACAAAACGTCTATGACATCCATGCCGATTACGGCCCGCTGCAGCAAGATCGCACACACATCTTCACGGCTGACGCCGTATACGCTCTGCCTTGGTTTGAGTCGCAGGAAGGAGCCGTAGGCCACTTGCTGGGGGGCTGGCAGATCTCCGGCATCATCTCAGTTGATTCGGGGCTGCCACTCACCGTCTTCACCTTCAACTCCTTCGACCCGGCCGGTCAGGGTGTACAACTTGCTTCGAGTGCCGTGAGCATCCGTCCGGATGAGATCGCCAATCCAAATTCTGGTGCACCGCATACTGTTATCCGGTGGTTCAACACTGCCGCCTTCGTCGACGTGCCCGGAGCTTTGGGCCGGCCCGGAAACGAGGGCCGCGGCGTCGTGCGCGGCCCCGGCTACCAGAAATGGGACGTGGCACTGGAGAAGTACATCAAGGTGAAAGAGACTGCCAATTTCGAGTTCCGAGCCGAAGCTTTCAACATCTTCAATCACACGAACTTCTTCGGCGTCGGAACTACCCTGGGCTCCGGAACCTACGGCACGATCACCAGCACGCGCGATCCTCGCGCCTTGCAGCTCGGCCTCAAGTTGAACTTCTAGCTGCGTGAGAAGTCTGGGCTGATTTTCAGCCACGGCCCCGGCGATTCGGGGCCGTTGTCTTTTTGCAAAGCTCGAAACTGGTTTTACGCCGCACGCGCCAAAATGGCGCTTGGCGCCACCGCCGCGGGCTTCTAGCATGACGACTGATGAGCAAAACAAAGAGCGGCGATGCGACGCGAATCGGCGCGCTTCAGTCGTGGCTAGGGCAACGCGAGGACGAAATGGCCGCGCTGCTGGCGGAGCTTGTTGCCATACCCACGGAGAACCCGCCGGGGAAGAATTATCGCGCCTGCGCCGATCTTCTCGAAAACCGATTGCGGCGAGTGGACCTCGAATGCGAGCGCTTGGAAGCTGGCGATTCGAAAGAGGCTACGAGCGACAGCCCCGTCTGTCTGCTTGCCAACTATAGACGTGGGGAACGCGTTTTCTACTTTCACGGACATTACGATGTGGTTCCCGCGCAGTCCAGGGAGCAATTCCAGCCTTTCCGTAAAGACCATTTCTTGTTTGGGCGCGGTTCCTGCGACATGAAGGGCGGGATTGTGGCAATGCTCTATGCCATTCTCGCGCTGAGAGAATGTGACGCCGAACTGAATGGCAGGATCGCTTTGACGCTGGTGCCCAATGAAGAGACGGGAGGCGAAGGCGGCTCGGCGGGGCTGGCGACGCAGGGACGATTAGGCCGCGGCGGCATCGGAATGCTTTTGGCTGAGCCGACCAGCGGCGTTGTCTGGAACGCGAACCGCGGGGCAATTTCGTTGCGCGTTCGTGTGCTGGGAAAATCCGCGCACGTAGGATTACAGCACCAGGGGGAAAACGCGTTCGAGCGGATGGTTCAAGTCGTTGAGCGGCTTCAGGAGTTGAAGCAAGAAGTGGAGCAGAGAATCGCCAAGTTCAATATAGGGGCGGATCAAGCACGGCAATCAATTCTCCTGCTGGGCGGGCAAAGCGGCGGCGGCACAAACTTCAACGTGGTACCGGAGGAGTGCTGGTTCACCATCGACCGGCGCATCAATCCCGAAGAAAATCTGGAGGAAGAGAAGGCCAAGTTGATTGCGGTCCTGGGGAGTTGCAAGCGCGAAGGCATCCCTTTGGAATGGGAGATTCTTCAAGAGGGGCGATCCGCGGCGTGCCGTAAGGAGGAGCCGCTCGGGGAAGCGCTGGCTCGCAGCGTTAGAGCGGTTACGGGCAAAGCACCCTGCTTTGAGATGTGCCCTGGCCTGCTGGAGACTCGCTTCTACGCCGCGCAGGGCGTCCCGGCCTACGCCTATGGTCCCGGCCTGCTCTCCGTGGCGCATGGACCGAAGGAATACGTCGACCTGCGAAAAATGACCGATTGCGCGGCGATCTACGCGCTGACGGTAATGGAGATGCTCAAGCATTGACATCCTCCCTGAAGGAAGAGGATTCCTGCGGCCTCTCGCTGGTTTTTGCTAGATGGCTTCGGTGGGTTCCTCCCACAGCGCCCTTATAAAACCATGCCGCCAAGAAATCAAATGCGCGCCAGGGCCTTATATCCCAGGCCTAAAACGCCGAGGCTTTACGGCCCGCTCGGTAAGTTCCAGGAGTGTTCCGAATCGGGAATCCGAGGAAGCCGGAATCTTCCGCCAAGCTCTGCAGAATCAATAATTTCCAATGGACCCCGATTTCCTTGTACTTTTGGTCACCTTTCCGGCCAATTGCCCCAAAGTACTATTCAAGTTAGCGAACCGAATGGCGATGATGCTCCTGTATGCCAACCCTTTACTTCTGCCAACCGCACGCCAAAAACCAAGGGATGCTGCGCGCCGTTCTATCCGTGAATGAGTGCGAGCGCGTCGTCAGCCAGCACCCCGCCACCTATGTCGGGGATAAGTTCCCGAAGCTGGACAACCAGAAGGGGGCGGCAAACGATTTTGCCGTGCTCAACATCACTGGTGAGGAGACTCCGGCAGGCTGGCGGCCCGGCTACTATCGACTCGACTCCGACCTAACCAAGCTCAACGAATCGCTGCTGGCACTTTCGCGCTAAATCCCAAAGGTTTTCTTCGAATACAGCAGGACCATCGAGAGGGCTTCGCTGGGGGAGCTATTTCCATTCTCCCGCTGAGGCCAGCAGTTGCAGCCCGATGGCGAACGAATTGGGGCCGAGCGGCTCGCAATAAACTACTCGCGCGCGGGCTCGGAAATCCCCCGGTAGGCACCACAAGTTCAGCCGATCATTCAGTTTCCAGGGATTGCTTGAAACGACGCGCGCGCCATGGGTGCTCACGTTTTCCGTAAGGGCCTCATGCGCACGATGACGGACATCCAGGCTGCAGAGATCCACTCTTACGGTCAGGGAAAGGCGTTCTTCCACCCGGCGCGCGATAGCTTGCATGAGACACCCCACTGACTTGCGCACAACGGAGAGGATGGGTGTCGGGGTTGGGAACGACAGAGCTATCATACGCCTGCCGCGCCCAGGATTGGCAGAAATTCCAGTCTCGCGCTGGATGAGCTGCGTCTGCAAAAATCAGTGACTTTAGCGGAGAAATCCAAGTACCATCTTGTCAAGTTCCTGGGGAATATAAGAGTGGGTTGCAATGCCTCCAGAATACTTGCGTCGCAGCAACCGAATTGCGAGAGAGATTGCAATTCTGTTAGTGGGCAGCGACATGGAGGGCAAAGTTTTTTCCGAGCAGACCAAGACGGTGTTGCTCAGCCGCCACGGCGCGGGCATTGTTTCGCAATACGTACTCTCCGCAGAACAGGAATTGATCCTTCGCAGGCTGGACACCGACAAAGAAGCCGAGGTTCGTGTCGTTGGCCAGCTCGGCTCTCATGGCGAGAGCCACACCTACGGGGTGGCCTTCCTGGATGCGGAGTTGGACCTCTGGGGAGTCGATTTTCCCAGCATGACGGACTCCGAAAAAGAGGCCAGCCGTGTGCTGCTCCAGTGCAGCAGCTGCAAGGTCCGCGAGATGATTCAACAAAGCGACCTGGAATCGGACGTATACCTGGTCAACGAAGGGATCGTCCGTTCTTGCAAGAGGTGCGGCTCCTCAACGATTTGGAAGCGGGCTAGTGAAGATGGCGGCGGCGAGCCCGCTCGACTGGAAACCACCCTGCCGGAAGCTGAGGAAAGAGCGGAGTCCATTGAGACACTCCCGGCCGCGTCACCGGATCCCGCGGCTGCGGCGCAACCGGCGGCGCGCACCGAAAACAGACGCAAGCACGTGCGCACGAAAGTGAATTTCAAGGCGTGTATCCGGAGTTACGCCTTTGGCGACGATATCGTGAGGTGCGAAGACATTTCCCGCGGCGGACTCCGTTTCAAGAGCCGGAAGGAATACGTTGCGAAAACCGAAATCGAAGTGGCTGCTCCCTACGCACCGGGCACACCCGACATTTTTATCCGTGGGCATATCGTCTACGTTGTGGAATTGAAACAGGAACGGCGCTTCCGCTGCGGGGTCTGCTACGCCAGGTCTTGAGGACGCTCCGTCATGGGCGATCATGGAGTGTCTTCTCGAGGGCAGAAGTCACGCGGACGACCGGACCGTTCCAGAAAACAGCCGCCGGTGTCTGCCGCCACTGCGAATGTGGTGCATAGAGAATGGCATCGTCCCAGAAGAATCCTCGATTGATACAACAATCGGGCTTCGGTTGTCCCGGGTTTTCACCGGCAATCCTGCCGAGCTCTTGTGCGACGAGATGTTGCGGGTCCCAGAATTGACGGGTACGCTTGTCCAGGATTCTCCCGAGCGTGCTATGAACCGGTGAACGCAAGTCCGTCGGAAGTATCGGCTCCCACACCACCAGCACCCGGAGCGAAGGGTTCGAATAATGTTGCAAGAGTTGTTCGACTGCGGAGGCCCCCCGCAGACAGGTGGATCAAGTCGGAGAAAGAAGGAGTACCAGCCGAGGCCCTTCGATGGATTTGTCGAAGGACTCTTCGAACGTCGCGAAATTCGCGGTTGTAAGCGTGGCGAGAGGATCCTGACCGGTCGGCGTGGAAGAATCCAGCATGAAGTACACCGCGAGAAAGATTAGGATCACTGCAAACACGCCGATGGCAAAGGTTTTTTTCTTCACTTCGCGGCACCTGAAAAATGATCGGCGATGAATCCTGCGATTTCCTGAGGGAAAACCACCGTCGCCACAACGAATACCACTGCTGTCCAAAGCAGCGCGGCGCTCAAGTAACTCCGTTTCACCGCGCACAGCCTCGCGCGGCGCTGCTGCCAAAATCCAATTCCCAGCAGCAAGATGGAAAGTGCCAGTGGCCAGGGCCGGAACCTCTGCAGAAATGCGCTCGCGCCCGCCGTCCCCAGCGCGCCTGCAAATCCCAAAGGAAGACAGCAACCCATCGTGGTGAGCGAGCTTAGAATCGCGCCCAGGGATGCGCAGATGCCGGAGTCTTGCTTCTTTCCTGTTGTACTTTGCGGGGCCCGCACTTCATTGTTTTTCGAGTTCATTTCTTCCTGGCTTATTTTATTGAGGCCTCGATCTTATTCTTAAATTCTCTGGCCTTGGCAATCACCGCCGGTTCATCCAGCGTAAGCAGTTTCTTGTCGCGCATCACCATGCGGCCGCCGATGATGACGGTCTCCACGTCGCCCCCCTTCAACGCATACGCCAATTGCGCATAGACATCGTACATCGGCACGGCGTTCGGCGCGTCGAGGCCGATTAGAAGCAAGTCCGCTTTCTTCCCTGCTTCGAGCGAACCAATTTCCTTTTCCATGTGCAGCGCACGCGCACCCTCGATGGTGGCCATTTCGACGACGACCTTCGCTCCCAGCGCCTGCGGGTCCATCCTGGTAATCTTCTGCAGCTTCGCCGCCAGGTCCATCTCTTCCATCAAGTCCAGGTCGTTGTTGCTGCCCGCCGGGCCATCCGTGCCCAACCCGACCGCCACGCCTGCCGCGCGTTCTTCGATCAATGGAGCAACGCCGCTGGCAAGCATCATGTTACTCGAAGGATTGTGCACGCACCCCACCTGCCGCTGCGCCAGGATCTTGCGGTCCGCTTCGTCCACCCAGATGCAATGCGCGGCGAGCACCTCCGGCCCAAGGACTCCGATTCTGTCCAGATACTGCACTGGTGTCGTGCCGTTCTTCGCGCGGCTGTCGTCCAATTCTTTTTTTATTTCCGCGACGTGGATGAGGATGGGCGCGCCGTACTTCCGCGCCAGCGCCGCCGCATCCTGAAGTGTCCTTTGCGAACAGGAATAAATCGAATGCGGTGCGACCGCGGCGTGAATCAGCGCATCGCCTTGCCAGCGCTTCAGAAATTTCTCGGTGTACTCCAGCATCGCGGCGTTAGATTTATTGTCTGGCGCCGGAAAATCAAGAATCGTTTCGCCCATTACGCCGCGCATTCCCGCGGCTTTGGCCTCTTCGGCAATGACATCTTCGAAGTAGTACATGTCGGCGAACGTCGTCACGCCTCCGCGAATCTGCTCCGCCGCCGCCAGCCGCGTGCCCCAGCGGACAAATTCCTCGGTCACATTTTTGGCTTCCGCCGGGAAGATGTATTTCCGCAGCCACTCGTCGAGCGTCACATCGTCGCGCAACCCGCGAAGCAACGTCATCGGCACGTGCGTGTGCCCGTTAATGAAACCCGGCAGCACGAGTTTCCCTTTGGCATTGATGGTTTGCCTCGCCGACACCCCGCGCTTGCACGATGCCGGTTTGCCTTGCCCCACTTCGACAATCCTGTCGCCTTGGACAGCAACGAAGCCGTCCTGCAGGATGCGGCGCTCGGGATCCATCGTCACCAGCGTGCCGCCGATGACAAGGAGATCTACCTGGGAAAGCAACAGGCCCGGAGGGCAACCGCCCCAGTTGTCAACGATCACCCCTGGTGGAAGTTGCGCTGGAAGCCGGATGGGAGCAAGAAGAGTCAGAAGAAACGCGCCCGCACAATAAGCAATAGAACGATTCATGGGCTTTTCCTTTGTGAAGCTAAACAAACACATGGCTCATTGAAAAATGAAATCTTGGAGAAACATGCGTCACGAAAAACCGAAGGCCCACAACTTTTCTCACAGATTGGAGGAATCGAAGGGCTTCGGAAAAAGATCCTTCATGCGAATCACTTCGGTTTTGCCCTTGAGATTTGTCATGATCACGGGAACGTCGCCGCAAAATTCCCAGATCAACTGGCGGCAAGCGCCACAGGGAGGCGTTAACGTCTCGGTGTCCGTCACCACGGAAATGGCGTCGAAGCCGCGCTCGCCTTCGCTGATGGCTTTGAAAATGGCGATGCGCTCGGCGCACACTGTGAGACCGTAGGTAGCGTTCTCGACGTTGCACCCGCCAAAAATTCGTCCGGAGGTGGCGCGGAGCGCCGCGCCCACGCGAAAATTGGAGTACGGCGCATGCGCGTTTTCCCTCGCCTGCCTGGCCGCCGAAATCAGAGTTTCATATTCGCTCATGCAATCGCCTCTGCAATTCGCGGAATGACCGCTTTCAGCAAGCCGATGAATTGTCCTTTCACGCGCTCTGCCGTCTCCAGCACTTCCAGGTGGTTGAGCGGCTGATCCAGGATTCCCGCCGCCGCATTCGTCACGCAGGAGATGCCCAGCACGCGAATGCCACTATGCCGCGCGGTGATCACTTCCAGAACCGTGGACATACCCACCAGATCGGCGCCGATCGCGCGCAGGTAGCGTATCTCCGCCGGCGTCTCATAGCTTGGCCCGAGGAGTCCCGCGTACACGCCCTCAAACATCCCGATGCCCATGCGGTTTCCTTCGCCGACAGCCATTTCGCGAAATCTGCGGTCGTACGCCGAGGTCATGTCGTGGAAGCGCAGGCCGAAGCGTTCGTCGTTTTGCCCGGTGAGCGGATTCACGCCCTGCAAATTGATGTGATCGCTGATCACTACCAGCCGGCCCTGCACAAATTCGCGTTTGATGCCGCCCGCGGCGTTGGTGAGGATCACGGCCTTTACGCCCACGCGCGCGAAAACGCGGATGGGAAAGGCCACCTCTTTCGCGGAATAGCCTTCGTAAAGATGGACGCGGCCCTGCATCCCGGCCACGGGAATTGCTCCCACTTTTCCGATGACGAGCTTCCCCGCGTGGCCAATGGCGGTAGACTGAGGAAAGTGTGGAATTTTCGCGTACGGAATTTTCGTAGCGCCGGCAAATTCATCAGCGAAAGCGCCAAGGCCCGAGCCCAAAACCAAGGCAATCTTGGGACGGTGAGCGGTCTGAGAAAAAATGAAGTCAGCCGCTTTGCCCGCGCGCTCGAACTCGCCGTCCTGTGATTTGTTGCTCGGCGTTGGAACGGCGATTTCTCGGGGCAAAGCCGTTTTCGGAACGTTGGTCTTGGAGCTTTTTTTTGCGCTCACGAAAGGATTCCCACGATGGAAGCGGACATTAAGTTTGCCATAGTGCCGGCGAGCATGGCGCGGATACCGAATTTCGCCAATTCCGTGCGCTGCTCCGGAGCGAGCGCGCCGATGCCGCCGATCTGGATGCCTATGGAACTGAAGTTGGCGAAGCCGCAGAGAGCGAAAGTGGCGATTGCAAAAGTCCGCGGGTCGAGCGTGGCCTTCATGGGGCCAAGCTGTCCAAAAGCGACGAATTCATTGATCACCATGCGCGTCCCGAGCAGGTTGCCAATCTTTGCCGCGTCCTGCCAGGGCACACCGATCAGCCAGGCAACCGGCGCGAAGATCCAGCCGAAAACGGTCTGCAGACTTTCCGGGAACCAGGCCATGTGAGGCCAATTGTGGATGCCGCCCATGATGGCGTTCAGCAGCGCAAGCAAAGCGATGAAGGTAATCAGCATGGCGCCGACATTCAGCGCGAGATGCAATCCATCGACCGTTCCACGTGCGATGGCGCCCAGAAAATTCGCTTCTTTTTCCATGGGGGGCATTTCCACGCGGCCGGCCGTGAGCGGCTGTTCGGTTTCCGGGACGAGCATCTTGGCCATAAGCAATGTTCCCGGCGCGGTCATGATGACTGCGGTCAAAAGGTTTTTGGGATCGGCGCCTCCCACTTGGATGTACCCGGCCATCATGCCGCCGGAGATGTGCGCCATCCCACTGGTCATGACGACCATCAGTTCCGACTTGGTGAGCGTGGGAAGAAAGGGGCGGATGGTGAGCGGGGCTTCCGTCTGGCCCATGAAGATGCTGGCGGCCACATTGAGGGATTCCGCGCCGCTAGCGCCCATCACGCGAGTCATAATCCACGCCGCAGCACGGATGATGAGCTGCATCACTCCGAGGTGATAGAGCACAGCGAAGAAGGCGGCGATGAAGATGATCGTGGGAAGTACCTGGAATGCAAACGAAAAGCCAAGCCGGGAGAGCTCCTTCGGCAGACCAAGGTCGCCGAACACGAACGCGGAACCCGCGTAAGAAAAGCTCAACAGCTTATTTGCGCCTGCACCCAGGAAACCAAACACCGAACTACCTACACCGGATCGGAGAACGAAAAAGCCTAGCGCCAACTGGAGCCCAAGCCCCCAAGCGATCGTCTTGAGCTTGATGGCGCCCCGGTCGGTGGAGAAGAGCCAGGCCAGCCCAAGAATCACGGCCATGCCGAGTACTCCGGTGAAACGTCCCATGAACACTCCTCTCCATACAACCGATTCAAGCACCAATCACGCGGCGCACCAGCGGCCGCTTTTCGTGCGGAGCTTCCTCGCCAATCTGATAACTGTCCGCGATGCGGCTTTTCGCTTCGGCAAGTTTGGCGTCGCCATTGTAATGAATCGTGGCCAGCGGTTCTCCTTTTTCCACGCGATCGCCGATCCGCTTGTGGAATTCGAGGCCGACGCCGTGATCGATCTTGTCTTCTTTTTTTTCGCGGCCTCCGCCGAGCATGGCGAGTGCGATGCCAAACTGCTCGCAGTTGGTGTCGGTGACGAAGCCGCCGGCGGAACTCGCTACCTGGAAATGCAAGCGCGCGGTGGGCAGGCGTTCCGATTCGTCAATGACGCGCTCATCGCCGCCTTGCAGGCGAATCCCTTGCCGGAATTTTTCGAGTGCCTGGCCGCTGACGATCATGGTTTCGGCGAGGCGGCGGCCTTCTTCCACGCTCTTCGTTCTCTCACCGAGATAGAACATCCAGGCGGAGAGTTCGAGGCTCAAGTCACGGAGATCGGCGGGCCCCCGGCCCTTGAGGACTTCGACCGACTCGGTGACTTCATTCGAATGGCCCGCCATGCGGCCAAGCGGCTGATCCATGCCGGTGATGAGCGCCACGACTTTCTTGCCCATGCGCTTGCCGGTTTCGACCATGACTTCGGCGAGGCGAACCGCATCTTCCTCTTTCTTCATGAAGGCGCCGGAGCCTGTCTTCACGTCGAGGACCAGGGCGTCAATGCCTTCGGCAAGTTTCTTGCTCATGATAGACGCGCAGATGAGGCCGATATTCTCGACGGTGGAAGTAACGTCACGAAGCGCGTAGATTTTCTTGTCGGCAGGAGCAATCTCCGCGGTCTGCCCGATCAAGCCCATGCCGCATTCGCGGAGGACGCGGCGAAATTCGTCCAGCGACAGATTCACGTTGAAGCCTGGAATCGCCTCCAGTTTGTCGAGCGTGCCGCCGGTGTGGCCGAGGCCGCGGCCGCTGATCATCGGAACCGTAAGGCCGCCCGCCGCGACGATGGGAGCAAGAACGAGAGAAGTCTTGTCGCCAATCCCTCCGGTGGAGTGCTTGTCCACTTTCTTGCCGGCGATCTCGGAATGGTTGAGGACTTCTCCGGAATAAAGCATCACCTCGGTGAGAGCCGCGAGCTCGGAGCGGCTCATGCCGCGAATCCACACGGCCATGAGCCACGCGGCCATCTGGTAATCGGGTATTTCGCCGCGCGTGTACCCGGAAACCAGAAAATTGATTTCTTCGCGGGAGAGTTCCCCGGAATCACGTTTCTTGCGAATCAGGTCGACGGCGCGCATGCGTTTTGGAAAGCGAACGGCGAGCGTAACACTCGCTGTACGGGGCGTCAACGCGAGGCACACGAGAGGCACACGCTTGAAATCGGCAAATCGCTACAGCGGCTGCTGCACGTCCGGAGGCAGAACGGTTGACTGGGCGGAAACCACATGCCAGCCTCGGGGCGTGTTCACATAAACGTGCACGGCGCGAATCTGACTGCTGATGTGCTGGCCCTTGAAGATGCTGCGCGCTGACCAGAGGCAAGTTGCAACTGCGGTCTCTTGAAAGACGCGGACTTTAATGTCGGAGGCGTCGAACGATTCGTACTTGACGGCGGGAGATTCGACGACTTCGATCCACCGCGTCTTGTCTACCAGCTGACCGTGAGAGAGCGTGCCGGCAAAATCATCGCTGTATACGCGCTGAAAGTAGGTGCCGCTTTTCAATTGGATGGCGTGTGCGGCTTCCTTTTCCAGGCTGACGATCTCCTGCCTCTGCAGTTCGGGATCGCCGGGGGAAGACCGAGTATAACACTGCTGGACGCACGCCTGCCGCCAGTTCTCTTGCGCTTGCCACGAGGGAGCGAGCAGCGCCAACCCGATTGCCAATGCCACCGTGCCCATAATCTTGGTCATGCTGGAATGCCTCCTCAAGGAGTAACGGAATTCGGCCGGAGCAATTTAGGAAAGGGTTGTCGCTGACACACTCTATAGTACGTAATGAAGATTACGTATATCCATAGCGTACATGACATCGGTGTTGTGCATGACAAGCTTTCGTACGGTCAAGGGTGGGTCAATCTTTCGGATAACCCGCCCCAAATACAAGAAACTGGTTTCGGTTTAATGCTCTGCTAGAATAGTCCCTCTCAAAGAGAGTCACCACCTGTGGAAACTCAATTCGGTCGGAGGAGCCATGATCGCCTTTAACGGGGGAAACGATGAAGTGGTCGGCGCCAGGAGTGACCGCCAAACGGTTGACTCGCCGCCGTTTTCACGGCGGAGTTTTCTGGCCAAGACATCGTATTTCGGAGCGTTGTACGCCGCGGCCAAGTTGCTCCCGATGCCGGCGCTGGCGGCAGGGCTGGCGACCTACTCGCGGCTGTCTCAAACACCGATTGTCGATAAGGGCTTCGCGTCGGTGAGAAAGATCGGTGAAGGGCTGTACGCCACGATATCCGATCCCTCGAAAGGATTTCAGACGGTTTGCAACGGCGGTTTCCTGGTTGGCAAAGACAGCGCGCTATTGATAGAGGGCTTTATAAGCGCGCCCGGCGCCGCTTTTCAGATGGATGCACTGCGGACGGTCAGCCAAGCTCCCGTAAAAGGCGCGCTGGACACGCACTATCACTTCGATCATTCGATGGGGAATGCGTTCTACGGTGCCAACGGGATTCCTTTGTGGGCGCATACCGACGTGGCGAAGCGGATTGTGGAGAGCTATGGGGCGCTGCAGGGCGCCGACAAGGCGGCCTTCCTGGGACCCATCGAGAAGGCGATCAAAGAGGCCAAAACAGAAACGGCGCGGAAACACCGCGAAGGCAATCTGGCCGCGGCAACAAATCTATACAACGTGTCAAATTCCACGGTGCTGGCACTGCCGAATCATCCCATTGATCTGGCGAAGTTGCCGATGAAGGTGGACTTGGGCGGAGTAACCGCCGTGATCGAGAGCTATCCGGGACATTCAGGGACGGACGTAATCGTGCGGGTTCCGGAACAAAAGGTGGTCTATACCGGCGATCTGTTGTTTTCCGGCATGTACCCGGTCTGCTTCGACGCGCAGGCTACTGTGTCCGGGTGGAGGCAGACGTTGAAGACATTCGCCTCCTGGGACAAGGACACGCTGTTTGTGCCCGGACATGGCCCGATTTGTGGGCAAGAAGGGATTGCACTCTCACGGGCACTCTTCGATGACATCGAAGAGCAGGCCCAGAAGATGCGCAAAGCAGGCGTGCCGGCAGCGGAGGCCGCGGATCTTTACGAAATTCCCGAAAAATACAAGAACATCGGTATTTTTGCCTGGGACTTTTCCATTGGACCGGCGATTCTGAAGCTGTACGCGGAGTGGGGAGCCAAGTAACCCGGGCGGCGGCGCTAGGGCGAGGCGGCACTAGCAACTAGCGCAGCCCGGGACGCTAGTCGGGAAGGACGGCGTCGAAGCTGCGAATCACACCGCCCGTGGTCGGCGACGATGATGCGCGGCTATCGCGTTCGCAAAGGATTGCTTGCATTCCTACCGACTGCGCCGCTCTGATTTCCTTCACCGCATCGGAAACAAAAAAAAACAGGTGTGGCGCATGCGAAAACGAAGCGGCGATTTTCTTGTAGCTTTCCCCTTCTGTTTTCGCTCCGACGCCGGTGTCGAAGAAAGCGGAGATGTACGGCGTCAGGTCGCCTGAGGACGTAGTGCGAAACAGGAGTTGCTGCGCCAGGACGCTCCCCGAAGAGTAGATGCAGATAATTCTTTTCTGCCGCCGCCATCGTTCGAAAGCCATGGGCACATCGGGAAACACCTCACCGCGCAATTCCCCGCTCATGAATCCCTCTTGCCAGATCTTCCCTTGAAGAGACTTCAGTGGCGTGCACTTGCTGTCCCGCGCGATCAGCCATTGGCTGTAGACGACGCTCGAACACAGCCGCGCTTCTTCCGTATTGTCCAGCCAGCCAGGCGGTTCAAGGCCATTGCGCCCATCCACTTCGTGTTGCGTGCGCAGGTCCTGAATCAAAGACTGAATTTCTGGATCTTGAGAGTGTTCTCGAAGAAACGATTCCAGCTTGCGGTTCGCGTAAGGGAAAAGTGTTTGATAAACGAAATCGACAGGTGTTGTCGTGCCCTCGATGTCGAGAAGAATGACGCGGATCTGGGATTCATCGATCGGAGGCACACGGGCTACTTCGCCGCCGTTTGCGGCGGAATGTATCTGGGACCCCAGCAAACAGGTTCGTAATTCCGGTCCACCCCACTGCTCGTATAGTGGGGCGTCCAGCCGGACTTGTCCTGGAACAGACGGATGGCGCGAATGCGGCGGTCTCCGCAGAGATCGAACCAGTGGAGCGTCCCGCGTGGGACGCGAATCAAGTCCCCGGCTTCTACTTCTATCGCAACAACCGGGCCCTGTTGCGGATGGATATGGAACAGGCCGCGCCCGGCGACGACATAGCGGACTTCGTCCTCATCGTGGCGGTGTTCAATGTTGAATTTTGACAGCATCGCATCCAGCCCGGGAGTATCCGCATTGACGTCGATCACATCCGCTGTGACGTAGCCGCCCTGACGCTTGAGTTCCTCGACTTGCTGGCTATGGGCCGTCAGGACTTGATCCGCGGAAGCATCCGAAGGCAGGTCGGCCGGAGACTCCCAGCGTTCGTAGCCAATGCCAATTCCGGCGAGATAGTCTCGAACCTCATCGTGTTCGCGGAGCGAACGGTTTTCATCGGGGATTCGAAGGACGGCCACGGCAATTTATCTCCAGGCTCAGGCAGCGCGGGACTCACGCACTCTGTGCGGCTCCGGAGCGAACCAGTACTTCCATCAGGAACTCCAGGATTTCAACATGGCGCTTGGCTTCCTGCAAGCCCGCACCCCAAGTATAAAGCCCATGCTCCCTCAGAAGAAATCCATGGATGCCGGGGCTATCCCGCAGGGTCTTCGAAACGCGTTCCCCCAGTTCAACCATGTCTTGCGAATTCTCGAGAATCGGCAGCCACTCGCGATGCTTATGCGTTCGAACGCCTTCCAGTCCTTTGAGCATTTCGTATCCCTCCAGGGCGATACCGCCCTGTGATGCATGCGAACCTGAAAGGACCGTGCTCCAAACCGAATGAGTGTGCAAGACCGCGCCGGCGTCCACCCTGCCCGCGATGGCGAGATGAAGCAGGGCCTCCGCAGACGGGCGGCCATCGCCGCGGACGACGTTGGCCGCTTCGTCCATCTCCAGGAACTGCGCGGGCGTAAGGCTCCCCTTGTCCAAGCCCGTTGAAGTAATGGCCAGGCGCAGCGGCTCGCGGGAAATCACCGCGCTGAAGTTTCCACTCGTGCCCAGAACCCAACCGCGAGCGTGGAAACCTTTTCCAATCTCTGCCAAGCAGGCGGCTGCTTCCGCAAGGCGGGTACCGTTCGGGCTCAATCGCGTTTTCGCCTTAGGGCTATTCCTGCGCTTGATGCCTCTCTTGGTTTTCTTTATCGCCACAATCAACATTCTACGACGTAGTGCAGATGGATGGAACAACCACAAACACGCGATAGACTTTGGGCCCGCGCGGCCGTGATTCTCTGCGCCGAGATCAGAATTTGACGAGAATGGCCATGTTCAGCCGGTTCTCGGTCTTGCGGAGATCCGGGAGCCAGGTATTTGTTGGCGAACCGTTACAGGTCGTGAATCCGCTGAGGCATACCATTGATCCTGCCGCGCCAGTATTGCCGCCCCGCGGCGTCACCCCTCCAGACCCGGAAAAATAAGGTACGTTCGTCGCCCGATGGTTGTACTCCCAACGGAACGTAATATATTGGCTCGGCATCCAGTCAAATGTTCCGGACACGTCCCAAGCCTTGTACGGATCGCCGGGATTCTCCGTGAAATAAGGCGTACCCGAAGCAGCCGTCGCACCGTTAATCGGCGGCAGCAAGACCAAATACCGCCCAGGATTGTTGATCTGTCCGCCGCCAATCGTTAGACCGTACTTGTCTCGATCGAACCACAGGCGATTGTAGATCATGTAACCCAGAAAACTCTGCTTGGGACCCTTCGCAGAATTGCCGGCGCAGCTGACGCCGCCACCATGCTCGCATCCCATATCTCCGGTAAGCGAGAAGGCGGCTTTGTCCAAGAATCTTTCTGGGTTGTCGAAGTATTTGATCTGAATGCTATCGTCGGTGTGATAGCGCACACGGCCCAGCGTGTTCAGGGCATCCTCACCAACGCGTACTGATTTCCCAGGACCGATAGCCAGCCATTCGGCCGCCAGAGGAGTTGGAATCCGACTCCTGGCCGGCCGTTAAATCGTCCGTAGGACTGCCAGCCGTTCGTAAACCACGGCTCGATCTTTAGATGCTCCGTCGGAAAAATCTGAATGCGTACGCCATTGAAAAACCACGGCGTGTTCGATGAAACATACGACGGCTGATACGCCCAGTTGTCGAATTGGTAGTAGCTGAACAGTCCGATATACGACATGAAGATTCCGGCGTCGACATTGACTCCATGCAGTGCATTGAAGTGGTAGCCACCGTATGCCTCCGAAAGATAGCGATAGGCGTTATCAAGGTTCCATTGCCCGCGCGAAGGGCTGGCGTCATTGCGCGGTGTGGTTTGCGAATACAAACCGAATTGCGTCATCAGCCTGGCACGCACATTGTCATAGTGGAAATCTCCTCCGACACCGAGCTGCGTTACTTGGACTTCATTGGCCCTGAAAACTTCGCTCGACCCGCTAATCGTGTTGTCTTTGGGATGGTTGAAATCGTAGATATAGTCAACGTCCGCCCGAATTTCCGGCGTAAAGAATTTCGTATCCATCGGCGATTCTTTTGTGCGCGCGTTGCCGGTCAGCCAGGTAAAGTCCGCGAATGCAAAGGGTTCCATTGCCAGCGGTTTCGCCGTGCCCAATTTGCCCTTTTCAGTGGCCTGCGCGTCGCCAGAAGCGACGACATTTTCTGCTGGAATGACATTCGGATTGACTTCCGCCGCTGAAGAAGACGGTGAGACGACCGCGGGGCTCGCCGCGGCACTGGATGTAGTTGGGCTCAACGAATTGGGCTGCGAAAACGGCGCTGCGGCGGTCGCAGCCGCAGGCGAATTGCTCTTGGTCTCGAGTTCCGCGACGCGCTTCTCGAGCTGCTCAACGCGATCCAGCGGCCACCGCTCGCGCTCCGTCAACGGAGCGGGCGCCTCAATCCTGGGGGCATCGCTCTCGGACGGCGCAGTCTTCGCGGGCGGATTGCTCGTATCTTTGTCATCGGCCAGCAAGCGATTTGGGACCATGCTGGCACATAGTAGTGCCGCAAGAAGCAGCTGAAAAATCCTTCTATCTTGATTAAACGCGCGCATCTTTCTCTCCTAAGAATATTGATGCATGGCAACAGATCGTTGGTGGATCAAAGTGCGTCTTTGGCAGGCGCAGAATGCTTCGTCGTTGCCACAGAATGCTAGCTTTTCTGGCGTAATGAAGTCATAAGCCCGGCGTAAGGTTGTGATTAGGGCGTAAAGAGAAGACTTTTCAAGGTTTTGCAGCCGAATGGGCAGGAGCGGGCAGGGCCCGGCGGGAGATCTCCAGCGCCATGGCTCGCATCTCTTCGTGGATCAGCCCGTTGGTGGCGAGAATGACGGGGCCGCCAAGCTGGTAAGGATTTCCGGCGAAATCGCTCACTTTGCCGCCGGCTTCTTCAACTAGCAGGACGCCCGCGGCGGTGTCCCATTTCTGCAAATTAAATTCCCAGAAGCCGTCGAAGCGGCCGGCGGCGACAGAGGCCAGATCGAGCGCGGCGGAGCCATCGCGGCGCACGCCGTGAGAGTGCTGGGTGAAGTCGCCGTAGTATTGAAGATTCGGACTAGCCTTGCGGTTGCGCACGGGAAAGCCGGTGCAGAGCAGGCTTGTCGAGAGCGTGGCGACCTTGGAAACGTGGATTTTTTTGCCGTTGAAGGTGGCGCCTTCGCCGCGCGCGGCGGTGAAGAGTTCATTGTAAAACGGATTGAAGACCACGGCGGCGAGAAGCGTATCCCGCTGGGCGAGAGCGATCGAGACGCAGAAGCAAGGATACCGGTGGGCGAAATTCGTGGTGCCGTCGAGCGGATCGACGTGCCAGCGAAATTCAGAAGCCGAAGCGCTCTCATGCCCCGTTCCCTCTTCGGCTGCAATGGCATGGTCGGGAAAGTATTTGGTTAGCCGCTCGACGATGAACCGTTCCGAGCGCTTGTCCGCCTGGGTGACGAGATCCACCTCGTCGCCTTTGTAAGCAATGTCCAACGGGCGCGATAATTCTTCGATGAGGATTTTGCCGGCTTCGTGGGCAATTTCTACGGCGACTTGGAGATAGTTCTTGGTCATGGCGAAACTGGTTGTTGTCCGAAGTATCGGTCTGCGCGCTGCGCGATGGCCTTCTTCACTTTATCACCAGAGGCCAACCGAGTTTGCTTGTTGAGAGATTGAATGAGCGTGGTCCCCTCTCCGCGAAGCACGGAGCACGCGGGAGTAGCGGTGCCCCCACCCCGGGCGGCTTTTCGCAAAGAGTGCGGAGGCGCCTGAAAATAAAAGGGTTGAGTTTTTCGCAAGTGGAAAAGAGTGCGCAAGGATGTGAAAAAAAAGGGGATAGGTTATGAGGAATAGGTGATAGGGAATGGAAATTGGAGGTGTCCCCCTCCCCCTATGTTTTTGTAAAAGATTGATGCAACAGGGTTTAAAGGGTGGGGGTCGGCATAAATCATGAGGGGGAAGGACTAAGGGAGATAGTGAGCCGGGGGGACAGCGGACAGGTTAGAGAAAGGAAAGACCTGTCGAGGATCCATTTCGGCGAACACGGGGACACGATAGCACGCGTTTGTCAACTTATAAAGTATTTTGCAGGGAATGGTCGAAATTGAGGGTTGAACAGCTGCGGGGACGGTTGAAGGATTCCCGCGGAGGCGAGACGAAGCGAAGAATGTTCCACCCTTTGCAAGAAACAAAATCGCAAAAGGGTGGGCCACCCGATTGAGAGCCAAGCACTTAGGGTGTGCCACCTGCACTGTAAGCGGCGGATGGCTCGGTCGTCCGCGTCTCTTTTCGCGAGTTGGCTAGCCGCCCATTCAAACTAAATCCTTATGAATCTTCCGAGCTTCTTTATTGCCGGCTTTGTACGCTTATAGCGTACGAGGCCGTGATGAAGCAAACGGCACGCGCACGACACCTTATGAGCCGGGAGGCCTATTCCCATGTCAGTCGTCGAGAAGATGCAGTTTGCAATGATTGTATTCGCATGCTTAGCCTGTTTCAGCGAGTCCCTATCTGCCGCACCCGAGACGATTGTAAATAAGAAGGATTTGAAAGCTGCCGGAAGACCGCCAAGACGTCGGAAGATCACCAGCGGATTGCCAATTACTACCAGGAGCAGGTGAAAAAGCTACAAGTAAAGGAAAGAAAAGGAAGAGCGGGATTTGGCGAATTACTGTCTCACGCACCCCAGCATGTACGGCAAGCAATATCCGACACCCTGTGAATCACAAGGGTCTCGCAGACTATACCACCAGGCTGGGACTCAGGCGCTCGAAAAGGCTGACCAACAGGTGAAAATGGGGGAACCGGCACACACAAGCAATCTTCAATAAGGCTTCTTAAAAAGCATCGCCAATGGTGGAGATTGTCCCAAGCCTGATTGAAAGTGGCGGCTCTCGGAAGACTGCGCGCACTCATTGGGCGCCGGTGAGGTAGGACTTGCGGCGGCGGACGTGGTAGCCACGCCGTCATCTCATCAGCTCAATTTTGTCGCAAGATCTGTTTTCCGGGCCATCCGCCTCGGCGCGCCCGCACTGTAAAGCCCTGCCGGAGGCTGGTCTATTCATCATCAGTTTCGGCAGAAGGTAGGCCATTGGGGCAGCGGCGCGAGCTGTGGATGCGGAGGTGAGTGTTTTCCAGGTCCGCGAAGCTGCCGCTGAAATAGCTGCTGCTCCAATAGGCTTTCTTAGCGATTTCGGAGGCAACCTTCTTTGCAAGTTGAGGATCATCGGCAAAGACGACCACGCGCGCGCCTTTGTCCCAGAGCGGCAGACGGCCGTCGTCATTCGCGGCAGTCGCTTCGCCTGGCTGGATGTTTACGGCGCAGGTGACTGTATCGGCCAGGAAATCCTGTGGAGTGCGGGCGTCGACAAAGACGGCGGTGTGATCACGATTGAAGATGTAGGCGAAGCCTTCAAAATCGGTTCGCACTGTGTTGCCCAGTGCGCGCCACACCGGTAAGCCGAGTTGATATCGATAAAAATTGTCATAGCCAGCGACAGCCAATGCGGCTGCCACGCGTTTGCTCTTGCCGCAGAAGGGGCCATTGCAGGTGAGGACAAACTCGGCGTGCGGATTGATGGGGAAGAGAGCAGAGATCTGGCTCACTTCGCGTTCCACGGAGGTGTTGTTGAGGGGAGGGATGTTGATGGCGCCGGGGATGTGCGAGATCGCGTATTCCAGCTCGAAGCGCACGTCGAAGACCGGCATGCTACCGGAAGCTAGGATCTGCTGAAGCTGCTCGGTGCTTAACTCTTTTCCGGGCTGGGGCGGTTCGAGCAAGCTGGTTTGAAAGATGTTTGGGGTTGCCGGGCATTGCGCCTGAACCGGCAGCAAAATGCTGATGCAGATAGCTATCAAAGCACCAAAGATAAGAGTGGGCTGTGCAAGGTGATTCTGGATATTACGCATGGTGTCCTCCTAAGCAGCCACGGTGCACCAAGGGCTTCCGCGGCGCAATGTTCGGCCGATGCTTTCTGAGTGATAGAGATGTGATGAGGTAAGCCATACGAGCGAAAGGGCTTTTGGGCTATAATCCCGGCCAAGCGCGGTTACAGGCATGCGTCCAGGGACGCAAAATCCGAGCGTCATCCGTTTCGAGAACTACGAACTCGACCTCGCTGCCGAGGAACTACGGAAACAGGGCTCCTCTCTAAAACTGCAACCCCAGCCATTCAAGATCCTGGCATACCTTGCAAGCCGTCCTGGCGAGCTGATCACCCGACAGGAGCTGCGCGACCACGTTTGGCCGGGCAACACTTTCGTCGATTTCGATCTGGCCATCAACCAGGCCATCAAGCAGATCCGGGCAGTTCTGAACGACGACGCAGAGCGTCCGCGGGTCATCGTGACCCTACCACGGCGCGGATATCGGTTCATTGCGAAGCCTGCGCCGGCGGTAGTAGCCGAACCCGTGTTAGCGCAGGTTTCAAGCGAAGGGCAGGAAGCAGGTTCGAATGGTCCGGCGGTGATTGAGCATTCGGTCCTTCATGGCTCGCGCCCGCGACCATGGTTGGCGCTGGGCGCCGTGGTGGTGCTGATTGCCGCGGTAATCGCCTATCGCTTTGCGACGCCGAAGCGTCCGGGGCTACAGATGCGCATCGTGGTGCTGCCCTTCCAGAACCTAACAGGAGATCCCTGTCAGGAGTTTTTCGCAGATGGCATGACGGAGGAGATGATCTCACAACTTGGCGCAATGGATCCGAAGCGGCTCGGCGTCATCGCCCGCACCTCGGCGGTGAAATACAAGAACAGCGGCAAGGGCATCGACCAAATCGGGCACGAGCTGGGCGTTAACTATGTGCTGGAAGGTAGCGTGCGCGAGGCCGGCTCGCGTGTGCGGGTTACCGCACAGCTTATCCGCGTGAGCGACCAGATGCACGTCTGGTCGGAGAGCTTCGACCGGGGCTTCAAAGACGTGGTCGAGCTCCAATCGGATGTGGCCCAGGCGATCGCGCGACGTATCGACGTCGGGCTGGGTCAGCGGCGCGCAGCGCCTCAGCCCGCCACGCAGCTCAGCTGGGAGGCCTATTCCGCCTATCTCAAAGGACGCCATCTGCTGCTCGACAATAAGACCGAGGCCACCATCGCGGTGGCCCTCCAGTACTTTCAGCGTGCCATCGAACTTGACCCGAGTTTCGCGCTAGCCTACGCCGGCTTGGCGGACGCGTACGCCGAACGGGCCGACGCTGATTTGGATCCCAAGAAGGCCTACGAGCTGTCGAGAGAAGCCGCGATGCGCGCACTCAGCATCAATCCGGATCTTGCGGAGGCCCACGTGTCGATGGCGAACGAGCTGTTCTATGGCGAATGGAAGTGGGCCGGCGCGGATCGCGAATACAAGC
>QHZB01000094.1 GCA_003224525.1 Acidobacteriota bacterium | reverse complement strand
CGAAGACGTTTTCATTCAAGATGATTTGCGAGATCTGCACGGCACGATGAATCGAGATTCGCGATGACGATCTAACTCGTGGCACGGGAATCGACTTCTTGCCGAAGCGATTCGACGACTTCGGCGAGGGGCTTGGGGCCCAGGTCGCCTTTGCTGCGATGGCGCACCGAGACGGTGCCGGCTTCGGCTTCCTTGGGGCCGACGACGAGCATATAGGGAACTTTTTGGAGTTGCGCGTCGCGGATTTTCGCGGGCAATTTTTCGTTGCGGTCGTCGAGATGGACGCGAAGCTTGTGGCGCTTCAGAGTTTCAGTGACGTGCTTGGCGTAATCGGCCACTTTTTCGCTGACCGGGCAGACTTCCACCTGCACCGGCGCGAGCCACAGCGGGAAGGCGCCGGCGTAGTGCTCGATTAAAATGCCGAAGAAGCGCTCGACCGAGCCGAGCAGCGCGCGGTGCACCATCAGCGGCTGATGCTTCGCGCCGTCATCGGCGACGTATTGCAGGCCGAAGCGAGCGGGCAGATTGAAATCGAACTGCACGGTGGTGAGCTGCCAGGACCGGCCGATCGCATCGATCAGCTTGACATCGATTTTCGGGCCGTAGAAGGCAGCTTCGCCTGCCATCTTTTTGTACGGGATGTTCATGCGCTTCATGGTGTCGGCGAGAGCAGCCGTGGCGCGATGCCAGTCTGCGGGCTTGCCGGCGTAATTCTCCGGATGCCCGGGATCCCAATCGGAGAGCTCGACTTCAAATTTGTCGAAGCCAAAATTTTTCATCACCGCGAAGGCAAAATCGACGCAAGCCTCAACTTCGCTTTCGATCTGCGAAGGCATGCAAAAGATATGCGCGTCGTCCTGGGTGAAGCCGCGGACGCGCAGCAAGCCGTGGAGCACGCCGCTGCGTTCGTAACGATAGACGGTGCCGAGCTCGGCGAGACGGACGGGAAGGTCGCGGTAGCTGCGGAGCTTTGACTTGTAAATAAGTATGTGGCCGGGGCAATTCATGGGCTTGAGCTGGTAGTTGGCCTTTTCGACTTCCACCGCGCCGAACATGCTGTCTTTGTAAAAATTTGTGTGGCCACTGGTCTTCCAGAGGTCGAGGCGCATGATGTGCGGCGTGTAGACGAGGTCGTAGCCGCGTTTTTGCAATTCGTCGCGCAGCCAACTCTCCATGATGGTGCGGATCAAGCCACCCTTGGGATGCCAGAAAATGAGGCCCGGGCCGGCTTCTTCCTGAATGCTGAAGAGATCGAGCTCCGTGCCGAGCTTGCGGTGATCGCGGCGCTTGGCCTCTTCGATGCGGTGCAAATGCGCGTCCAGCTCTTTCTGCGTGAAGAAGGCCACGGCGTAAATGCGCTGGAGCTGAGGATTGCCTTCCTGGCCCTTCCAGTAGGCGCCGGCGACGTTCATCAATTTGAACGCCTGGATGCGCTTGGTGGAAGGGATGTGCGGGCCGCGGCAGAAGTCGATGAATTTCCCCGTGGTGTAGAACGAGACCATCGGCTCGGTCGCTTTTTCTTCCACCAGCTCGCACTTGAAAATTTGGTTGCTCTTTTTGTAGAGATCCAGAGCTTCCGGCTTCGGGATGAGTTTGCGCTCGTTTGGCAGATCCTGCGCCGCGAGCTCGTGCATCTTCTTTTCGATTTTCGCGAGGTCTTCCTGAGTGAACGGCTCATCACGCAGGAATTCGTAGAAAAAGCCCGTGTCAATGGGCGGACCGATGCCCAGCTTCACGTTGGGATACAACTCCGTCACCGCAGCGGCGAGCAGATGCGCCGCGGAATGGCGGAACACAAAGAGCGCATCGGGATCTCTTTCCGTGAGGATTTGCAGCTTGACGTCGTGATCCAGAGGGCGGCGCAAGTCGATCAGTTCGCCTTCACTGTCGTTGGGCGCGGCGACGCGCGCCACAAGGGCGGCATCCGCGAGCCGCGGAGAAATACTTCTCGCGACGTCGGCCGGTGTCGTGCCTTTGGGCACCTCTTTGACGCTGCCATCCGGCAATGTGATGTGAATCTGCTCCATCTGCATGTTCACCTGGAAGGAGAAACACTAAGCTTATCGGCGGTGTTCCATGCGGTCAAGGCGCGGCAGACGAATCGCGAGCATGTCGGAGTCAAATACAGTCTGGGTCTAAATCAGCGTGACTGAAAACTGAGCGATGTTTTTCGTTTTGGCGCGCGCCCGTCGCGGCCGATTTTCCGCAAAGAGACAGTTTTGTCGGACGTCGGCTAGAAGGTAGACTTTCTTATTTCTGCAATGTGTATTGAAATGCTCCGGGGAAAATGGGATGAAAAAATCAGGCGTGACAGTGATTTTAAGATTCGTGCTTCTTTTGCCCGCAATGGCGAGCGCAGCGCAGGAGCCAAAGGCGCTTCCGCTGCCGGACGAGCGCTACAAAGTGGATCTTTTGCTGGTGGTGGCGCATCCCGATGACGAGGGTGCGGCAACGCCGTATCTTGCGCGCGCGCTCGACGAGCATAAGCGTATCGCGGTTGTCTTCGGCACGCGCGGCAGCAGCGGCGCGAATGAAGCCGGAGGGGAGCAAGCGGCGGCGCTCGGCGCCATCCGCGAGATCGAAGCGCGGAACGCCCTCACGACGCTGGGCCTTACCAATGTGTGGTTTCTCGGCGGCAAGGACACGGCATCGCAAAACGTATTGCAGTCGCTGGCGAACTGGGATCACGGCGGTTCGCTTGAACAACTTGTGCGCCTCTTTCGCCTGACTCGTCCGGAAGTCATCCTGACGTTTTTGCCGGGAACATTTATTGGCGAAGACCACGGGGACCATCAAGCTTCCGGCTTGCTGGCGACGGAGGCATTCGATCTGGCGGGCGATCCCGCCGCGTTCCCCGAGCAGCTGGCCGGTCCGACCAAACGGCTCGAACCTCTTCTTGAGAACCTGCGGCCCTGGCAGCCAAAAAAGATTTATTACTTCCCGGACGCGGACCGCGAAGATATTTTTCGCGGGAAAGGCCCGGACTATTCGGTAAAAGAGATATCCAAATCGGGCAAGCAGCCGTACTGGCGGATGGCGCTCGATTCGTTTCGCGCTCACCAGACCCAAGCGAAATCTTTTCTCGATAAGATCGCTCAAATGGACGAGGCGCAAATCGAAAAGATGGCCACCTCCGACGGCGGCTGGACGGACGCATTGCATTTCGTGCTCGGCAAATCGCTGGTTGGTGGCAGCGTGACCGGAGATGTTTTCGATGGCATCACGCCGGGTGCGATTCCCTTCGCCCGACCCGATGTTTCTCCTGAACTTGCACGGCCAGAACTATCGGTGGAGCTCGGCGGCCCGTACAGTTTCTTCGCTGAATTTCGGCGCGCTCATGGACTCACCAATCTCCCGCATCCCGAGCCGCCGGAGATCGCCCTGCAGGCTCCCGGTACGCTGGTGATTCCGTTGTGGGTTCGCAATCAAACGGCAAAGACTCAGGAGATCACCCTCGCCGTCGCTCTGCCCACGGGGTGGACGACGCAAGCCGGCACCGGGAAGTTTACAGTGGCGGCAAAGCAAGTCGTGGCCACCCGAATCGAAATCACTTTGCCCGCGCTTACTGAAAATGGCGCCAAGAAACAGGAGCCACAGGAAATCAGCGTTCATGCCGATTCGAATGGGCAATCCATCGGAGAGACCAAGCTTCGCGTTGAACTTCGGAAACGCGCGCTGCCTCAGTAGGCCGCTTCAGGATTTTTTCTGACGCGCGGCTTCCATCGCTTCCCAAGCTGCTTCCGGCAGCAACAGCAGATCGTTGAATTCGCCGGCGCCGCGCAGCCATTGCGCGCCGTCAATCACCACGCATTCGCCGTTGATGTACTCGGCCATGTCGCTGATGAGAAACGCCGCGAGATTGGCCAACTCCTCGTGCTGCCCGAAGCGTTTCATGGGATGCTTGTCCTTGAGGTGATCTTCGAATGGCTTCGAAGGCATCAGCCGCGACCACGCGCCTTCCGTCGGGAATGGCCCCGGCGCGATGGCGTTCAGCCGGATGTGATATTTCGCCCATTCCACGGCGAGCGAGGTGGTCAACGCCAAAACGCCCGCTTTCGCGCAAGCCGACGGCACGACAAACCCCGACCCGCAGTTGGCCGCCGCGTAGGTGGTTACGATATTCAGCACGTTGCCGCCGAGCTTTCGGGAAATCCAGCGCTTGCCAAACACTTGCGTGCAGTTAAATGATCCGTTCAGTACGATGCCGACGACGGCGTTGAAGGCATTGGGAGTCAGTTTTTCGGTGCGCGCCATGAAATTTCCGGCGGCGTTGTTGACGAGCGCGTTGATTTCGCCGAATTGTTCATCAGCCTTTGCTGCCGCGGCTTCAACGGCTTCGTAGTCCCGTACGTCAGAAGCCGTGTAGGCAGCTGCACCGCCCGTCCGCTGGATCTCATCGCACGTTTCTCGCAGCGGCTCTTCCCGCCGGCCCACGAGGAACATGCGCGCGCCCAATTCGGCAAACCGCAAGGCCATCGACCTGCCGAGTCCCGATCCTCCGCCGGTAAGAAAAATCGCACGGCCCTTCAATAGGTCCTTTTGGAACACGTTTCACCACCTCGTGCAGCTGACTGAACGCGCGCGTCACCTGCGGAACGCGATTCTAATCCATCAGAGAGATTGCGAAAGACTTTTTCGAAGGGCGTCCGATGGCGGGATGAAAGTCAGGTAAACAAGCTTAGGGATGCATGTGGGCAGGAATGGGCTGCCCCATCGCTTTTGCATATTCAGTGGCGTAAAGCGTGCTCTCCGGAAATTCCTCGCTCAATTCGTGAAACAGCTTCTGCGCCAGGGGATTTTGTTTTTCCCTGCGAGCCGCCAAGGCCAGCAAGATCTTGGCATACGGTTGCAGGTACCGTCCCTTTTCAATGGTGTTTCCAAGCTGTTCCATGCCGAGCTTTTTGTCGCCGTGGATACCTCCGAACCGGAGCAGGAAACGCTTACCTCCCGAAAGGCTTCCGATAATGTAGTTGGCCGTGCCCAGAGCAACGTACGCGTCATTGGCGTCCGGCTGCTGCGCGAGCAATTCCTTGGCATGCGCGCTGGCTTCCTTGAGCCGCTTCAAGGCTTCCAGGTGTTCCTTTTTGAGAATCAATTCGGCATTCGATTCCATTCCTGCAGAGAGTGCGAGAGCGAAAAGCCCTTCCGGGTCGCGTGCGTCTTTCTCCAGGCGGTGGCGGGCGAGTTTTCGGGCGAGTTGGATGGCTTCCTGAAAACTCTTCATGCGCGCGGGATCGGGTTTGCCGTCAATGCCGCTCAGGAATTTTTTCTCGTTCAAAAAGAAATCACTCGAGAGGACGCCCTGACGATACAACTCCTCGAAGAGGTAACTGGCTGCGACGGCCACTTGGCCAAAAGGCTCGTCGGGATGCTTCGTTTCCCAGCCAGAAAATTTTTCGCGCGCTTCGGTGAACTTTTGAACATAGAGGGACTGAAATCCGGAAGCAAGTTCCGGCACCTTGATGAACGCCGGACTATGTGCGTCGGTCTCCGGCCGCGAGCCACAGATAACCGCGGAGAGCAACAGCAGGGACGCCTTGCAATAGATTCGCCAGCACATTGGGGGCCTGCTCTTCAGAAGAGTCCGGGCAAGAAGCGCGGCTTGCCAGTCATCGCCGCGCGATAGTCTGGATTGGCGAAGAGCACGCGTTCCTCCGTGGAGAGCCGTTGCGCCAGGACTCCGATGTGCGCAATGGCTCCCGCGACAGCGGTGATCCACGCCGTGTGTATCAGGGGAAGCGCCAGCATCTCGGCAAAAACGGCCGCATAGTTAGGATGCCGAACGTAGTGAAAAGGTCCGGAAGTCACCACGCCGAGGCGCGTGGAATCCACGACCTGAACGTTCCAGTGCTCCCCGAGCGAGCGAATGACCCACCAACGCACGGCATTCGCCGCGAGGAAGACGGCAAACATCGGCGCCGCCAGCCAGGGGATGAAAGGACGCCTAAGGAGGACTACTTCGAGCGCCGCGCCAAGCAGCACCGCGGTGTGCAGCAGCACCATCCAGCGGAATTTCGGCTCTTCGACTTTCGCCGCGCCGCGCGCGGCCATTTCCCTTTGGTGCTGCTTGGAGATGCGCAACTCGGCCAGCCGCAGCACCGCCACGGCAAGCAGCAGACCGAGAAACGCAATGACGCTCAGGTCCATTGCAGTAGCAAAAACTCCGCGCTGAAGCCCGGGCCAAACGCCGCTGCCAGCGCGTATTCAGCAGGCTGGAGCGGTCTCTTTTCCATCCACTCCTGCAGAATAAAAAGGATCGTCGCGCTGGATAGATTTCCGACGTTTCCGAGAATGTCCCAGGACGGCTGGGTGTCGCACTTGCACAAGCCGAGTTCCGTCTCGATATTTCCGAGCAGCCGAGCTCCTCCGGGATGCACAATCCAGCCCTTGATGTCCTCGCGCTTCCGGCCGTGGCGATCGAGGAAACCCTGCACCAGCTCGCCGATCTTTCCCCCGATCATTTCCGGAACATCTTTTGCCAGCAGGATGTGGAATCCGGAATCGCGGAGATCAAATCCCATGGCGCCCAGCGAATCGGGAAACGTATAAGTCTCCGAGGCGAGAATCTTCGGCCCGCGCGTTTGCTTTCCGCTGACGACCACGGCTGCGGCGCCGTCGCCAAAAAGAATCGAAGAAATCAGGTTGGCCTGCGAAATGTCCTTGCGCTGCAACGTGAGGGTGGGCAGCTCCACGGCGATAATCAGGACGTTTCCGCCGGGTTCGGCCTTCAAGTAATCGGCCGCACGTCCCAGCGCCATGGCGCCGGCGGCACAGCCCAATTCCGTGAACGGCATCCGCCGGATATTCGAGCGGAATCTCATCAGATTGATGAGGTGAGCATCGAGCGACGGGATCATGAAGCCCGTGCAGGACACCGTGATGATCATATCGATTTCATCGGCCTTCAAGCCCGCACGCTCCAGGCACTTTTCCGCAGCTTCCTGGCCGAGCTTCACCGCATGCTCGATGTATTCGTTGTTGGTTTGCGAAAGCGGGCGCGGCTCGATGACGTAGTCGACGGGGAAGATGGAGTGCCGCTTGTGAACCTGGGCGTTATCGACGATGCTCATCATCGCTTCGAGGCGGCGCTCGGGAATGTCAAAGACGCGTCCCATGTACACCTTTACGTCATCGCGTGTGATGGTGTAGGGCGGGAGCGCGGTGGCCGTCGCGGCGATGGTGGGATACGAGACTGCGGCAGCTTCTGTCGGTCGATTGCGCACGGATTCCATCAGTCTCCTTGGGCACAAAACCAGCGTTGTCAGTTCTCCGCCGCATAAACCGTTTGGATGCGGCGTTTCCGAGGCAGGCTGCGTTCGAACCTATTGACTTTATATCATTTCTAGCAGGGAGCGCACTATTTTGTGTGGCTAAAGGCGGTAATATCCACGGAACTAACGCGTAGTGGACAGTTGAGGAAAAATTTCCAAGCGCGCCGGCGCTGCACTTCACCGCACTCGATCCTATCGGGGACGATACCGGGGGCTTCAGCGCGGAGGAGCTGGCCAGTCTGGAACGCTTGGAAACCGTGATCGGAGACTTGCGCGAAGTCGCTGAGCACCTGGCACCGGGTCGCGCCTGCATATCCGTTGTTCCCGATCACGGTTTTGTAAAGACCGGCGCGCCATTTCATTTATTCCCGGCTTTCAGTAAGGCCAGGCTTCCTAGTTCAGGATCGTTCGAAGTCGCAGCTGCGCGCTTGCAAGGTGTGTTAGATTTTTCGTCGAAGAGGTGCTCCATGACGGCGTCCGTTATCCGCAATTCCATCTTGCTTTCGACGATCATTGTCCTGGCTTCTGCGCCTTCGTCAGGCCAGCAGGCGGGACTTCCCTCAACAACCGAAGGCGATTTCGTCGTCAAAAATTTCAAATTCCGGTCGGGCGAAACGCTGCCGGAATTGCGCTTGCACTACACGACGCTTGGCAAGCCGGTGCACAACGCGGAGGGCCGCGTCACAAACGCCGTTCTGATTCTTCACGGTACCGGCGGCTCGGGTCAGCAGTTCCTCCAGCAGCAATTTGCTGGGGAGCTCTTCGGTCCCGGGCAGCTCCTGGACGCGAACCGCTACTTCATCATTCTTCCCGACGGCGTTGGTCACGGGAAATCTTCGAAGCCCAGCGACGGATTGCACGCGCGCTTCCCGCAATACGACTATGACAACATGGTCGCCGCGCACCACCAGCTTCTCAGCGAGGGCCTTGGCGTAAACCATCTGCGCTTGATCCTCGGCACATCGATGGGGTGTATGCATTCCTTTGTTTGGGGAGAAACGTATCCTGATTTTATGGAGGCGCTCATGCCGCTGGCGTGCCAGCCGGTGCAGATCGCCGGACGCAACCGCATCTGGCGCAAGATGGTGATGGACGCGATTCGCAACGATCCAGAATGGAAGGGAGGGGATTACTCGGCGGAACCGCAGCAAGGATTGCGCACGGCGCTCGACCTTTTGCTCATTGCCGGCAGCGCTGCGCTCTATATGCAGAAAACCTTGCCGACGCGGGACGCCGCTGACAAATATCTGGACGACTATTTCAAGGCGCGTCTTGCCGGGCTGGACGCCAACGACCTCTTGTACCAGGTGAACGCTTCGCGCAGTTACGATCCATCGCCGCAGCTCGAGAAAATCATCGCGCACGTCATGTACGTCAATTCCGCGGACGACTTCATCAATCCGCCCGAACTGGGTATGGCCGAACGTGAAATCAAGAAAGTGAAAAACGCGCGCTTCGTCTTAATCCCCATCAGCGATGAAACGCGCGGCCATGGAACGCATACGCGGGCTGCCGTTTGGAAACAGTACCTTGCGGAACTGCTCGAAAAATCAGCGCACTGAAGATTTTGCGGCGACCTCCGATATGACCGCGAAGTATGTCTGTCCGGTTAGGTGGTGGCCTGGCTGGCGCGGATTTCCTGCCAGCGGCGGGGGCGCTTGTTGGCTTGGAGAACTTTCTTGCGCAGGCGGATGGATTTCGGCGTGATTTCCACGTATTCGTCGTCGGCGATGAATTCGATGGCCTGCTCGAGGCTCAATTCGCGGTGGGGAATCAAGCGGATCGCTTCGTCCGCGCTGGACGAGCGCATGTTGGTCTGCTTCTTTTCCTTTGTAACGTTTACGTCCATGTCCTGTTCGCGCGAATTCTCGCCGACGATCATGCCCTCGTAGACGTCGATTGCGGGCCCGATGAACAATTCGCCGCGCTCCTGGATGTTCCACAGCGCAAATGCGGTAGATGGTCCGCCGCGGTCCGCCACCAATGCGCCGGTTGGACGAAGCGCCATCTCTCCGCCGTATTCCATCCAGCCTTCGAAAATCGAATGAATCAGCGCCGTGCCGCGCGTGTCCGTGAGCATTTGGCTGCGCAGCCCGATTAATCCGCGTGAGGGAATCTTGAAGTCCATGCGCACGCGGCCCGAGCCGTGATTGCTCATCTTGATCATCTCGCCGCGCCGGCTGCCGGTGGTTTCCATGATGATTCCGATGAAATTCTCGGGCACGTCAATCACCAGGCGCTCCAGCGGTTCGAGTTTCTTGCCGTTCTCCGTGCGGACAACGATTTCGGGCTTGCCCACCATCAGTTCAAAACCTTCGCGCCGCATCGTTTCGATCAGAATCGCGAGCTGCAATTCGCCGCGCCCCAGCACGCGGAAGGATTCCGGCGTGTCCGTGTCTTCCACGCGAATGGAAACGTTGGTCAGGAGTTCTTTTTGCAGGCGATCGCGGAGGTCGCGCGAAGTCAGATACGTTCCGTCTTTGCCGGAAAGCGGACTGCTGTTGACGGTGAAAATCATCGCCAGCGTGGGCTCGTCGATCAGCAGCGGCTCCAGGGGCATCGGGTTTGCCAAATCCGTAATGCTTTCCCCGATGTTGATGCCTTCGACGCCGGCAATGGCCACCAGATCGCCAGCGGGGACGGTTTGCGCTTCGTCCCGTTCCAGGCCCCGGAAGGTATACAGCTTGGTGATTCGCGTCGGCGTCAGCCGGCCGCCCAGCTTGACGATGCCCACGTCCGCGCCGCGCTTCAGGGTGCCGTTGAAAACGCGCCCGATCGCGATGCGTCCCAGAAATTCACTGTAATCCAGGTTCATCACCTGAATCTGCAGAACTCCTTGGGGGTCGCCCGGAGGCGCAGGAATGTGTTTTACGATGGTCTCGAATAGCGGGAGCAAATCTTTCGAACCGTCGCCCGGCGTGAGGTGCGCCACGCCGTCGCGCGCATTCGTGTACACCACCGGAAAGTCGAGCTGGTCTTCCGTGGCGTCGAGATCGATGAAGAGATCGTAGATTTCGTCCAGGACTTCCTTGGCGCGCGCGTCGGTGCGGTCGATCTTGTTCAGCACGATCACCGGCGGCAGCTTCGCCGCCAGCGCCTTCTGCAGGACGTAACGCGTCTGCGGCAGCGGTCCTTCACTGGCGTCGACGAGCACCACAACTCCGTCCACCATGCGCAGCGCACGCTCCACTTCGCCGCCAAAGTCGCTGTGCCCCGGCGTGTCCACGATATTGATCTTCGTGTCGTGGAAGAAAAGCGCGGTGTTCTTTGCAAGAATGGTGATGCCGCGCTCGCGTTCCAAATCGTTCGAATCCATCACGCGCTCAACGAGAGCTTCGTTGGCGCGGAAAATCCCGCTTTGGCGGAGCATGGCGTCAACCAGCGTGGTCTTGCCGTGGTCCACGTGCGCAATGATGGCGATGTTGCGAATATTTTGACTCATAATTCCTGCTTGTCGTGGCCGCTTCGGGGCCACATCCACTAAAGACAAAAATAGCCGCTGAAACAACCAGCAGCCTTGACGAATGTACCTTTATGTAGGTTGACCGCCTGGCGGTCACACATCCTTAGGTGCGGCGCAGCAGTCTATAGTTTAACAGACTCGCTCTCCGGACGGCCAACAATGTAGGACAGGCATTCCTGCCCTGTTCTCTTCTTGTCAACGCAATCTTGGAAAGGGACAGACAAGAATGTCTGTCCCACCTCGCTATTCCACGCGCAGGGCGATGGGGCCAAAGTCACTCCGAAAATCGAAGGGAAGAAGCCGCAGAAGGGCTCGATAAAATCGTGTCGCCCTGGGATCAGCCGCTGCCATGGTGTCCTCCTGCGGCGCCCTCACAGCACCGCTCTTCGGACCACTCGTTGTTTCTGGAACTAGCCTGACTGGCTCCGGGAATTTCTTTACAGCGTCCGAGTTTTCTTCAGCAGATTTCTGGACCGCGCGATCGATAGTATTTCATCCATCCGCTCCGCTTCCGCGGTTGCCACTTGGCGGCCCTGCGGCGTTAACCGGTAATAACGGCGCCGTTCGTCGTCTTCTGAATCCGCGGGCCGGGAACGCAGCTCAACGATCAGGCCGTCGTGCAGCAAGCGCTTGATGATTCCATACAGGGTTCCCGTGCTCAGCCGGACTTTGCCGCCGGTGCGCAGCTCCACTTCTTTGAGAATGGCATAGCCGTGGAGATCGTCGCCGGCCAGCGCCAGCAGCACATGGAACATGGACGGCGTCAGTGGCCCGAAAGGTTCAGCGTTGCTTTGAGCAGCACGCAAGGTTTCAGCTCCGCGGAAGAAGGATTCTGTCGTCATACGCTATATCGTTACACGCCATAGTGTCAAGGGGGAAAGCCCGTGTCCATCCAATGAAATTCCGCAGACAGGGCTTTCCTGGAAAATCTGGAATCGGGAGACAACGGGAATGAGTTTCTTTGAGGAGTATCGAAATGCCCGCGTCCGACTCTAGGTAGGCTTGGTTCAGAGGGCGCGAACGCGGGTACCTCGATGGTTCTTGGGACTTACGGGCTTTCAAAAGTTGATTCTCTCAAGTCCTCCTATTGAGTTCAAGGATCCCAGAGCAGATCAGTTGACGGAATGATCTGTTCTGCTACGGGGACTTTACTTGGCTTACCTTGAATCGCGCTGCAGCGTCAAACGAACTAACTCTGAAAATACTGTGACCCAGTAAAGTCATTATAATCAGCATGTTATATCTCTCAATGAACCAGGCTCTTTCCCGATGGCACTTCGCGTGGTATAGTCTGCCCATTCATTTCGGGGGACTTATCCTAGGTGGAGCACCGCGTCGACCCCAAACTCGCCCTGCGGTTCGGCCTTTATGAGGTCGATCTGGTTCAGGGAGTGCTTTTCCGGCAGGGCGTACGCCTCAAGATTCAAGAACAGCCTTTCCGTATCTTGGCGCTGCTTCTGCAGCGCCCTGGTGAGATCGTCACTCGCGAAGAGCTCCAGGAGTCACTTTGGCCTGAAGGTACTCACGTTAATTTTGACGGCAGCCTAAATGCCGCCCTGAAGAAGCTGCGTGCGGCCATTCAAGATGACGCCGAGAATCCGCGCTTTATCGAAACCGTTCCCCGCCAGGGTTATCGTTTCCTCGCGCCGGTCCATTCCGTCAACGGTTCTAGGAACTCCATTTCTCCCTCGACAAGTGTTTCTCCGGAGAGTTCCGAAGAGTGCTTCGAAGTCCGTATGCGCCTCAATCCGGAATTCTCGCCCGAGAGGGCTGCCGAGCTTTCCAGAGAAAGGAAAATGGCGGAGCGCGCGGCGCGCTGGATCGATTTCAGTCTTCTTTCCGGCGCGATTGCTTTTGGTTCCTGGCTGCTCTTTTTCATCGTCTATCCCGTCCCTCGTCCCAGCGTGCAGCGCATGACGCGCATCACCAACGCCAGTGGAATCGATGAATGGGGCGGGATCGTGTCCGATGGCACGAGGATTTTTTTTCTCGAGCGTGACGGCGGCCACTGGAATCTGATGCAAACTTCGGTGGAAGGCGGCAACGCGGAAAAAATGCCCGCTCCTTTTGAAAATACCCGGCTCTTCGCCCTTTCGCCCGACCATTCGCAGTTTCTGATCGGACAGTTCACCCGGCGCGATGATGAGATGCCGCTCTGGCTATGGCCCGTGCAGGGTGGTGAGCCGCGCCGCATGGGCGAAGCCGTTGGACACGATCCCACGTGGTCACCGGATGGCAGCCAGATCATTTATGTTCGCGGCCGCAGCCTCTACACCATCCATCCCGATGGGACGCAGCTCCGCGAGTTGGCGCATGGCCCTGGGCTTCCGCACTTCCCTGCCTGGTCCCCCGACGGCGAAACCATTCGTTTCAACATGGACAAGCGCGATGATGGCACTCAAGCAGTCTGGGAGATGGCCGCCGATGGCTCCGGTTTGCATGCGATTCTCGCCGGCGGAAGGCCGCTGGCCTCTCAGTCCGCCGGTGAGTGGACGGCGGATGGCAGGTATTTTCTCTATTCCGATTGCGAAAACTACGATTGCAATCTCTGGGGCATCCGCGAAGCCTGGAATTGGTTCCGCCGATCGCACCGTGATCCTGTGCAATTGACGCATGGCCCTGATTCTTTGCACGTGGACATCCCCACGCAAACGGGTTCCCGCGTATTTGCTTTCAGCTTTCGCTCGAATCGTGAACTGCAGAAAATCGAGCCGCGATCTCATCATGCCGAAACCTTGATTCTCAATGCCAACGCGGAAGTAGCGAGCATCTCTCCCGACGGCCAGCTGGCTCTGTATACCGATCGTCCGGACGGCTCGCTTTGGCGGAGCAGCGTCGACGGCGCTCAGCGCCTCCGTCTAACGCAACCTCCGCTGGTCGCCTCTGCCCCTCACTGGTCGCGGGATGGAAAGCAGATTCTTTTCACCGGCGTGCGTCCCGGCTTCTTGCGCCAGATCTATTTCCTCTCCGCGGATGGCGGCGCCTTGCGCGCGGTCCTACCCGAGAGCCGCGAGGCTTCCGATGCCGATTGGTCGCCGGATGGCACGCAAATCGTCGTCAGCATGCGCGAACAAAAGACGCAGCCCAAGTTTGGTATCTACT
>QHZB01000260.1 GCA_003224525.1 Acidobacteriota bacterium | reverse complement strand
GGCGCAATGCGGTGATCGAGAAGAAGTTCGGGGCACCCATCATCACGAAAGACGGCGTGACGGTAGCAAAGGAGATCGAGTTGCAGGATCCGCTCGAGAACATGGGTGCTCAGATGGTCCGCGAGGTTGCGTCCAAGACGTCGGATGTGGCTGGCGATGGCACCACCACCGCGACCGTGCTGGCACAGGCAATCTTCCGTGAGGGCGTACGAACGGTTGCCGCAGGAGCGAGCCCGATGGCGCTCAAGCGCGGCATCGATAAGGCGGTGGAAGTCGCCGTGGGAGAGATCAAGAGGCTCTCCCGTGAGGTTAAGGGCGACATGATCGCGCAGGTCGGCACAATCAGCGCCAACACCGACAAGCAGGTGGGCAGCATCATCGCCGAAGCGATGAAGAAGGTGGGCAAGGATGGCGTCATCACCGTCGAGGAATCCAAGACGATGGAGACGACCCTCGAGGTAGTCGAAGGCATGCAATTTGACCGCGGATACCTCTCGCCCTACTTTGTAACCGACCCGGAGCGCATGGAATGCGTGCTCGAGGACGTGCACATCCTGATCCACGAGAAAAAAATCAGTTCGATGAAGGACCTGCTGCCTTTGCTGGAGCAGACGGCGAAGATGAGCAAACCGCTCCTGATCATTGCCGAGGATGTTGAAGGGGAAGCCCTGGCGACCCTGGTGGTGAATAAGCTGCGCGGCACACTACAATGCGCCGCGGTGAAAGCTCCGGGCTTCGGCGATCGCCGCAAGGCCATGCTTGAGGATATTGCCGTTCTCACTGGTGGCAAGGCCATCACGGAGGAACTGGGAATCAAACTGGAGAATGTGAAGCTCGAGGATCTAGGCCGCGCCAAGAAGATCACCATCGACAAGGACAACACGACGATCGTCGCGGGCGCGGGCAAAACCAGCGCGATCGAAGGCCGAATCAAGCAGCTCCGTGCGCAGGTTGAAGAGACCTCCTCGGACTACGACAAGGAAAAGCTCCAGGAGCGTCTTGCCAAACTGGTGGGGGGCGTCGCGGTAATCAAAGTAGGCGCGGCAACCGAAACAGAGCTGAAGGAGAAAAAGGCTCGCGTTGAGGACGCCATGCACGCCACCCGCGCAGCGGTCGAGGAAGGCATTGTCTCAGGCGGCGGCACTGCCCTTCTGCGCTGCTTGCCGGCCCTGGAGAAGCTCAAGCTCCACGATGATGAATCCATCGGGGTGAACATCGTAAAGCGTGCGCTCGAAGAACCATTGCGGCAGATCGCCCAAAACGCCGGGCACGAGGGCGCGCTGGTTGTTGGACGGGTGCGCGAATCGAAAGATGAGAACTTCGGCTTCAACGCAGAGACTGGTGAGTTCGGCGACTTGGTCAAGGCTGGTGTGATCGATCCAGCGAAGGTCACCCGTCTCGCCCTCCAGAACGCTGCGTCCATAGTCTCACTGATGCTCACAACCGAAGTCCTTATCGCCGACGCTAAGGGAGAGGAAAAGGTGGCCGCGGCTGGTGCAGTCCATGGTGGCGGTTACTGATGCAATTAGTTCCCTTAGCCCCGCTCCCTTGGCGCGCTTGGACCGTTTGCGGCTTTTGGGTTGTGGGCCCAGATGCTGCTAAATGAGGAATCTAATCGCAGGTTAAGCCATATGAGTGTCTTGAGGGAAACAACTCTGTCGTGAAGCGCAACCGAGGAATCGGCTGCTTCTCAGGACCTTCATATTGCGAAGGAACCGCGTATCGCCTTCTCGCCTTTCTGGAGTTGGTCGACGTGGTAAGGAGATAGCAAAGCGAATGTCGTCGCCCAAGACAATGTCCTCGGTAGAGACCGTGGCCCGTATCAATCTTAGTTCCCTCACCGTTGAGGAGGAGACACCAACACTAACGACCGCACAACCGCGACCGGCGCTTCCAAGTCGAGTCGCCATCGTCGGGAATTATTTTCCGCGGAAGTGCGGGATCGCGACATTCACGACAGACCTATGCGATGCGATCCACGCTGAATATGGCGCGACGGAACTTCTGGCGTTGCCAGTCAATGACACAGAAGAAGGATATAGTTACCCCGCAAGAGTCCGATTCGAGCTTTCCGAAGATAAGCTGGCGTCATACCGGCAGGCAGCGGACTTCCTGAATTTCAGCAACATCGATTTGGTTTGTCTCCAGCATGAGTATGGAATCTTCGGCGGTCCGGCCGGCGCTCACATTTTAGAGCTTCTACGCAGCCTGCAGATGCCCGTGGTCACGACGTTGCACACGGTCCTTCGCGAACCCAACATCGATCAACGCACAGTGATGGCGGAAATAGCGACTTTGTCGGATCGTCTCATTGTCATGAGCCAGCAATCCGCCGATATCCTAGAAGAAGTGTTTCACGTCTCTCCGGACAAGATCGATCTCATCCCCCACGGGATCCCCGATCTGCCGTTTACCGATTCCAGTTTCTTCAAGGATGGCTTCGGAACCGAAGGAAAAGATGTGTTGCTCACGTTCGGCCTGCTCTCTCCAAACAAGGGCATCGAAAACGTAATCCAAGCGATGCCGGCCATTCTGTCGCGGCACAGCAATGTTGTTTACATGATTTCCGGCGTGACGCACCCGCATATTCTCCGGCGAGAAGGTGACAAATACCGGCTGTACTTGCAGAACCTGGCGAAGGAACTCGGGGTCCAGGACAGCGTGATGTTTCGCAACCGGTTCGTCAGTCCTCGACAGCTAGTGGAACTGATCGGCGGAGCAGATATTTACATCACGCCTTACAAGCACAAAGGACAAGTCGTTTCGGGAACGCTTGCCTATGCTTTGAGCGCGGGAAAAGCGATCATCTCCACTCCATACCTGCACGCGATCGAGTTGTTGGACGACCAACGCGGCGTGCTTGTTCCCTTCGACGATCCACAGGCGATTGCCGAAAAAACGATCGAGCTATTGGACAATGGCACCGCGCGCCACGCCATGAGGAAACGTGCGTACCTTTATTCGAGGAACATGGTTTGGGATCGCGTGGCTCAACAATACATGGGGAGCTTTGAACGCGTGTACAACGAGCGCTTGCGAAATCCACGTGCCACATTTTCGGCGCAAAACACGGAAAAGGCTCTCGACCGTCTTCCGGCTGTAAAGCTGGATCATCTGCGGCGGATGACTGACCACACTGGAATCGTAGAGCACGCCGTATTCACCGTGCCAAACTATCCGGAAGGATATTCGACGGACGACAATGCTCGCGCGCTCATCGTCGCGATCCTGCTGGAAGAATTGGGAAGCAGTATTCCAGCAGGTTCGTTGGACCTCGCCACTCGTTACTTGGCTTTTCTGTGGCTGGCATTTGACCCCATAACCAAGAGATTTAGAAACTGCCTCAGCTATGAACGCCAATGGCAGGAACCGGAAGGTTCGGAAGACAGTCATGGCCGCGCACTATGGGGATTAGGAACCGTCCTCGGCCGATCCAAGGATGCTGGGTTGCGTGGGGCTGCGGGTCGTCTCTTCGAGCTGGCGATCCCCGCGGCCGTTGAGTTTAAGAGTCCGCGCGCGTGCTCTTTCGCCTTGCTGGGGCTTCATGAATATCTCGATTCCTTCCCCGGGGATCGCGCAGCTCTTGGCGCGGCGGAGGAACTTGCAAATCGCCTTCTAAATTCCTATCGTGCGGTACATTCGACGGGCTGGAATTGGTTTGAATACGGCCTGGCGTACTCCAATGCTCGCCTGCCGCAGGCTTTGATTCGCGCGGGAATGCGCGGCGGCAACGACGAGATGATTTCAGCCGGACTTGAAGCGTTGGATTGGCTGGGTACGATTCAGCGCTGCGAAATAAAAGGTCATTTTGTGCCTATCGGATCACATGGCTTCTATTCGAGGAAAACGGAAAAGGCGCGCTTCGATCAACAACCGGTCGAAGCTTGTGCCGTCGTATCGGCTTGCTTGCAGGCTTATCGCGCTACGGGACAAATCCGCTGGAGGAAAGAGGCGTGGTCCGCCTTCAATTGGTTCCTGGGAGATAACGACTTGCAGATCGCGCTCTACGATCACACGACCGGCGGATGTCGGGACGGTTTGCATCCGGATCGCGCCAATGAAAACCAGGGTGCGGAATCGACGCTATCTTTTTTGATGGCACTTCTGGAGATGCGCAAGCTGGAAGAAGCGGACGTTACGGAGAGCAACTCGCGATGAGCATTCTTGCTGAAAAAAGTTTCGACAGACCGGTGATGAATAAATACGAGACGCTATTTCACCGGCATCCAAGCAATCCGATCCTTACCGGAAAAGATTGGCCGTATTCCATGAATAGCGTTTTTAATGCGGGCGCTACGTTGCTCCCCGACGGCTCCACTCTTCTCCTTTGTCGCGTGGAAGATCGCCGTGGGCTCTCTCATTTGTGCGTGGCGCGTTCGGCAAACGGTGTGGATGGATGGCAGATCGACCGCGAACCGACATTCCTCCCGGACGTC
>QHZB01000259.1 GCA_003224525.1 Acidobacteriota bacterium | reverse complement strand
TGATTTTGCGGTGTTCTGTCATTTTGCATCGCATACGGCGAAATTAAAGCTAGAACTGAAAACGTGATCTAACCTGTTGTTTTTATTAACTGGTGGCCAGGGGCGGAATCGAACCACCGACACGCGGATTTTCAATCCGAGGACGAAAACGACGCAACCGTTTGACACAACAAGAGTTTGTTCATCAGTGCTGTGAAATATTTTGGCAAGTTACGCTCGGATAGATGGCTGAATTCTATAGATACGGCGACTTAATATTTCACACCTTGCGACGCGCCAACAGCAGTGACCTCGGGCGCCAATAGCCTGGGTTCGACAGCAGCTCTCTTCGCGAAACCGGTCATCGGCAATTCCTCCCGCTGCTCACCCTCCTGACCCATTGCCGTCCTTGGCGAGCGGCAGCTTCAGGGCAGTCAGATAACGCTCTCACGGTCCTGCGAGATGTCGGTCCTCGCGAAGTGCGAGCCGGGGGAATCGATGTCGCCCCTCGGCGCGTGCTGCCCTTTAATGGGGCCTTGAAGCTACTGCCGCTGCGCGCTCCAAACTGACGATTCCGGCCCGCAGTTTCATGTCACCTGTCCCCGGCTCACCGGTTCTGGTAGGGGTGGAAGACGTAATCCTTTGCCTTCACGGCCACATGGCACACGTGCCCGCAATTTGGTGTGCCGGCTTTGTCGGGCGTGTAAGTGGCCGACGTCGGGTCATAGTCAAACTGGGCGTATGCCCATCCGCCGGTGTTCGGAAATTTCTTGCTGTCCTTTTCCATGAAAAAGAGGTCTGCCAGCGTGTCCGGTACATCCACGACGAACGGGGCTTCCGTGCTCTTCTTCGGTTTCCACTGGACCTTCGCGATCTTGGAACCGTCGGGGAACGGCTTGCCGTTGCCCGGAATGCCGGATTTGAAAGCGGCAATTATCGTTGGATTGCCGAGGATCACTTTCAGCCGGTCGTCGGTCTTAGAGCTGGAGATCAGCTGCCAGTCTCCGTAGCCCTTGAAGTCAGAGAACGCGAGTCCATCCGGCAGTAGTCGCAGCGTGTATTTGTCCTGCGCGGAAATGGCCACTCCGCTCAAAATGGCTAGCACGAGCGCCGTGGTTGCAACGATCAGCATGCTTCTACCGTTCATTCGTCAGCACCCCTCAGTTTGTTTTCGTATTTGAGACTGCAGCGACGAAGCGATTCGATTGCGGCATACTATCACGGGGTCGGTATTCACTTCATTCACGTGCGTGCGAAACATCCGAACGCGTTGCCCATGCTCGTAACGCACGGATGGCCGGGCTCGATCATCGAGCAGTTGAAGATCATCGATCCCTTGACCAATCCCACAGCCCATGGCGGAAGAGCCGCGGACGCCTTCGACGTCGTGATTCCGTCGCTTCCGGGTCACGGGTTTTCCGGCAATCCGACGTCACCGGCTCCCGGTTGCGACTTGTTGAGTCACCCAAAAGGTCACCGGGCATTCGCAGGCATTGGTGCGACATCCGGTGGTACCGGACTGCCGCCGCTACGCGCTTAAGATTACCGACTCGTACGTCGCCCACCGCGAATACGCCCGGCAAGCTGGACTCCTGACGACCGCGCGGTGGTCCGCCGCCGGATTTCAGGAGTCTCCGAGCAAGGTCAGCGCCGCTTCGACGCGATCATCCGGAACAAGCAATTGCACACCGGCCCCTCCGCCTTCCATGCCCAGGCTTACGCCGACGACGACCGAAGGTATGCCGGCGGCGTCCAGGGCGATCCTCGCGAGATCGGCTTCGACGCTCGTCGGGTAGGCCTTGATAGCTTTCATGGATAGGCGTTCTGCGTTTGGTGTGGGAGGCGGCCATCAGTCTAGCGTTTGTCATTCGGTGCAAGGAGAAGTCCTGAACATGTGCATTAGCACATACCCACCCATTCGGTGCTGCATGTTGAGACGCCTGCACCGCTTGCGGTCGCGTTACATTGCGGTGCACGAGCGAGTTTCGCTAGGGCGATCGAAGCGCTCGCAGTACCATCGACGTGTCTGCATGTGAGCAAGCCCGGCGAGTCCGGGCCCCTACCAACCTCGCGGTGCAATACCGCGGACCTCCGCGCCCTGGTGTGATCCCCTCCGCAGCGACAACGGTTGCTGCGAGCACGCTTTTTTCTTTTTTTCTTTTCAGAAGGAATAAACCGATGAATGTTGCACAACAAACCGGCAACGATACGACCGCTATTCGTTCGTTTCATGTGGATGTTCCGGAAGCGGAACTGACTGAATTGCGCAGGCGCATCAAGGCCACGAAGTGGCCCGATCGAGAAACCGTTCCGGACGCATCGCAGGGCGTGCAGCTCGCGACGATTCAGGCGCTCGCGCGCTATTGGGCAACGGAGTATGACTGGCGCGCGTGCGAAGCGAGGTTGAACGCCGTGCCGCAGTTCATCACCGAGATCGATGGGCTGGACATTCACTTCATTCACGTTCGTTCAAAGCACGAGAACGCGTTGCCGCTCATCGTCACCCACGGATGGCCCGGTTCGATCATCGAGCAGATGAAGATCATCGGTCCACTGACCGATCCCACGGCACATGGCGCGAGCGCATCGGACGCTTTCCACCTGGTGATTCCGTCGATACCAGGCTACGGGTATTCAGGCAAGCCGACCACCGCAGGCTGGGACCCTGCGCACATCGCGCGAGCATGGGTCGCGCTCATGAAGCGCCTTGGCTACAAGAAATTTGTGGCGCAAGGCGGCGATTGGGGTGCGGTCATCACCGAGCAAATGGGTGTGCAGGCGGCTCCGGAATTGCTCGGCATTCACACCAATATGCCTGGCGCGGTTCCGGCCGACGTTGACAAGGCGGCATTCACCGGTGCGCCAATGCCCGACAGTCTCTCACCCGAAGAGAAAGCTGCGTTCGAGCGGCTGACATTCGTCTACAGCAAAGGCATCGCCTACGGCTACCAGATGGGGTTGCGCCCGCAGACGTTGTACGGAATTGCTGACTCCCCCGTCGGCCTGGCCGCCTATTTTCTGGACCACGATGCGTGGAGCTATGCGCTGATCTCACGCGTCTTTTCCGGAGAAGCTGCCGGCCTCACCCGGGACGATGTCCTCGACAACATCACGATCACCTGGTTGACGAACACGGCGATTTCCGGGGCCCGCCTTTACTGGGAAAGCAAACTCCCGTATTTCAGTGTCAAAGGCGTTTCCATCCCGGTTGCGGTAAGCGCCTTTCCGGACGAGATCGATCTGTGCCCGCGCAGTTGGGCGGAGCGCGCGTATCCCAAGCTTATGTATTACAACAAGCTCGACAAGGGCGGGCACTTTGCGGCCTGGGAACAGCCGCAACTCTTCTCAGAAGAGGTTCGCGCGGGCTTCAGACCACTCCAGTGGAACAGATGATGTTCTGATGCCTTCTAGTTTGACTTGAACAAATACCGCTGATTCGCGTTGGCGCGTGACGTTCAACAATCCGCCAACAGACTCAATAGAAGCCCGCAGACGCCATCTGCGGGCCTCTTGTTGCGCCCCGCCGCAGGGAACTGCCGTACCAGTTGAAAAAACCGGCCTTCCCAATCCTAGCGCGCATGATGCGGCGGTGTCGTTGCACGATCACTTCAAGCGCTGCTCGTGTTGGTAGCATCGACATCTCGGAAAAACTGCGCGGTTGTAGGTGACGGTCGCGTGAAACCCCCCCAAGCCCACTTCCAGTTAGGCGTCAAATCCCCCCCCCCGCTACCCCCTTGGTTGCAGTGTGAGCGACCGCTCCTGGGTAGGCATTTGATTAGAGCGACCGGCGGGTCCTGGCCGGACTCGCCCATACAAGTCGTACGGATGACTGACCGCTCTCGACTTTGAAGGTGCCCCTTAGATGATTCCGAGCCGGGCACCTCGGGAACCTCGGGCCTAGCTTTGGCCGGAGCCCAAGGTTGCCGAAGAGCATGCTCGTTCAGGCGCGTTCACACTCGAGAGTGCGGTCGTCCGCTCCGACCCGCGCGGCTCTCTCCTTCGGCCGTGTGGCCGCGTTCGGAGCCGTCGAGTCGCGCTTCGCGTCGATCGCCCCAGCTCATGTCCCTGCCAGCGCGCACGCGCCAGCAGGCGAGAGATGCCTCGGCCGGCTCGAAGCCCGACTGCAACAACGGACAGATCTGTCCGTTGTTTCGGTCTGTTTCCTCGGCGGGTTATCAAAGCACGAGCAAGAGGTTACGAGCGCTAGTTCGAGCGGACCGGAGTGAAATATCTTTCACAGGTCCCCTCATATTTCACAGTTGATGTTGGGACGACACGCCCAAGTATTTGATTTGATGGTGGCCAGGGGCGGAATCGAACCACCGACACGCGGATTTTCAATCCGCTGCTCTACCAACTGAGCTACCTGGCCGCCGGGAATGGGAGGGCGCGTATTAGAGCGGCCCGCGCCCGGGCCGTCAAGCAATCGCACCCTTAACTCATTGATTCCTTGAGCTCATCCGCAAACCCGGCGGGTGGGTGAG
>QHZB01000048.1 GCA_003224525.1 Acidobacteriota bacterium | reverse complement strand
AAATTGCGGAAATCGCACCACGGAGAAACGTTCCACCCCTCCGTTGAGCGCACTTGCGACAACTCCTGATAGAAGCGATTCAGAAAGGTAACAACCTCAGACCAGGATTTGAAGCCGGTGGGCCGCTGCTCGGCTGCCCAGGTTGTGTGAGCTCCCCATCGCGCGTTGGCTTTCTCAATTGATCCTAAGCGCTCGCTTAGGACTTTTTCGGTAAACTCCTGGACCGAGCGGGTCTCGCTCAGCAATGCGCGCAGTGGCTCCCACTGTTCTCGGCCGCCCGCCTCGTTGCGCGGTGCAGGGAAGTTCACGCCCCAAGCTTTGTTCAAGCCCGCTATACCTCCGTACTTAGCCCCCAGGTTGGCCACCGCAACGGCATCGAACGCCTGGTCGGTCGTGGTCCGATTCACCATCAGGTTGCTCGTTGCCCATTGGGACCCGTTGCTCAGGCTCTCGTCGTCCCAGCGCGTTTCTTCGGTGACCGACCACTCCCTAGCAACATTTCCGGTCGTGCCGTACATTTTGCGAAGATGCTCCGCGAACTTGTTCGTGCAGTGCGTGGAGTGGCAAAAGTCATTGGGTCGAATCTGATCGCCCTGGCCGAGCTCGTCGGCAATGTTGTAGAAGAGCGGACGGAAATCGCGATGCAAGCGGACAAACCGGGTCAGATGTTCTTTCACGTACTCATCGGTCTTTGGATCATTCACACAGGGGTGACGGATCCAGAGGTCCAGATTGTTGCGATCGAGCTCGATCTGATTCAGTAACCCCCGCCAAAGAGGCTGGTTCTTGTGGTAGATCGCAAAGACTTCCCAGGCCATCTGCTCGACATAGAAATCAAAGTTGTTATCGATCGCGGGTTCGCCGGCTTCCCGATAAGCAATTGTCGCGTCTACGCCGGCTTGACGGAGCACGTCGTAAAATCCGTCCGGATAGTGTGCCCAACTGATGGCGTGAAAATCGTCCCAAGGCTTGGGGGATGGCGAAAGCAGAAACTGCCCTCCCTCGGCCTGCTCAACATCGTTAACCCAGATTCGAATCCAGTTCCGGTAAGTGAAGCCGCGGCCTAGGTCAAATGAGAAGTTTAGTGGCGCTACTTTGGCACCGAGATTCGGGGGATGAAATTCGTCGACGGTCCGGCCGAAGCTGTCCACCCAGCGTACGATCACCGGTCCCGCCGCCGGAAGACGAAAGTACAACCGCCCATTCAAGACGGCATCGCAGTCGTAGAGTTCGTGGTCGAGGGTGACACGCGCGACAATAGAACTAGCCTCGCTGGCCCCATCTTTACCGCCAAGCGGCGAATACGTCGTCACCATGCCCGCGATGGGCGCTGCCAGGGCCGCTTGCAAAAACGACCGTCGTGAACGCAAACGACTGTGGTGCATATGTCCTCCGAGATCTTGCTGCTTGCACTCAGCGGGACCGCTACTTCACAGGGATTCGACTCAGAGAGCACCTAGAGCATGGTGAATGCTATTTTACATTTTCGTGCGCATCCATTTTTACCTGGCTGACGGTTTCGATCAGACCTACGACATCACCTAGACTGTTATAGACTGGAGCGAGAACAGAAATCCAGCTGGGCTTGTTTGTAACCGTGACCCGTTGTCCCGTCTTCAATACCGTTTCCATCTGCGGAACCATATCCCCGTAAAGCTCGCCCCAGTTCCAGAATTTGGCTCATTTCGTTCTTATTGCGATGCGAATGACCAACTGAATTTTACCGGCGTGCCCCTCGATCGGCATCCATAGATTAACGTCGGCCGGGAAAGAAGAAAGGTGCGAAAGGCGGATCAAAGTTTTCTTGACTGTATTGAATGCCACGTCGTCAACGTCGTAGTTGTCGCCTGCGAGGAATCTATCGCGAGGGTCACTGGCGAACATGAGCTCTCTTGGACCAAGGGAAGATTACGCTTCCTCGGAGCCGCTCGCGAACCAAGTTCAATTCTTCGAGGAGAATATCACCGCCTCACGACCTCCTGGTCCCGAACCAAAATCGCATAAGTCGATGTCCTGGCGTCACCTATTGATTTGTCGACCGCTCTAAGACTAACAAGTTGTATAAATACACTTCACGTTATATAGCCATCACTGAGCTACAATCTCTACGACATGCGGGGACCCATCACGGCTTGCAATTGTTGTAGGGGTGGCGGGGTGAGAGAACAAAGGGCTATGTCGCATCACCTCTCCTATTGTTGGTTGACCGAACTCGCTCCGGTTAGACGGTGTCGGCAGTCGGGTGTATCCATGGACTCCGGTAGTCGCGGCGCAACATTCGATTCGCCTCATCATCACTCATCACGCATTGACCTTGTGGATCCCACCTCAGTGTGCGCCCTAGACTCATAGCGATATTAGACAGAATACAACAGGCAGTGGAGATATAACCCTGCTCAATGTCGGCCACCGGCCTTCTCCTTGACGCCACTGCGGCCATGAAATCCTTCATGTGGTAGCGAATCGCCGGCGCACAATGTTTTTCGAGGTCCTTCTCTGTTTTGTCCTCAGGATACTGATCCAATTCGTAGACAACGTCTTGATGAATGGGACGCTCGCCTTTTGCCGAAGGGTTGAAATCGTAACTGTACACGCTGGCCTTCAGTGTGCCCTTGTCGCCGTAAAAGGTTGCGCCCCAGGGATACTTCGGGTCCGGAGCATCCCCCCAGGTACGGTGCTCCCACACAATCTTTAGGTCATCGTATTCAAACGTAGCAAGCTGCGTGTCTGTAATGTTGGCCTTGCTCGCGCGCTGCACCAGAATTCCCCCGCTCGAACTGATGCGCTTCGGCCAGGCCAGCTCTAGCATCCAACGCGTCATGTCGAACATATGGACACACATGTCGCCGACGATGCCGTTGCCATACTCCATGAATGCTCGCCAACCCCGCGGGTGGATAAGCGGGTTATACGGCCGCATTGGAGCGGGACCGGTCCACATTTCATAGTCCAGGTAGTCGGGCGGAGCCGTGTCTGGTGGATTACTTTCGTTCCGCATGTGGTAATAGCAGTAGATTTCCACTAGCCCGACTTTCCCCAATTTGCCTTCGCGGATCACTTGGTCACGGGCTTCAATCAAGTGCGGCGTGCTCCGCCTTTGCGTCCCGACCTGCACCACGCTATTGTATTTGCGGGCCGCTGCCAGCATGGCCTGGCCTTCGATGACGTCAACGCTGATGGGTTTTTGGCAGTAGACATCCGCGCCGGCCTTCACCGCTGCGATCATGGGCAGGCAATGCCAATGATCGGGAGTCGCGATCAACACGATGTCCAGATCCTTTTCCGCCAGCATGGCCCGATAGTCATTGAAGCTGCGCGGCTTCTTTTTCGAATCTTGCCGGTTGGTAACCAACTCGACCGCCTCCGCTAGCATGCGCCGGTCCACGTCGCACAACGAGACAACTTCGACGGGAGTGGTGTCAGGCGCAATTTGGAGTAGCCGAAATAAGTCCGTCTTCCCGTACCAACCGCATCCAATCAGGCCGACTCGCTTCGCTTTAGGACCTTTCTGTTGGGCGCGGGGCAGTGTCGACAAGCTTAAAGCTGCGGCACTGGTGCGCAGGAATTGACGGCGATTCATGTTTTTCATTGCTTTGATTATGTTGTCGTTCGCCAAGCCTCCGGCGGACTTGAAATCAATAACATATCTGCTGTCGTCTCCACCAGCGTTCTCGTATAACTCCTCGCCTTATTTTGATTTCATCGCGGGTTCCACTCCACTTGTGCCGCCAATATTCCGTAATCCTCCGCTGACGTGCTTTATTGCTCCGTTGACCCTGGACAGCCTAAGGATCTGTTGGTGGACAAGTCTGGACAAGCTTTTTGAGTTGAAGAATCGGAAGCAATCTCGACTAAGACCAGCTGAAAGGGGGGATTTAACGCTGTCGGGCGCGAGTCGAATTGAACCGCGGACCTCCTGGTCTTGCACCAAGCGGTCTTCCGCTCCTTCGCGTGTTGTAAGTTGTTAGTTCTAAAAGAAGTGGTCGGGGCGAATGGATTTGAACCATCGACCTCCTGGTCCCGAACCAGTGGACAAATCACATAAGTCGCTGTCCTGGCGTCACTTATTGGTTTTCGGGGTGCTCTCTGATGGACAAGTCGGGACAAGCTACCGTCGAGTGCTCGCGACCACCTTGGGGAATTGCTTCGAAAACGGCACGGTGGAAAGAAATACGTTGAAGTGTATTCACCGCATCGTCGAGGTCCCGTTGCGACGGTGTCACAAAGTTCCAGCTGAGCCAGTAACTCTTGCTTTCGATGCAGAGCATGGAGTTGTAAACCGTAATCCCATTTTCTACGCTTTTGTAATCTGCTCTATAGAAACTGTTTTCTCCTGAAACGAAAGAGGATGGTTCCTGGATGACTTCGGCGTTGGCATTCCTTACTTGCGCACGGATGAACGCCGACAAGTATTCTTGCGTAGAAACCCCAGGGCCGCTTTCGCTCTTGGGGTCAGCAATGACCATTACCCGGTTCAAGAGAGAATGCCCCGTATTACGGTCTCCTATGAACAGGTAATATGCCCCCGCAGGAAATATGGCTGGGACCACGCTGCTTTCTTGCCATTCTCGCGGCAGAGCGTACGAAAAGCCGAAGAAATCGTTCCTACACGTGTTCTGAACAAAGCTGCCCTCATCGGGCTTGGGCGTGGTGCTGCTCTTGGTCGGTTGTTGGCAGTTAACGAGAGATGTCGCTGCACATGGCAGCACGACGAGTAACGAGAGTCTCTTCATGGCTGTAGCTTACCAGGAGTTGAACAGGCTCGGCGTCCAGCGAACCTGCCTGGTAAGACGCCTAATCGGAAACTAAAAAAGTCCGGTAATCCGCACTTACCGGAATTGTCGCTGGGGGCTACCGCGATTCAGCCCTGCGGGCGATAGCCCGTAGCCACATGCGACGGATCAACGCACTTCCTGGATAAATCACCCGCCAGTAGCGGGCGAAGCGGCGGCGAGTTAATGCATCGGTAGCATAGACGCGAGTCTCGGTCGTGAGTGTACATGCGGTGGGGCCCGCGTCCACAATGCGAAAGTTCATCGCAGCCGGAGCAAAGCCGGGGTGATTTGTAGTCACAAAGAGTGCCTTGAAGCCGTCGGGAGTTGGTTTGCCACTGGGGCGCCATCCGGGCGGCGCAGCCACCAGAGTTCCCAGAACAATTTCGAGGTCCGGGTCCTCCGCCAAAACAAGAAATGATGTTCTGGCGGCGACATCGAGAACTGGGACTTGCGACGGCGGGTTGAGAATGCTTTCTGGTCCGGGTCGGCCGAAGCGCCGGAGCCAAGTTAGCGTGCGGAACAAGGCAATCTCGTCAGCCGTCACCAATTTAAGGGCGCGATACACCTGCTCTTTTGGAGCCGCGATCCGGATGTAGTGGAATTCACTGAACTGGTACATGGGCGCAAATTGGTCAAGCTGTGTGCGCGGCGTGGCGACGCGTACTTCTCTCGCCGGTAAAGATCCGCCCATCACGACTACGATGAAACCTAGCGCTAGGACCAGCGCGGCTTGGCGGCGGGTACGAATGGCAAGAAAAGACGGAGGCCGGAGAAGGGATACGCCCCCCAGAAACGCGGCGATCAGACCGAGATAGACCACTACGACGCCGAGCATAACTCTATCCTAAACAGGCATTCAGCCTTCAGTTTAAAGCCATTATTCACTTGGGTGACTGGGCGACTGCACGTAGAATGGCCTCCTTCGCCACCGATTGGAAGCGCCTCTCGGGATTACAGGACAGGTGAGTCGCTTTGTTATTGACCGCGCTCCGAGGTTTTAGGTACCTTTGCGTCCAGCAGAATCCCAGGTCCGACCCAATCCACAAAAATGGAGGAGCCACAATGAGCAAGAGAATTTTGTTGCCATTTGCCTGCTTGTTGTTTTCGCGTTTTTTGCGGGCGTTGCGATGAGTCACGACAGCAAGGGCACTCAGCCAGCGGCCCAGGAATCGACGGCCCCGGTGAAAGCATCTCCGGCCGAAGGATACACGTTCATGTACTCGCACCCCACCTTGTGGACGGCAAACAATGGGACCGTACCATCACTACTGCAAGATGATCGCGCCGGACCACAGATACAGTGATTTACGACTCGACCGAACCCAATGCCAACCTGGTGCAGGTGGAATGGATTTATGCCAAAAAGCTAACGCGGAGTCAGGTACCACTGCATGAATGGAACAAAGACTGGCGTGATCACAAGATTGAGATCGCAAGCGGTAGGGTGCAGGTACTTACCACCGGACAAGGCCAAGGAGGTCGCCGACCTCTCTTGTTCGGCTAGGCGCCAAGCTATATCTTGACATATTATGCGTAGGCGACATGCTATAGCTTGTCGCATTTAGAAATAGTGACAAGTTATAGCTTGACTATTGGTACCAGTGCTGCCAAGCTATAGCTTG
>QHZB01000185.1 GCA_003224525.1 Acidobacteriota bacterium | reverse complement strand
GGGCGCGGCCTTTCCACTGTCAACCTTCAGCCGCCAACCCCCACCTCTTCCAAGGACAATCCTGCATCCCAACCGAGAGGCGGTCGGCATGAGCTTTACTAGCCGCCTTCCAGGCGAGTATCGCGGGTGGCAGCGACGCCTTCGTGACCAGCTGAACCGTCGGCTCGGCACCCCTGGACAATCAATTGCTTCCTTGGAGGATTGTGAATGACAGAAGATGGGTCGGCATCTCAGCACGTTTCATTGGTCGCGAATGGCCTCCGCTGAGCGCTCTGCGCTCGCCATCGCGTCAGCAATCCGCTTCATGCCGTCGGCAAGCGCCAATCCGAAACTGTTGCGCACTTGAGGCGCACGAGCGGTGGCGTTGTCGCCCAACAGGATAACGCGTTGCGTAATTCGTGTTCGGCGGTCCGATGCGCCAGCGCAAGGGCTCTTGTCCAGGAACCAGGCTCGTTCCCCAGGCGCCGCTGGCAATGGGCCATCGAGTTGGAAATGAGCGGGGGATCAGCAAGCAAGAAAACGGGTAACCGCACAAAATGCGTTCGAAAAGCTGGCTATGCATACTGGGCCAAGATTCTTGAACGCAAATCCGAGGCCCTATTTGCGACCGGAAATGTTTTGAGATCGCTCCTTTTTCTGTCCCCTACGACATTCGTTCGGTTCTGCGAAACGCGTTTCAGGAACAACGGCAAACCATTGCGGGCGCTGTGGGTCGCGGTCATAAGCATAGCCGCCGGTGCTCCGAAACAATTCTGCGTATAGTTGCAATTTATCGCGGTCTAGCTCCACGCCCAATCCATTGCCCGTAGGAACGGCAATCTTGCCGTCAACGTACTTCATCTTGCCGCCTTTCAGAATGTCGTCGGTGAGATGGTGATAATGGGCATCGGCTGCAAAAGTCAGGTTGGGGATAGCGGCTCCTAGATGAAGCATGGTGGCTAACTGAATTCCCAATTCTCCGCTCGAATGAATGCTGATTCCCCACTGAAATTTTTCACAGACAACCGTCGCCTTCCACGCTTGGCGCAGTCCACCCCAAAAAGTCGTGTCCAGCAGGATTACATCTATGGCATTCAGTCGGATGCAGGCGGCGAGCTGTTCAAAATTAACCACCACCGTGTTCGTTGCGGTGGGAATCTTAACGAATGATCGGACGCGGCGCATTCCCTCCAATCCCCAGCAGGGATCTTCGAAGTAGTCATTCCGGACTGTCTCTATGGCGCGTCCGATGCGAATGGATTCCTCAACGCTCCAGGCGGCATTGGGGTCCAGCCGAAACGAGTCCTCGGGAAATTCCGCTGCGAGCGCCAAGTAAACCTCCAAGTCGTGATCCGGAGGGAAAACACCGCCCTTCAATTTGTGCGAGCGAAATCCGTGTTCCCGTTTCAGTTTCCTTGCTGCCGCAACCATCTGATCCGCGGTTTCCTCGCCGCCCAGTCCAGTCTTCGGATCGGCGTAGCGATAGAAGAGATAGCTAGCAAAGCGAACTTCTTCTCGTAATGCGCCGCCAAGCATATCGCACGCTCGAATCCCAAGCTTCTTGCCGGCCAAATCCATGCACGCGAATTCGATCGCAGCGTGGAGTTGTGCCCGATTGTTGTAAAGGGATGCCGTGGGATTGCAGATTTTCCAATACAACTGCTCTAGCTGCAGAGGATCGTGGCCGACTAGGTACGGTTTCAGCGCACGGATACTGGTCTCGGCAGCTTCTCCACCTCCGCCCATCTCGCCCAACCCGATCAAGCCATCGTCAGTTTCGACCTCCACGATGGTACGAACAAATCTTCCCCAGTGTGCTCCGTTCGCATGACGCAGAGGGGCTTCCAAAGGAACGGCGACGGTGGTTGCGCGAAGGTCTACGATCTTCATGGTTTCTTCTGCTTTGAATGTGCCGACTTCGGAGACTCGCCAATCATTTGCTCAACGGTCTGCAGCATTGGTTCTAACGCGCTGTTCCAGTACTCCCAGGCGTGCGCCCCCGGCGTTTCATGGTACTCATAAGCAAGTTTGTGGGATGAGAGCTGCAACGTGAAGGTGCGATTTGTATCCAAAAAGAAATCTTCGGTACCGCAAGCCAAGTAAAAATACGGATAGGGAGTCTGTGGCGGAGTGTTCAACAGCGGAAAAATGTCATTGTCGGCGCGCTGTGGACTCCCCTCATTGCCGAAAACTTCCAGGAGCTTGGTGCGGAACTCGGGCCTGAGCGTGTCAAGATTGTGAGGCGCATTCAACGCACCGCTTAGACTGCCGGCGAATGCGAACAACTCAGGGTACTTGAGCGCCAATTTCGCCGCGCCATACCCGCCCATCGAAAGTCCGGCAATTGCGCGCCCGTGTCGCGCGCGAATAGTGCGATATTTCTCATCGACCTCGGATATCAGGTCTTTCGCGATGTAATCTTCAAACTTGTCTTGTGGAACTGTCGCAGAATCGGTGTACCAGGAGTTGTCTGCATCCGGCATTACGATCAGCAGACGCATATCTCGTGCGTAATTTTCCAGATTGGTTCTGGTGTCCCAGTTGAGATAGTCGCCGTAGAGACCGTGCAGCAAATAGAGCACAGGGAACCTTCCACCGCTTTCGTAATGTTGGGGAAGAAGCACCCGATAACGCATGTCGCGTTCGAGAGAGGTGCTGTGAAAAACAGCGTCCCTTACAAGCGCTTTCCGACCCCTTGCAGCGAGCGGGTGTGCGACGGTCGTTTGGGCTTCGACTGCTGAAACCCAAGTCAGCAGAAACAGACAATAGACTGCTAATTTCTTGGTGGAAATATTGGATCTGTTGGCTCTGTATCGTTCCAGTGAGAACGGGGAGGGCGAGCTTGCGCCGGACGCTCTCATTTTGGGAGATCCAGAATCACAGACCGCGGCCGGTAGATGTTCATATTGGTTATTGTCTTTGACAGGATCATCGAATTGCACGCATAGGTCAAAGCAATTTTGTTTTCGGTAAATTCGATATGTTCCTTCACGGCGTAGCAGAATGTGTCCTTGTCGTAGCCCGTGTTGTCGCGCTTCATTTCCGGGAACTCATAAATCGTTTGCGGACTGGACCAGGGGCCAATGGGCGAATCTGCGAATCGTGCAACTGCCCGCGGGGAAGGGAAATCGGGCCCAGGCGAAAGCGCCAGCCACTTTTGGAGTGAGGGATGATAGCGCACGGACATCTCGCTGATGGGTTGTTCAATCACGTGCATGGCATCCTTGCTCGCCAGTCCTGCAACCCAGTGATTATCTTTATTTAGGTACTCCCAGTTACCGGAAGGCTTCGCCATCTTATCTCGTGGCAGCCGCATCTCCGTCATAAACCCGCGGCCCTCACCTTCACTGACCTGCGTATACCAGATCACATACTTGCCATCGGGTACCATGGAGACGCCGGGCCAAAGATGGGCGTCGGTAAGGTCTTGAATGCCGACATGCCATTTTTCAGGCGCTGTGCGCACGTTATCAATCGCCGCCAGCCTGGTACCGACAATCTCGAATCCGAAAGCATCGCCGAGACTGGCCCCGGGCTTGTTGCGAACCGCGAGTAGAGACAGATAGAGAGCCTTGCCCGCAAGAAATCCGTCCAGTGGCCAGTAATACAGTTCGTCGGTGCCGGTATCGAAAAACGACCGCGGCTTAGGGCTGTTGGGGGCCTTCCAGAAATAACGCAGGGTGCAGTTCTTGCCCTGCTCACATTTAGAAATGCCGACGCTGTTATGAACCATGGTTTTGGCCTGATTCCTAAGCTTGGTTTCGGCGGTCCCTACGAATGTGTCGCCGAACAGCCAAAGGCTCTCGGTGGAGGTAAGCGGAATGGAGTAGGCATCGTCAGCTCCCAGCCACCCATCTGTATAACCAAACTCGGGCAGCGGCCGGATCGTGCCTGGCCTGCTGGTCGCGACTGCGGAAGAAGAGATATCCGACTGGCCCGCAAGCGATCCGATAAAGAGAAGGAGAAATGCGAACGGTTTCATGGATACCTCGAGTCGCTAAAAGAGCTCTCTAACGAAGGTTCAGAACTCGCGCAAGATCAATCTAAAACTTAGTTCTCGCAAGGTGCTCATCGCAACTCAGCTCACTTCAATCCGGCAATCTTCACGCGAATAAACTTCGGTCGATATGTGTCTGCGTAAAGGAGATCTCCGCTGTTGCTGGCGTTCAAATCATAAGAAATCAGCAGCTGGCCATTGCTGGTGAACTGCGGGTGGGCATGCGGATTGTACGTCAGAATAATCCCAGCGAGCGATTGTGACGACGTCATCCCTGGTACCTTCGTGGAGCCGGTTTCCGGCGTTGAATACACTACATCTTTCGCCGAAAAGGGTCCCTGTGGCCTGCAGGCAGAATAAAGAGTGATATCTTTCCACGTTCCGAACGGGACCTTTGTGTCTTGGGCCACCAACAGGTAAGTCGTCCCCGCACTGCTGTGGATTTTCTTCACGCTATATTCGCTGCTGACGTAATCGCCCGCGTTGTTCGGGTCGTTTGGTGCGCCGATGATCTGCACCGCGTTGGTCAGCCCGGTAACCCAGCTATTTCCGTTCCAAACGTACCAGTTGTTCGTGTTGGCGACCCCAGAAACTCCAACGGCTGGATTCGTGAGCGCGATGAACGGAAATCTGCCGTTTTGCGCGTTGTCCTCAATCCCGTAGACATAGAGATAGTTGTTGCCGTAGCTTCCATCGAGCCACATCGCAGTTCCCCAATGAACCACATTGCCGGACGGGACATTGCTCAGGAGCGTGATGCTCTCAAGGGCCAGACTAGGCAACGATAACTGGGCAATTGCGCTGCCGTAGTAATTGAAGCTGCTGTCCCACTCCATCACAAAGGTCCAAAGTTTCTTTGTTCCTGTGCTGTCCACCTGCACCACCACTGAGTCTCCCATCCAATAGAAGTGACCCGTGACGGCGGCAGTCGCGGGTACGAAGTACGAGGTCGAGTATCCGGAAGTGAGATCCTTGGGTCCCATGAGCGTTGACAATTGTCCGGTGGCCGCGCTCTGCACGACGATGCTGTTGTGCGCATGATAAAGGTTCGTGGGCGGATTGCACAACGGAGCACCGCAGTTCGCAGCACGTGTACGCAACCCGTTGGAATTCGTACTCACCGTTCCGTCGCCGCTTAACGTCGGGTACTCACCGACATACGAGTCAGAAAAGAAAAACGCGCTGTCGCCGCTCGGCAACAGCACCGAGTAGCTGCTGTCAGCTCCGGTCCAGCCGGGCATGCCTAAGGGCTCTTTCCCAGTTCCTGGACCATTCTCGGTATATTCGGAATCGAAATGAGAATCTAGGGTGCCCGTTCCAGCAGTCACCGTACAGGTTTGGGCCTCTAGAGGATTTGAAGCAAGCGTCGAAAAACCGAGAGTGAGTAACAACGCCACGGATATCCGGAAGCTTTTCATTGGCCGGATTTGCCTCATATTAGCCTCCTTGCAAGTCGCAGTAGCAGAAAATACGAAGGCCCCGGAACGCGTAAGTTCCGCCAAACGCTACTAACTTTTCACTGAAAAGGCAAGACAGAATTGATCGAAGTACGCTATTTAGATCATCGTTTCCTTCACTTTCGTGGTAAAGATACACAAACTGCCGTCAGGCGCGCCTAATTCTTGTATGCTGTCGGGCAAGGATTCTAGATGCAGGTTGTTCGAAGGGTGCTAGCGGTTTTCGACATTGGAGGCGAGATCGCATGAGCCGGCAAACGCAACTGACATGGAATCGCAGATCTTTTTTGAAGGCAGGTGCCGCAGCGGGTCTGCTTTCCCGCCTCTCCAGTCTTGCAGCTTCTCGAATTCGCACGCATCTGCCGGCTATCCCAACTTTGCATGATCTGTCTGGTGATCGGCTGGTTCATCGCCTTAGAGACCTGTACAGTTCGCCGACCGCGCAAAACGAATACGGATACGTGCAAGCAGCAAAGTCGGTCTCCGGAATTACGGCCCTGTCATTGCCGCCTTTCGGCTGTTGCGGAGTTCCCGACACCCCCTGGAGTCCCGGCTTTCTCCTTTCCTGTGAACTGTTCTTGAATGGCCGCATCCTCATTTCGTATCCGGACGGCGGTGATGAAGTCGCCTATACATGGCACCCCCATCGGGTCGTGCGTGAAACCCAGGCCGATGGATTGAAATTCACGACCGAAATGTTCATGCCCCCGAAACGTCGTGCCGTCGCTGAATCCATTCGCATCAAGAACCTCGCCAACGAGCCGCGGAAGATAAAACTCGGTTTCGACATGCGTGCAGCTGTAGCCAAAAAGACGACACAATGGATGACGTATTCGCCGGGAGAACCGGACAATCTGATCCACTGGGATGAAACTCGCGGCTGCCTCGTATTCGAAGCGCAGCACAGCCAGGCGGTTTCCGTACAAGGGATCTCGCCAAAGGTGAGCGGTGTCGATTCAGGTCGGATGTTGGTTGTCGAAGTGACGCTCGGGCGCGGAGAAACAAAAGAACTCCATCATGTAAACGTAGTCGACGCTGACGGGCAAGCCGCACTGACGGCCTATGACGATCTTCAGGCCAATTTCCGCCAGGTCTTGCGTGAGAACGAGCAGGCGTTCAACAGTTTATTGCGGTCGGCATTCACTCCGGGGAATTCGGACTTTTCCGGCTATCTTCCGCAGCTCGAAACCGATGACGAATCCCTGTGGCAACTCTATATGGCGGGTTTCAGAAACCTAATATTTGCGCGGCGGGTCTCCCCGGATTCGAAGTATGGAACTACTTACATCACGCTGGGCGGCCGGGTGCTTCCGACTCTTAGCTTTCCCTGGGATACATCACTGACTTCATTGAGCCTTGCACTGCTCGATCCGGATGCGCTGCGCCGGCTGGTCGAAAACTGGTTTGTGCAGGACATGCATCAGCATCTCGCGACCGACTACGTCACCGGTGAGGCCGTCGGACCATGGTATGGCGTGAACGACATGGCCATCGTACGATGCGCTCAAAACTATCTGCGAGTCACCGGCGACCTCGCGTGGCTCGATAAACGCATTCACGACAAGACAGCTCTGGATCATCTGCTATTTCACGCTACCTACTGGAAACTGCTCGACAAGGCTTCCCACGGCCTGGGCGATTATGGAAAACTGGAAAACTTGCTCGAAGTTGTGAGCACATATCTGCACGAAACCGCCGGAATGAATGCCGGCAACGTGTCTTCCATGCGCTTCGTTGCGGACTTGCTCGAACGGCGCGGTAATTCGTCGCATGCTTCCCAATTACGCGCTGAGGCAAAGAACCTCGCGCAACGCATCAATGAAAAACTGTATGTTCCAGGGAAGGGCTGGTGGAAATGTGGGCAACCGGATGGCTCCTTCCTGGAGGTCCGACACTGTTACGACTTCCTTTCCGTGCTGGACAACATGCTTGAAGATCTCAGCGATGCACAGAAGCGGGAGATGAGCGGATTCTTCTGGGAGCAACTCCACAGCAATTACTGGATGCGAGCGCTCTCACCTGACGACGTGGACGCGACATGGAATATTCGGCCGGACCATAGTTGGTTGGGCGCATACTCGGCATGGCCTCCCGCAACGGCTAAAGGACTGTACAGTACGGATTCATCAGCACGGGTTTCGGCTTGGGTAAAAAATCTGGGAAAGGCCGGGAACCAGGGTCCAATCGGGCAGGCACACTTTGTTGAGACTGCGTTTCCACTGGAACACGGAGCTGCATATAAGTGTCCCACGGATGCACCCTACCTTAATGACTGGTGCTGCATCTCCGGTGGAGGTTTCATGGATCTGGTCATCAACACTATATTCGGCGCGAACTTGACTCTTTTTGACGGGATTAGGGTTCAGTCGCGCCTCGCAGACTTTGATCCTAAGGCGCGGCTGGTGAATCTGCGGCATCAAGGCAAAAGCCACGTGATTTCATCGAACCGCGCAACACTTTCCACAGCGTGAGAAGAGGTTGCGCATGAGGGCTCTGGCAATCGACTTGGGAGGCAGCCACGCCAACTGCGGCATCGTCGAAGAACGGGCGATTCTGGCGAACGACGCGATTGCCGTCGACTGTGCAGAAGGCCTCCGACCGTTGCTGCCCCTCATTGTGGACACCTTCGATCAGCTCGCAAAAAGAACGAAACTCTCACTCGCGGACTGTAAAGGAGTCGCTGTGGGATTTCCAGGGCTTGTCGATGCCCGTGTGGGACGTGTGCTCTCGACTAACGCTAAGTATGAAGATGCCCCAAAAGTCGATTTTGCCGCTTGGGGCCGGGAGGCTCTTGGCCTGCCGCTGAGGATCGAAAACGATGCTCGGATGGCTCTGCTTGGCGAGTGCTATGCCGGTGCAGCAATGGGTGTGACCGAAGTCGTGATGATGACTCTGGGCACGGGTATCGGCGGCGTGGCGATGATTGAGGGGAGGCTGCTTCGCGGAAAACATGCCCAGGCCGGATGCCTCGGTGGACACTTCCCAATTCTGTTCACTGGGCGTTGCTGCACCTGCGGTGCGATTGGCTGCGCAGAGGCGGAAGCGGCTGGATGGTCGCTGCCGCTCATCCTGAGAGAGTGGCCAGGGGCATCGGGAAGCACACTTTCGAAATACCAGAAAGTGGGCTTCAAGGAACTGTTTGAAGAAGCAGCGGCGGGAGACGAAGTTGCGCTTGCTGTTCGTGATCGCTGCCTGAGCGTCTGGTGCGCGGATGCCATTGCCCTAGTTCACGCTTATGATCCCGAAGTCATCGTGATCGGAGGAGGCGTAATGAAAAGCGCCGCGAACATTATTCCGATTATTCAGTCCCACGTACGGAAGCACGCGTGGACGCCATGGGGCAAAGTGCAAGTCCGCGCTGCCGAACTGGGCAATGACGCGGCACTCCTCGGAGCGGTTCCGCTGCTCTCGGAAAAATTAGACTGAGAAATTAGCGCTGCCCGTTTGGGCAGATTCAAGTTGTAGCTTGCAGCGTCAGACACGCATAACTTGAATTTGCGCTTTTTCAAAAGGCGCGATCATCTCGTCTGTTGCACCTGAATCGGTGATAAGAATGTGCAGGTCAGAGGTGGGGCAGATCCGCCAACCAGCAATCACGCCGAATTTGCTGTGATCAAGAACCGCGATTCTCCTTTGCGCGTGCTTAACCATCGCGGAATTAAGCTCGGCTTCCTCTGGGATGTAGCAACTGACCCCCCATTTCGGGTCGATTCCATCGGCGCCGATGAAAAGCGTATGAATCAACAGATGAGAGAGACTGTCGGCGGCTGTTGGCCCTACCAGCGAGAACCAGTCTCCACGCAAATGCCCTCCCGTGACGAAGATGTCCAAGTCCTTGCGCTTTGAAAGTTCCATGGCTACATTGACGGTGCTCGTGACCACTGTAATTTTGCGATTGAGAGGGAGTCCGCGAATTACTTCTGTGCTTGTAGTCCCTGGAGTCAGCGCGATGATCTCTCCATCTCTTATTAGCGATGCTGCCGCCCTCCCGATTCGCCGTTTTTCCTCCGCGAATCTTTCGACTTGCGCTTGAAATGAACGGTCGTTGCGAAATGGCTCGTAAAACAGGGGCTCGATAGAGACAGCTCCGCCGTGCGTTCGACGGAGCAAGCCCTGCTTTTCCAGTGCGTCCAGGTCCCGGCGAATCGTCACTAGTGAAACAGTCAGTTCTTTGCTCAACCCTTCTACCGACACCGACCCTGACTGTTGCAGCGAAGTGAGAATATGGGCGAGCCTCACCTGTTGTTTATCTGGGCTGTCTGAGTCTGGACTGGGAGAATCGCCAAAATCGGTTAGAGCCCTTTCCTCCCGGCTTCGCTTGATCAATATCGGACCTCCCCAAGGAATTGATTTTCATTCGCGAGAGAAAAATCTAACCGCAAGCCCCACTCATTGAGCTTGCCAATAATCGTAGTAGCGTTATATCCCGAACCTCATATAAATTCCAGGCCTGATGGCATATCGCAAATCCACGATACTGCCACAGGAGAACCGCTTGTAGGGGCTTTCAAGTGGGTACTTCTTGACAGAAAGCCTACATAAGGATACTTTTTACTTGCGATTGTATGGAAAACGAAGGTGCGACTGGTTTCGTTCGACTATTGCATGAAACCTTCGGATTTTCTGCCAGAAAGACTTAAAGATACGTCCCAGAGCGAACCGTGTCAGCGGGCGCATGCTAAACGTTGTAGTCCGACCAGTTGCTCAATAACAAGCAGATGGCTAAGCACTCAAACTACGACAAGCATCCATGCGTTCCTGTGTCCAACTCCAGGTCGGAATGCTGGGTAGGCTGGCCTGAGATCCTCCAGAGGATGAGGGAGTGTTCTGGACAGAGCCGCTGTGTCCTTTGCGTCGAGTGCTATCCGGGCGTATTCGAAAGCTCGGTCAGGACCGCGCTGGAAGAAGGTTTGCGACCGGAGGCCGTAATCTACGCGGGAGATTTGCTGAAGCCCCCGCGCGATGTGGATCATATGTTGCAGCCGATCCTAGGAGACGATCCAGTGTTTGGCTCGATGAACGACATTACCCTGGGAGACTTCTTCGATCCGGGCAAACTCAACCAGGCGCGCGCCAAGGCAGTTAATTGGCCCGGGGGCCTACTGCTCATCCTAGGAGTCGGTGCCGCACTCGTTTCTCCTGCCCCCGACGTCCTGGTGTACGCAGACATGGCGCGCTGGGAAATACAGGGCCGCCAGCGGCGCAACCAGATCGCGAATTTTGGAACTGACAATCTAACGGAGAGCTCCAACCTAAAATACAAGAGGGCTTTTTTCGTCGATTGGCGAGCCGCCGACCGGCTGAAGAAGGAAATTCTCGCGAAAGTTGATTTTCTGCTCGATACCAACAGTGCGGTTCCGAAATTAGTGAGCGGCATGGCGGTGCGCGAGGGCTTGAAAAGGACCGCGACTCGTCCGTTTCGGGTAGTTCCTTATTTCGACCCCGGACCGTGGGGAGGCCATTGGATGGAAGAAGTATGTGACCTGCCCAATGACGCACCGAATCATGCGTGGTGTTTTGATTGCGTGACCGAGGAGAACAGCCTCCTGCTCGGATTTGGCGACACTCGAGTGGAGTTACCTGCTATCGATCTCACATTCCTGCAGCCGAGGGAACTGCTCGGAGATTTCATCCATTCCCGGTTCGGCGCCGAGTTTCCGATCCGTTTTGATTTTCTCGACACCATGGGTGGCGGCAACCTGTCTCTCCAGGTGCATCCGCGGACAGAGTACATCCGCCGGCAGTTTGGCATGGGCTACACCCAGGACGAGAGCTATTACCTGCTGGATGCGGGTGACGACGGTTGCGTTTATCTCGGAGTGAAAACCGGTATCGATCGCGAAGCCATGATCCGCGAATTGCGGGCGGCCCAAGATGGTGGCCCGCCGTTCCACGCGGAGGGTTACGTGAACAGATTTCCCGCGCGAAAACACGATCATTTCCTTATCCCTGCCGGTACTGTCCATTGCTCGGGCCGGAACAGCATGGTTCTCGAGATTAGCGCAACCCCTTATATCTTCACTTTCAAACTCTGGGACTGGGGCCGGCTGGGCCTGAATGGTTTGCCGCGGCCGATCCACATTGATCATGGAATAGCAAACATCGCTTGGGAGAGGGATACCGAGTGGGTCCGGAAGAGCCTGATTAACCGTGTAGAGTTTGTTGGCAGCGGCCAGGGGTGGAGGGAAGAGCGAACCGGGCTTCACGAACTCGAATTCATCGAAACTCGCCGGCGTTGGTTCACGGATATCACTCGGCATCACACTGAGGCCACGGTGAACGTACTAAATCTGGTGGAAGGAAGAGAAGCAACGGTGGAGAGTCCGACGGGAGACTTTGACCCATTTGCGGTCCATTATGCGGAAACATTTATTGTTCCGGCTGCCGTCGGTGCGTACACCATCCGTCCCAGTGGAGAGTCCGAGGGATCAAATTGCGCGACGATCAAAGCCTCCGTCAGGACGAAATGAACTCGCCGGCGCGTTCGCTTCGGAAAAAGAACGGCGCGCCCCTGGTCTTGCAAGGCGGCGAGTCCGAATCTCGAACGTGAGCGAATGGATTTCGCTTCGGAGGATTTGTGCACTCATCGTCCGGGAACATGGAGTCGAACACGATCGATGCGAAAGCGCAATCCATGGGCTACGTCGTGCTCTTGGCGATAACAACGGCGATCTCGGGATTTCTTTTCGGTTTCGACACCGCGGTAATTAACGGAGTGCTGCTTCTCCTGCGCCGCCAGTTTACGCTTTCTAATCTGCAAACCGAAGTAGCTGCCAGTTCGTTATTGTTGGGGTGTTTGCTAGGGGCAGCCGGTGCCAGCATGATCGGAGACCGCTACGGCCGCAGGAAGTCCCTTATCCTCTCTGCCGTGCTGTTTGCGCTTTCCTCTTTGGGTGCGGCAGCGGCAAGTACGATTGCATTTTTCTCCATAGCGCGACTTATAGGTGGACTTGCAATTGGCCTGGCATCTGTTCTTACGCCCGTTTACATTGCGGAAATTTCTCCTTCGAAGAATCGGGGGACGCTAGTCTCGATGAATCAACTCGCGATTGTGATTGGCATTCTGGCGGCTTATCTCGTCAACTGGCAACTATCGAAAATGGGAGAAGCGAGTTGGAGATGGATGCTGGCCGTCGCGGCCATCCCCGCTGTGGCGTTTTTCGCGGGACTTTTTGCGATTCCCGAGAGTCCTCGCTGGTTGATCAGCAGAGGTCGGTATGGCGAAGGTCAGCGGATTCTAGCGCGAATCTTTGGCGCGAAGGCCGCTGAAGAGCAAGTTCGCTCGGTGCAAAAGGCCGCAGCCGGCGAAGAAGGCTCCTGGCATGAGGTGTTTTCTCCGGCAATGCGCAAGCGTCTCGGAGTTGGAATGGCCCTCGCGCTGTTCTCACAGGTAACCGGCATTAATACTGTGCTTTATTACGGTTCCATCATCATTAGCGAACACTTCCCCGGGCAATCTACGGGCATGGCATTGGCCTCAAATGTCATTATTGGTGCCGTGAACCTGATTTTTACGATCGTCGCAATGGTCTTCCTGGATCGATGGGGACGACGAGCGATTTTGATGACCGCAAGCGGTGGCATGGGGCTGGCCCTGACTCTACTGGTGATCGGTTTGCACGTTCACAATGCGCCGGCAGGCTTAGTGCTTGGTAGCATCCTCTTGTATGTAGCCTTTTTTGCTTTGGGAATGGGACCAGGCCCATGGTTGATTATTTCCGAAATCTTTCCGACTAAAGTGAGAGGCCGGGCGGCTTCCATAGCAACGTCCACTCTTTGGACCGGAACACTAGTCGTCACGTTCACTTTTCTGACTCTCGTAAACCTCCTAAATCTTTGGGGTACGTTCGCCATCTACGGAGCGCTCTCGTTTGTCTGCTTCTTCTACGTGTGGAAAGCTGTTCCAGAAACCAAGGGGCGAACCTTGGAGCAAATTCAGGAGGCTTGGGGTAAATAGGGGGCCTTTATGGGCAGCTTCGGCCGCCGGGGATTCTTAGGAGGTTTATTAGCCTCGGGCGCAGCAGTGGCCGCAGGTCGCAAAGAAACACTTGAACATACGGCGAGAAATGCGAACCTTGTACCAGAAAACATTTCCGATACCGCCGTTGATTTTCGCTATGCACCGCGTCTGTCCCAAACAACCATTTGTTTTCCTGATGATCCGAAGAAAAGCCTGGTAGGCCAAGCCGGCGAGTTGCGCTACGGCTTCGCAAAGAATCTTCTGGTGGGCATGGAGGATTTTGGCACCGTTTGCGCGTTCTCACTGGCGGGAATGCAGGACGACCGGGTAGTTCGCCAGTGGCTCGAAGCTCCTAATATCCCGATTGTACACACGTTAATCGAACGCCCCACGGCCACCCTCGAGCTGACAGCTTTCGCCACCCGGCATGCCGATGAGGGCCGCGTGGACAACGTGCTCATGACGATTCTGCCCAAGCAGGACGCCATAGCTGCGAGTCCGCGCGTACATGTTCGAACATGTCTTCCCTTTAAGTTGAGTTCCGGCCCGCCGACGATCGTCGTGCTTGACACGAACACGAACGCTCCTTTTCTCGTGGCGGCAAAATTGAGTCCTTCTCTCGATTTCGCAACGCTGTGGGACGAAGCTGGTTATACCCTGTACTTGCCTCATGGAGAAACCTCGCGCAGTGAGCCCTTGCGCTACCTGATCCGTTTTCCTCAGGACGGTCAGTCCGTCGAGGTTGTTCAAGGAATGCTGCAACATCCCGATGCGCTGGCCGAGGAGGCGCGGCAATTCTGGAAACAGTGGAGGCCGTTTGGGAGCGCGGCTTGGAACTATCCGGGCAAGCATGGAGAGTTCCTGATTTCCTGCGCGCGAAATATTCAACAAGCCAGAGAGGTCAAAGAGGGAAGACTGGTATTCCAGGTCGGTCCAACGGTGTACCGCAATCTTTGGATTGTGGACGGGAATTTCTTGCTCGAGGCAGCGCGCTACCTGGGATACGACAAGGAAGCCGATGACGGTTTGCTCTCCGAGTGGGCTAAGCAGGAGCCCTCCGGTCAGGTCGTGGCTGCGGGTGGCGGAGAACATTGGAAGGACACCGCCATCGCCATGTTCACCCTGGTTCGACAGTGTGAACTGAAGCAAGGTTGGCCATTCTTCAAGGATATGGAGCCAAACGTCCTCCGCGCTGTCAATTTCCTGATGCAGTTGCGTGATAAGTCGCGCGCCGGCGACAGCACAATGGACGTTACAGTTTGCTGGCTCCCGGATTTGCCGACGGCGGAATTGGCGGTGTGCGCTCGGAGTTCACGAATACAGTGTGGACTCTTGCGGGACTGAAGAGTGTCGCCAATGCTGCTGATCGCCTGGGAATGGATTCACTCAGGCCCGCCCGCACTTTCTACGAAGAACTCCGCGCATCATTTCTCGCAGCCGCCAAAAAGGAAATGGTTCGGCATCCTGATGGATTCGACTATCTTCCCATGCTCGCGCACGATGATCCCGCATGGCGAGAGGCGGACCCTTGGAATCGGCCACGCCCGCAGACCGCACAATGGGCGCTTTCCCACGCTATTTTTCCCGGCGTGGCCTTTGAGAAAGACGATCCCATCGTGGCCGGGCACATTGCGCTCCTGCAGTCTTGCACACGGGAAGATGTTCCTGCTGAAACGGGCTGGCTATGGCATGACAGCGTTTGGACTTACAACGCTTCGTTTGCGGCGCACGTTTATCTATGGGCGGGTTTGCCGGATTGGGCTGATCGAACTTTTCACGGATTCCTGAATCATGCTTCGCCTCTATTTTGCTGGCGGGAAGAGCAACCATTGCAACATGCACTCGTGGGTCAAGACTGGGGTGACATGCCGCACAACTGGGCCAGTGCTGAATGCGTTCGCTATTTACGGCACATGCTTTTGCTCGAAGATGGTCCGCGCATGCGACTCCTTGATGGGATGATCCCTGCAAACTTCTCCCCGCGGCAACCCTTTCGTCTTGAACACACGCCAACGCGATTCGGACGCGTGACCCTCCAGATTGAGCCAGTCATCAATAAAGGATGGAAACTGGACTTTTCAGTCGAACCCGCGCTGCATGCCGAGACAGTGGAAGTTCCAATTTCAATCGGGGGGCAACAGTTCGACCGAGTACTGGGCGCAAAACATCAAATACAAGGTCGAAACGTATTGGTGGATCCGGAAGCCAGAGAATGGACCGGCTTCTGGCGCTGAGTTCTAGAACGGTCCGCCACTTCTCCTGTTCTGATGAGCTTCCGATTCTGTAAATTGTTGCCATCTAAGGGCTTAGACTCCCAAGTACGCAAGTTTGTGTGTTTTGATCTATAACGCAACAAGATAAGAGCGTTTCGCCGGTAAAAGACACAGAAAAAGATTGACTGGGGTCAAACTGTAGCGTTAACATCCTCGCCATCTCAGGTGCTATCGGGTTTTCTGGTGCTTGCTAGAAGAATTTCAGGGGATAACGCAAAGGAAAGGGGTTGCACATTTCAGAAGTCGAGCCGATGACTAGCTTGTGCAATTCCCTCTCATAAGAAATCAAGATCGTTTGAGCACTGAACCGAGAGGAGTTCCATATGAGACGAAAAGCGCATCTCCAGAGGTTAAGGCAGGAAGTCAAGGCGTTGTGCCCCATCTTGTTTCTGCTGTCATTCTTTTTCCAATTTTCGCTGCCGGTCTCCGCACAAGTGTTCGACACCGGCACGCTTGGCGGTTTGGTGACCGATCCTTCGGGCGCCGTAGTTCCCCATGCCACTGTCACCATCACCAATGTTGGGACAGGGATCCAGCGAACCTTGCAGACAGATAGCGGTGGAAGTTTTGTCGCCTCCGCTCTGCCTTTCGGAAGCTACGTTGTTTCCGCCACCGCGAGCGGATTCGGAACAGCCACCAGCAAACCGATTGTGCTCAACGTGGGCGGGACGGTGCAGGTGAACCTGGGTCTGACCGTGGGTGCCGCCTCAGAGCAGGTTGAAGTCACCGGTACGTCCACGACTGTGGATACCGCTTCGACGGCGATGGGCACGACTCTGGACTCGAATCAGATCGCGAACTTGCCAATCAATGGCAGGGACGTGAGTTCCTTTCTCGAGATAGCGCCTGGTTCGATAAGCTCGACCGGATTTTTCCAAGGCAGCGTCAACGGCCTGGAGAACATTTTCACCGGACTGAATATCAAGGTGGACGGCCAAAATGCCTCGCGCGGCGACATCAACGGCTTTTTGGAAACGGAAGGGCAAGAACAAGCCCGGGTTACGCGGGCGAGCGTGGATAGCATCCAGGAAATTGACTTTACCAACAGCGGCTACAACGGCGAAAACGGTTTCTCGCTGGGCCCGCAGATGAACATCATCACCAAGTCCGGGACCAATGATTATCATGGCGCGCTATTTGAATTTCTTCGCAACGACGCTCTGGACGCCAAGGATTTCTTCGAGAATGCGACGACCGGCCTGCCTAAACAGCCCTTGAGGCTCAACCAGTTCGGCGGCAGTTTCGCCGGCCCGATCGCCAGGAATAAGGTTTTCTTTTTCGTGAATTATGAAGGCGTTCGCCAGCGCATCACCAACATCAACGCGCTCAATGAGACTCTGAGCGCGTATGCTCGATCGCAATTCAATGCCGACATGCAGCCCGTTTTGGCCCAGATGGCGCCGCTGCCCGCCGGCTGCACTGCCATTCCTGCGCCGGCCTCCTGTGCCGTCCCAAGCACGGATGCCGGAGGCGGCCATGGCGCCAACCTGGTTTTCGATCCCGCTGCTCTTCCGGTAACTCTGCGAGAGGATACCGGGTCTATTCGCGTCGATTATCAAATCTCAGACAACGACCGCTTGATGGGTCGGTACAACCTCAACGACTCATTAACCAATGACACCCTTGGACTAAACCAGGGCCAGGTTTCGCCCCAGGCGCTGCGAACGCAATTTGGGAAACTCGACGAAACCCACACCTTCAGTCCGACGCTTTTTAACGAGTTCAGCGTGGGCCTTAATCGTTTCTATTCCGACACAAATTCAAACACACCCAAACCCCTTGTGGGGTTCTCCGGTTTCTTTACCAATCTCGGCTCTCTGCCGGGACCGAATACCTTCAACCAGATCACTCCCTTCGCGGTCTTTGAGGTGTTTGACAGCGTGAGCAAAACGATGGGGAACCATACGATTAAATTCGGCACGCAAATCCGCATTAACAGGCTAAATGAATGGCTGCGTCCGCAGCAAACCTACTATTTCGGCAGTTTTTCTGACCTTGAAAACGATAATCCCTTTGTCTTGGCGAAACTTGGATTCCCCGGCTTTGTGGGCATCCGAAATTCCAACTGGGATTTTTACGCGCAGGACGACTGGAAGGTTACGCGCAGACTCACCTTTAACATCGCGCTTCGGTATGAGTACAACACCGCCTGGACGGAGGGCCACGGCCGCTTCCAGAATTTTGATGTTGCCTCCCAGTCGTTTCTTCCCGCCGGCCAAACTTACAACGTGCCGAAAACTGATTTTGCGCCCCGCATCGGTTTTTCCTGGGATCCATTTGGCAAGGGAAAAACTGTGGTCCACGGCTATGGCGGAATATTCTTCATGCCGATGCAGTTCGGTTTCGGACTGGTCACCAACATACCGGCGCTTTCGAGTTACAACGTAAATGTCTTTCAAGCCATCTTTGCGAACCCACCCTTTTCTATTGCCTACCCCTCGCCCAATCCACCATTGCCTCCGGGGACCCAAAACGTAAACGCCTTTCCTCAAAACCCCAAGGACCCTTACTCCACAAATTGGCTGTTCGGCATACAGCAGGAAGTGGCGAGGAACACGGTTCTCACCGTAAATTACACAGGGAACAAAACACAGCATATGCAAGCGGGCGTTAGTTTTGCTGCTCCAAATGCCAATCCCGCCAACATCGTCACCCAAGCCCGGCCTTTTTCGGGCTTTGCCAACGAGAACCTCGATTCCGACACGCTTTCCTCGAATTACAACGCGCTGCAAGTGCAGCTCCGCCGCAATGTGGGACGGCTCAGTCTCGAAGCAAACTATACTTGGTCGCACGAAATCGACGATTTGGTCAACGTCTTCGGCGGCTGGTCGGATCCGTTGAATCCCGGCCTCGATCGCGGCAGCGGAGATTGGGATGTGCGTCACAATCTGACTGCCAGCGCTGTTTATAGCTTGCCGGAACTGAAAAACTCCAATTCGTTTGCTCGCGCAGCTCTCGGTGGATGGCAGACGTCCACGATCCTGCAGACTCGCTCGGGTCTGCCCGCGAACGTCCAACTCATAAGCGGTTTCTTTGGCATCCCCATGCGGCCGGACTACATATCGGGGCAGCCGCTGTACCTTTCCAGCGTTCATTGGCCGGACGCAAGCTTCAACAATGCGCAACACGTCAACAACGGCGTCGGCGCCGGCATCGGTGCCTTCCAGCTTGAATCGAATTACGACGGCACATGGGGTAACGTGATTGGAAACGTCGGGCGCAATGCCGTTCGCGGCCCGGCATTCTTTCAATGGGACTGGTCCGTGATGAAGGATTTTCGGGTTACGGAAAGGCTAAAGCTGCAATTCCGCGCAGACCTCTTCAATATCTTGAACCATCCGAATTTCGGCCCCCCGGACGCCGGTATTTGCACGACGGTTCAGCCAACAACAGCTAGGTTTGGGGCGGGTTGCTATAACATCGTGACCGACCCCGCTACGGGACAGCAATCCCCAATCCCTGCACTCAACGCCAATTTCGGCAGGGTTGGCCAGACAATCGCCGACGTGAACGGAAGTCAGATCGGCACGGGCACCGCGCGCCAGACCCAATTCGCGCTGAAGCTTATGTTCTGAGACGGAGAACCGCCCCCTCTGGCAAGCACGGAGACTCGATTTGATCTCGAAAGGGAAAGGTCGGCTTCTCATCGTAGTCTTGCTTTCGAGAACGCGGATTTACCGCGGCGGAGGATCCTATGAGGTGGGAACTTCGAATCCCACCTCTCCATCCTCCGGCAGCGCGTCTTATTCCCAATCTGTTTTGTTATGCAGCGAAAAGATATGCCGAGTTCGAGACAAGCGGTCAGATCTTGGAGATAGTCTATGGTCCGAATCGATTGGACTAGCGGTCTCTTGCAACCCAGCAAAGAAGTCCATGAAAGTGTGAAGAAGCTCGGTCAGTTGGAAGGAATATTCGAGAACGCTGCTGCGTTGAAAGCCTTGGACCCACGGACAGCCGTCTACCGGGTTCAAGCGTGGTGCCCTGTGCCGGAGGGCACGGAGGGTGGGCTGTTTTGGGGGACCACAGTCGTCGAGCCCGGTCGAGTCGATTCTGAGTACTTTATGACTCACGGACATTTTCACCTCAAACGGGACCGCACCGAATGCTACGCGACGGTCGAAGGCGAGGGGGCGCTGATCTTGATGAATGAGACTCGAACAACATGGATGGAGCCGATGTCGCCCGGAAGCGTACATCTCGTGCCTCCCCATGTGGCCCATCGCGTCGCCAACACTGGCAGCAATGCTCTTCGGTTTGTGGCCTGCTGGCCAAGCGATGCGGGGCACGACTACGAATCAATTCGCAAGCACGGCTTTGGCGCCCGCGTTGTCTGTGTCGATGGGAAAGCTACTCTAGTGCGGAGTGCCGTGTGAACTCGTACTTGTCCAAATCCTCGGCACCTGGGCGGGAGTTCGATCCCGGCCTCGACATACGATTTCTGAAAGAAACTCTGGAATTTGATTATGGCGTTGGAGTGTTTGGGCCAAAACCGGAATACCGTTCGCTTGATGCTATCCGTGGCAGCTTGCGGGATCCGAATTGCACTGGACCAGACCCGGTTTATGCCATCGCCATGGATGTCGGCCGCTTAGAAGACCTGCAAGAGCTGAGGAGACGCATGTTGCTCTTCGGGGTTGTCATTTACGCCAGCGGGAGGCTGGGTGACGGTCCTGTTCGGAGTCAAGGTCACGTCCACGCAGTCGCTCCCCATTGCGGATGGTCAACGCCCGAATTGTTCGAGATCTGGGAAGGGCGTGGAATCATCTATGGCCAGGAAAAATCCGGCGATGCCCCCGGCCGTTGCATTGCCGTCGAGGCCAGCCCAGGCGAACAGGTGGTAATGCCACCCGGTTGGGCGCACTACGTTGCAAATGCAGATATGAATTCGCCGTTGATCTTCGGCGCCTGGTGCGATCGGCAATACGCCTTTGATTACACCCAAGTGCGTGCGCATCACGGCCTCGCCTGGTACCCGCTGCTGTCTGACGATGGAGAGATTAGCTGGGAACCAAACCCAACCTATTTCGTTTCCAAACTGGAATGCAGGAAAACAAGAAATTACCCGGAACTCGGTCTTTCCGCCACAGCGCCCATTTATGAACAGTTTCGTCGTCATCCCGACTCCGTTCAGTGGGTATCCGATCCAGCAAGCCTTCGCAGTCTGTGGCAACAATTCCTACCGTGAGTCTAGGAGCAGCCCTGTGCTGGCTGGGCGAGTGGCAGGTATTCCCGGATAGCACCGGCCGACAGTGAGCTAATGACCCTGTCAGAAGGGCTGACCAGCTCTAGCGAATCCCATTTAACTGCCACATTTGCAATTGAGCGCGATCCCTGAGGCACGCGCGCAAGGAAAAGGACATAGTTCACGGTTCGCGTTCCTCCGGCCGGAATATGCTTTAGTGTCGGCGTGCCAAACATCTGCCCTTGCAAGAAATTCTCAGCACGAGTGAGAGGTAGGGGGCTGGTACCAAACTCGAGCCCTCGCGTCTTTTCCCGGCCTCTCCAGGGTGAGTAGCGGCGCGAGCCGTTCTCCTCCCACAGAGCGATCCAGGGAAAATCATCACGCCGGAAGCAGTATCCGATTACGAGCGACAACCTCCAATTGAGGGCACAAGCAAATGCATGATTGCGGTTCGGGGCAATCTGGACGCCAGCAACGAAACCCCGTGAGGGGGTGGTGAGTGCCCGGCGCAAATCCACGCGGCCGCGATCAAAACGCGGCGCATTTGGCCATTGGAATTCGGTGTCACTCTTCAACAGTTCGCGCCCTTCGTACCCTGAAGGGTAGGTCCGCCCTCGAGCCCCAGGTACTTCAATCACACAGTCTCTCGAGAGAAAAGGCGCACCCAGCGTGGCGTGCTGTTGCCATTGAAAGAATTGGTCCAGCTTGCGTTCATTCTTGACCGTTTCGCGCACGTAAATGACCGATTCTCCCCTTCTGAGGAACAGAGAACGTCTAAAGGCCAGAGCTGCTCGCGGCAGCCGAACCGAAAACAACAGAGTCGCCTGGTCCTTGCGTGTTTTGAGAGAGAACTTCCACTTTGAAACTCCCGCTTCGCCGTGAATTGTTTCTCCGAATTTGCTTTCCTCAGGCGAGGGCATTCCAAACAGGTCGAGACATAAGCTATGCCCTGCAATACCGCTCAAGACTCTTCCCGTTTCCGGCTCTCCATAAATCCTTGTGTGCTTTTCAGGTTTGAACCTAAACGGCTCCAGCGTCTTCCAACGTGGCACCCAGAACGGGTTGACGTCGCAATTCTTTTCTCTGAAATGGTAGTCCACGATGTGCCCGCCGCCTGTGAGATGTATTAATTCTACGAGGTCATTTCCGACTAAGCAGGCTTCTCGACCGCGCCACCTTATTCGGTCACAACGCATCGCGAGAGTCCTCCATTGAATCCAAAACCAAATCCGCTGATCATTTTAAAGAGCGGCGAGAAAGCTCCTTCAAAGATTCGAGAGTTCTGCGACAAGAATGTTCGTTTCTCAAGAACCGCGCGATGGCTTCCGGCACGCCACTCTGGAAATTTGCCAAGCGCGCAAATCGAAGGCGCAACCATCCGCTCTCGAGTACCTGAAGAATGGCGGCAAAATAACCGTTTGTGAGCCGCACTCTAAAGGACTGCGGAGGACAAGCCCCCGTCGATCACAAGACACTGTCCAGTGACCCAAGAGCTTTCATCGCTCGCCAGAAACAGCGCCCCCCTGGCGATATCGATCGGACGTCCGACTCTTCCCAGCGGGTGCATCTTCTCCCAGGCTGCTCGCAGGTCGGCGGGGTTCGGCGCCCGCGCTATGACCTGCGCGGTCATCGGTGTCTCCACTGTTCCCGGTGCGATGCAGTTCACACGTATTCCTTGACTGGCGTATTCTCGGGCCATCTGCCGCGTCAAGCTAATGATGCCGCCTTTGCTGGCGGCATAGTGTGGATTGCTGGGAAACCCAAACAGCCCCTGCACGGAAGCAATGTTTACGATTGCTCCGCGTCTTGCGGCCAGCATTCCGGGTAACACATGCTTCGAGCATAGAAACATGCTCGTCAAATTCACCTTCAAGATCCGCTCCCAGTCGGCCAAATCGAGAAGATGAGCTGGGGACTCATGAGCGATTCCGACCACATTCAACAAGACATCGATGGCCTGGCCAAATTCTTTGCTTCCCGATGCCACCACTGCTTTGACTTCACTCTCTTCGCTCACGTCACAATGACGAAAAAAACAGTGTCCGCCTGCCTCCTGAATCTTCTTGGCCGTTGCAGCTCCGGCATGCCCGTCAATATCGGCCGCAACGACGCGAGCGCCTTCTTGCGCGAATAATTGCGCGATGGCGTTGCCGATTCCCATTGCTGCTCCGGTTACAAGAGCAACCCGGCCCTCTAGGCGCACCGTTGAGTCTCCTGAAATTCGTCGCCACGTCCCGGAAAAAACTACCACGGTGTATGAACGTTCTACAAGAAACAATTCACTCTTGTGAATGAAATGGCAGATAAACGTATTTGATAGTGCTGTAATTGGCGCGTTTCGTTCATCCACTGTTTGACATGGTTGGTGGCTCGCGGTATACAGTGCGTCGGGCGAAGATTGGTTGTCGCCATTGACTTAATCGTTGGACACTGCACCATGGCACCTGGAACGAGCATTGAAAAAGGGCCCTCGAATCCGGGTATCCGTTTGGTTGCGGACTACGGGAATCTCTGTGGTGAAGGGCCGTTGTGGGACGATAGAAACCAAGTTTTGTATTGGACGGACATAACGGGAAAACGATTCTTTCGATATTGGTGGAAGAACCAGCGGCACGAACCAATTCATGAGGGTTTCGAAGTCGGAGGATTCTGCATACAAGAAGGCGGCGGCTTCGTGGTGACAAACAGCCAAGGAATCTGGCTGTGGAGCCCGGGGGGCAAACCTGTACTGCTGGCATCGGAAGCCGAGGGAAAAGAGTGCGTCATGAACGACTGCATCGCCGACCCCGAAGGCAGAGTGTACTCCGGTTCGTGCCACTACGACCCCAGCGGGGATTATCCGCCCAGCTTTCTGTTTCGAGTAGACGTTGACGGTTCAGTTCACGTCGCCGACGACGGCGTTCAGTTCTCGAATGGACTTGCATTTTCTCCCGACTGCAGCACCTTGTATTTTGCGGATACTGTCGCGCGCTGCATCTATGCTTACGATTGGCATCGCGAGGATGGAGCCCTCAGGAATCGCCGTGTGTTCGTGCGCGTGCCCCGCGAGGAGGGATTGCCTGACGGCTTGACCGCGGACGCCCAAGGTTTTGTCTGGTGTGCCCACTGGTTTGGTGGATGCCTGACACGCTATGATCCGGACGGTAAGCTCGAACGGCGAATCACCACCCCGGCTGCACAGACTTCATCTCTCACTTTTGGCGGGCCGAACCTGAACGAAATTTTTATCACATCGGCTGCGGCAAGCAACGTGCTCTCGCTTGCGCCACTTGGCTATGAACCGGAAAAACTATATGTCGGAGGGCCTTTGTATCAGTTGAGTACGAATATACGCGGAAAGAAAGAATATCGCTCCCGAGTCACGCAAGCTTCGAGAGAACCGCGGTGAGCATCCAAGAAAACGCTTCGATGCCTCCCAATAACACCTCAGTATTGAGCCGGAGATCGTCTTGGAAGCTCTGGCCGTAGCAGCAATGGAAGCCACGTTCCGAAACGTCATTGACCACGCAATAGCCCGCAACGTGCGATAAAGCATCGGACTCGCTTACGTACTTGGCGGGGTTGCCGATCACCCGATTTCGACTTCCCAATCGGCTTTCTTAGAGCCCTTGGGAATCACCACCTTGTCGTTGGGCCGCAGACGGATGAGGTGGCTTTCATAGAGTCGACAGGTTTGGCGGGCACGGCCATCCCGGTCTCGGCGGCATGATCCGAGTAGTTGAGACCGAAGCAAATGAACTTGCCTACATGGCTGACACAAGGCCCGAGGCGCGGCGTTCCTGAGACTAGCGGCAGACTGGCGCGGCGCTGGAGCCGCTGCTGAGCGGGGCGGCGTTGAGCAAGAGCGCGTAAAGTGAAATAGGCCACGAGCATTCGTTGGGTTGATGCTTCCACTGCAAAGCCACTCCGGGACAGTCGCAGATCCGTATCGCTGGGTCCCCGACTGTCAGTGCCTGTCATATAGATGCTATGGCATATATTTTTACAATATAGATGCTAAGACATATCACTGATGGTAGTCGTAATATGCTATAGTAGCTGTACAAGGAGTCTCATATGCTTAAGCAGATTGGAAAGAGCCTGCAGCAGACGCGAACCGCCCGGGGTTTGACGCAGGCGGAACTGGGGGCTCTGGTCGGCCTGCCGCAATCGCATATTTCGAAAATCGAGCGCGGGGAAACTGACTTTCAATGGACGACGCTAGAACAGATTGCCAACGCTGTTGGGCTCTCCCCTATTCTTGTCCCCACCGGGCTGGTTCCCTTGGTGGAAAGCCTCATGAACGGACGCGAAGGAAAAAGCGAAGATGAGCCGGTACCGCTCGTCGGAAGCCTGACGGAAACGGAAGGATAGAAGGAAATTTGAGATGCCTACGCTCAGAATCAAACTTGGGAACCGTCTCGTCGGCACGATCACGAATGTCGTAACCGACAAGAATATCTTTGTGTTTGATCCGGGATATGTCGGAGACGAGCGCCGCCCGGTACTCAGCCTGAGCTATTACGATATCGAGCGAAAGCTCGTCACGAGGCCGAGAGAGGTTCAACGGCGCCTGCCTCCTTTTTTCTCGAATCTCCTGCCCGAGCGCGACGGCGTGTTGCGCGACTATCTCGCGCAGCGCGCCGGAATCAGTCCGGAGAGAGAATTTCCGTTGTTGTGGCTCGTCGGGGCCGATTTGCCGGGCGCCGTCATCGCCGAAGACAGTGAAGGACAACCGCTGCCGCCGCCGGAAGAGAAATCGGAAACGCGCGAAGCGAACAAGGAAGAAGTGCTGCGCTTCTCTCTCGCCGGAGTTCAGCTAAAATTCTCCACGATAGGCCGGGGCGGAAAACAACTTCGCATTCCAGCCCAGGGGCGGGACGGCCAGTGGATCGTAAAACTGCCGTCGCCAAGATTCCCCAAGGTGCCGGAAAACGAATTCGCGATGATGACGCTGGCCAAGGAAGTGGGAATCGATGTGCCGGAATTCGGGCTCATACCGGTCGGCTCGATCGAGAACCTTCCGCCTGAATTCGCGGAAAACAAAACGAACGCGTACTTCATCCGGCGTTTCGATCGCGGACCGGACGGAGAGCGGATTCACGCGGAGGATTTCAATCAGATCTACGGACAGTATCCGGAAAAGAAATACGAGGAGCACGGATACACCGGAATGGCCAAAGACATCTGGGCGCTTCTCGGCGAGAAAGGGCTGAGGGAATTCATTCGGCGTATTGTTTTCAATGCGGCGATCGGGAACGCCGATATGCATCTAAAAAACTGGTCTCTGCTTTACCGCGACGGCCGAACGCCGACACTTGCGCCCGGTTACGATTACGTTTCCACAATGCGGTATCTGCCGGACCGAGGCTTGGGCCTGCCGCTCGCCCGAACGAAGGATGTATCCCGCCTGGACGATGAACTCTTGGAAAAAACATCTGTGCAAGCGGGTGTTCCTCGAGGCCTGGTGAAAGACGTAGCGCACGAAACTGCGCGCGTGTTCACTCATACGTGGTCGCAGCACAACGCAGGATTGCCAATCGACGATCTCGGACGCCGCAAGATCGACGAGCAACTCCGGCTCGTGCCACTTTTCAAGGAGCATGTCGTCAGCGGAAAACCAAAGCGAAAGAAAAGCTAGACTGTGAGTACGAGCCTAAGCGGCTTGCGGGTTCACTTTCAGCAGGAATGAGCGGCGACAAGATCACTCGGGTGTCACACAGGGAACCACTTGCCGGCTATGGCGACGGTAAACTCGGAAATCTTGGTCGGTCGTGAGGATGATGGGATCGGCAAGCGTTTCGGTCAAGCGAACGAGGCAAGCATCGGCGAAGCCCATGGGAACGTTAGAATACTTCTCGATCAGCTTCACGACTGGCTCCACGTTCTCGGTAAGTGTGAAGGCGACCAGCAGAGCGCCGCGGCGAAGTAGTGCGCCGAGATTGGGAGTACCAAGCTTTCCGAGAAGGTGGAAAGCCTCGGACAGAACGGCTTCGCACGTGGACCAAGGCGGAGGCAGTTCGGAGGCTTGCGTCACGGCCCATTGGTGGTGAGCGTCGCGACGGCTAAGCAACGCTACAACAAATCCAGCGTCAACGAGGACGTTTCTGGCCATAACCAGTGGCTTGCAAATATTCCTTCTTCCGCGCAGTTAGGTCGGTAGGTAGGCCATCCACCGATCCGATAAGGTCGGCGATGGCAGTGAGGGAGGCAGTGCGGCGCCGCTGGCGAGGCGCACGCTCGAGCCTTTCGCGAACTACATCCGACTTCGAGATCTTCCGTCCGCGCGATTCCGCCTCAATGTCCGCCACCAGTGGCTCGGGCAATCGTACGGTGAGACTTTTCATGAACTAATTGTATTACATCTCCGGCGGGTGTGCAAGACAAGCTAAGGTAAAGGCAAAGCCTGGCGACAGGTCAGAACGAATAGGCTTCTCGCATAGGCCGATAAAGTCATACTTTTAGTGTGTAGTTTTCAATCTGGACGAGAATGCCAGGATGACTCCGTGAAGATTCTCATTCAGCGAGAAATACACACCGTAAGTTTCTCGGGAGTTCCCTGTGGGTCAGCCCGTCGGTATTTGACTGCATCACAGTCGAATGACACCAAAAGCCCAGCAAAAAGCGGTTGCTCGGAACCCTCAAGGGCAAGACTCAAGTGCTCGAACCGGAATGGTGGAAGCCCATGTCGGACGACGAAGTCGACACCTTCGTCGAAGGACGAGACTAGGTGCGGTTGCTCCTGGACACGGTCGTTCTGATCCTCCGCAGCCGAGTCACTACAACGACTCACGAAACGCGCGACCACTCTTTTGCAAAATACCGAAAACATCCTAGAACTGAGCGCATTCCCCTTTCCGAAATCGCTATCAAAGCGGCTCTCGGCAAGCTAGGACTTTCTGAAGCGGACGCACGCCTCGCGCTTGAGGATCTGAACCTCCGCCGTATTGGCCCGCTGGCTGGAATGGGTGAGCCAGAGCGAGGTCACGTGCGCTTCCGTCAGAGCCAAGCGGGGCTGCTTGACGCCCTAGTGGCGGCGCAACCAGAAACCCGCTGCGATGAGACCTTCGCACGCGTGCGCGAGGAGCTACGACGGTTTCACAGCGTCGAACCTGCGGCACAGCCCGCGGGATTTGTGGGTCGCCTGCGTGATTATCAAAGCGAAGGCTTGGGTTGGATGTACTTCCTGCAGCGTTTCTCCTTCGGTGGCTGCCTGGCGGACGACATGGGTATGAGCAAGACCGCGCAGGTATTGGCGCTGCTCGAATCCCGACGCGAACTGCGCGCCGCAGACGAGCCCGTCGGTCCGTCCCTGGTGGTCGTTCCGAAGTCGCTCGTATTCAACTGGAAGGAGGAAGCGGCACGCTTCACTCCGCAGCTGCGCGTGCTCGATCATACCGGCTTGGAGCACAACGGCAATGACTTCACCGCTTACGACCTGGTGCTCACCACCTACGGCACGCTGCGCCGGGACGCCTGGCGGTTCAAAGACGCCGAGTTTGATTACGTCGTGCTCGACGAGGCGCAGGTGGTCAAGACTGCGGAAACCGAATCGTCGAAGGCCGCGCGGCTTCTGCGCGGACGACACCGCCTGGCAGTGAGCGGCACTCCGGTGGAAAACCACCTCGGTGAGCCGTGGACTTTATTCGAGTTTCTCAACCCTGGAATGCTTGGCGCTGCCAATGCCTTCAAGGTCGCGGGCGCGTCGATCACGGCCCTCCGCGAAATTCAATTTCCGAGAACTTTGGATTTTCATGCGCCGCGGTTGTGCGCCTGACGAATAAAATCACATCAAAGCTGTGTGGAGTCACGGGAACGAAATATGCGTCGGGCGCACTCTCGCTGTAAATCGCCCCGATACTTCTCATTGGTTGGGGGGTATTCAACCAATCCGCAACCGTTCCGCTCGATGGCGCTCTCCGCAGATCAACGGCAAACAGGGGAATTCCCGCCGCTGCCAGGGCCGCATCCAGCGAACCCGGAATTGCCGGACCTACCGTGAATTGCCGAAGCCCTTTGCCTCTCTGCAGCGCTTGAAAAGAACCCTGGTCAAAAGAAAATCCACACACCACCATTCTCGCCCCGTAAGTCTTCCGGAGGACCATGCCCATGGACTCCCCCTCACCGAGCGGCGCCGTGGACACATGTCCGTTGTGCGCCCATAGCATGATTTTTGACTCCGGCCCCTCCTGGTCAAGAATCCATTCCACATTCGTTGCCATGGACTGGTCGCGAGGCGAAAAATTGCCCGACCGGTCCACGGAATGCATTTCCACAGCCTGTCGCACAATCTCCAGATTGTGTCGAGCCAATGTCCACTCCTCGAGCGAGGACGCCTCCACGTACACTTTCTTCCGGCGTTCAAGCGACCCCAAGAAGGATTCGATCATCCCCGCGGTCTTCTGCCAGAAGTACTTCGATTTGTTTGCAGATTCGCGTTCCCGGTTGGCATCACTCAAAGGAGCAAGTAGCGTCGAGGCCAGTTTGGCTTCTCCGGGGTCAACCTTTTCCAGGTACCTTTCCGCATTCCTTACTGCCAGGTGCGCCACCTGCATATCGAATCCGAAAAACTTTACCTTGTTCGTGTGCTTCGGATCCCGGTTGTACTTGCGCATCCATTGGATCATGTCCAGCATTTCTCCCGTGTTCCAGGTCCAAAAATACAAACCGTCGAGCGCCTCCACCGCATCACTGGTACCGTTCAACACATAATCGTTGATCGCCAGGGATTCCGGCCAGTTCGCCTCAATACCGAATACAGTGAAGCCTTTTTTCTCGACGAGAAACTCCAGCATGCGGTGCTTCAGTTGGAAGAATTCCCGGGTGCCATGCGTCGCCTCTCCCATGGCAACTATGCGGGCATTCCCAATGGTTGACTCCATCTGACGCAGGTCGTCCAGTCCGCTCTCGGGATTCGTGCTGTCCAGAGGCATTGCAGCGCTCTTAAACCACGACGTGACTTCGCGCGGGACGGAAATCGAGGAGGGAGATTTAGTCGCCTGGCTCGTCAGAGTCGGACAAACAACCAGTTCGAGAAAAAGACCCCCGAGCGCCAAATAGCGTCTTATCGCAACGTCGCTGGTCATTCTTCACTCCGCCACCCAGCGACAATTCTAGAACAGATGAGCCCTTGGCATGGAGAAGTTTCAAAAGCTCCCGTTCGACAATCGCGAGATCGACTGGCGAATCCTGGTTCAGGACCACATTACGGCGGCAAATTATGGCATTGCCGGGGCACTGGGTACCGCCCCACCAGCAGGCTTCCTCTCCGGTGACAAATCTAAAGTCCTGCAGGCTATGAAGGATTCCTTCGCGCATTTCCGCAATGCCATCGTGGCCCTTAACGACGCCGATACCGCCAAGCCTCAAAAAATGTTCAATCGCGAAACCACCCTGCGCGGTTCCTTCATCATCATCACGGGACATTTTGGTGAGCATCTCGGCCAGTCCATCGCCTACGCGCGCTTGAAGGGGATCGTGCCGCCCTGGACGGAAGCGGCGCAGCAGCAAACCAAGAGCCGGTGGAGAAAGCGAAGCCGTAGGACCCTGGCGGATCGAGCGATCCGTTAGTTATAGATTCACATCTACAAGTACATTCCGGGGTTCTGGCGGTGTACAACAATTATGTACGAATGCGAATCAAATCAGAGTGGACATTGGTGGCTCTCTCGCCACTTCGCCTTATGCTTAAACGTGCTTTTATTTTCGTCGCGGTTCTGTGTTTGGCTCTCGCTGCTGACTCCGCCGCGCAATCCGTCGTGCCGGATTCCACGCCCGCGATCGGGCTGGCGAGACCGGATTTCTTCAACCGCGTCATCGCCAACCAGAAGAAAGGCGAGGCCGCCCTCGACTTGTACGAGCGCATCGAACGCGTCGAGACCCGCAAGAATCCCGGCGATCCCGCTCCCCCGGTGATAAAAATCTTGCGCGTCGTTCCTTCAGGAACGGGCATGTTTCGCATTCCCGTCGGCGACGACGGCAAGCCCAAGGATTCCGCCGCTTATCGCGGCGATCTCGAGAGTCTGGCGCGCGCACTGGCGCTGCTTGTCAACGACGCCGCATCTCAGCGCGACGCCTTGGAAAAATATGCAAAGAAAAAGAAAGATCGAAACGATCTCATCGACGCTGCGCACAATGCGTTCCTGTTCACTTTTGCCGCCTATGAGCAGCGCGGCGACCGCATGCTTTCCAAATACAAAATGGAGCCCAACCCCGCCTTCAAACGCACATCACGGTTCAGCGCCATCTTCCCCAAGGTGCGTGGCTTTGTGTGGGTCGACGAAGCCTCCGGCGAACTTGCTCGCGTCGAAGGCAACGTCATCGAAGACATTTCCGTCGGCCTGTTTCTGGGAAAGATCTACAAGGGCAGCCACTTCATGCAGGAGCGCTACGAATTTCTACCTGGGCTGTGGCTCGCAAGCTTCTCGCAATACGATTTCGACGGCCGCAAATTGTTTTTGAGCTTCTCCGTCCACGAGCGTACCTTCTATTCGAACTATCGCTACATCGGCCCGCCCAAGGAAGCCCTTGCAGCCATTCACCAGGAACTCGGGCTTGCCGAGTCGGACAAGCCGCACGCAGACGATACCGATCGGTGAAACTTTTCCTCCTAGAATGGGTTTAAGACGGTAGAGTCCTCGACCTTGAGAGATTGGAGGTGGCATGCCCCGTTCGCTCTCATTTGCAATGATCTTGACGCTTTTCGCAGCTTTCTCCCCTGCTGCGCAATCTCAGGACCGCGGTGCCCCTGCACCGCCTGCCGAGACCAAGAAACCAAAAAAAGTCTGGACCAACGAAAACCTCTCCGGCGCGAATGGCGCCGTCTCCGTCGTCGGCGACCTCAAGAACAAGCCGAAACCGGCATCCTCCAAGCCCGCAAACGCACAATATGTCGCATCGGTTCGCAAGCAACTCGACAAGCTGCAGGGAGAGATCGCCGATATCGAAAGACAGCTCCTCGATCTGAAGAATTTCAGCGAAGGCGAACCGTCGACGTCCGCGAGCGGCGTCAAACTCAACAAAAGCTACGAGCGCGAACCCATCGAGGTCCAAATGCGCGCCTTGCAGGACAAGAAGAAAGATCTGGTGTCCAAAATCGACGCACTCCTCGACGAAGCCCGCAAGAAAGGCATCGAGTCCAGCGAGCTGCGCTGATTCCCCCTCGTCGCGTGCTCCGTTTGCTGCACTTGACTAGCGAATCAGGCTCCAGGGATAAACGCCAACGTTAATTTTCATGATGAAGTAGCTGAAGCCGCCGGGATCCGGCTTGGGCTGGTGCGGCGTGTCAGGCGGAATCAGCAGCCAATCGCCGGCTTTCACTTTGTAGGTTTGCCCACCGACGACCGGCTGGCCGCGGTATTCCCCTGGGATGATCCCGTCCTTATCCTTAAGGTTCTGGCGGTTGGCAATTTTTCCGCCGAGGATCATTTCGCCCGAACCACCGGTGAAAACATAGAAATCGTAGGCACCGGCGTGCTGCTCGGCGTCATCAAGAACGCTGTCGACTTTGGTCAAGCTGAGGACGGGCTTGTCGCGATACATGCGGTAGAGCATAAACATGCTGAAGTTGCGCGTCTGGACGTGCACCGGCCCGCCGCCAAACGACTGGGAACTTCCGCTGCCGGCTTCTTTGACCATTTTGGCGGCTCTCTCGGCCATATCGGTGTGCGCTTTGCGAATGTCGTCGATGTTCCAGTACGTGACGGGCGGAGCATCGGGCGCGAGAGGTGGTTCTTTGGGAGAATTGAAACCGAAGGGCATGACTTCGTTTTTGCTGTCCTGGGCGTTGGTGCTGGGGATCATCGAAAGATCGTCGAAGTGGCCGCTGAGAATGGGTTGCGGAGAAGATTTTGAAGCGTAGCTGACCAAGTAGCCGAGAAGTGCCGCGCCAATTAAGAGTACGGGAAGCATTCTTTTCATAAAGCAATCCTCCGTGCGTGAAATCTCGAAAACCGAGTTTGTGTTGATACGTTCGAGTCCAAATTTTCATTCTCGCTATTTCTTGGGAGCCGGCTTCGCCGATTCGAAGCGAATTTCTTTGAGCATCTCCAACTGCCGGTAGAGCTCCGTTTTTCCGGCCGGAAACTTGTTAACACTCAGCATGAAGGCCAGAATGTCCGCGTCTTGTTGCCGGGTGAGGCGTCCCGGAGCGCTCTGAGGCATGGTCTTGCGAATTCTGTCGAACAAGTCACCCATCGTGAGGCCGCTCCAATTCGCGAGGAATGCTCCGCCTGTCAGCGGGGGCGCGGATTCACCTCCGGTGAGCATGTCGCCGTGGCAAGTCGCGCATTCCTTGTGGTAAATCGGCTCCCCGCGCTTGGCCTGGTCCTCGGTGTACACGCCGTCCCACACGGAGCGCGACTCCGCCGCTGGTGCTTGCGCTCGAAGCAGGCAAAGCGGCGAAGTGATCACAAGTAAACCAACTATTGCCGCTGCGTTTCTCATCTCCGAGTCGTCATCGCTTTCCCATCCGATGGAACGGCCGCGCGGCAGCGCGTTCACTCCCCCGTCGATGGCAGCGCGTAGGCAATGTACTCGCCCGAGTAAGGCCCTCCGCTGACGGCAACAACGATGTACTGTTTTCCGTTCACCATGTAGGTCATCGGCGATCCGGTCTGCGGAGCCGGCATGTAGACCGCGCCGACCTCTTTGCCGGTGGCCTTATCGTAGGCGCGCAACATCGCGCCGCGCGGATGATCCGCAGTCGTCGTCACATGCCCTTCCCCCGCGATGACCAGCGTCTTGGTCACCAGCGTGCCGATGTTGTACGTCTCCTGCCCGGTGCGCGCGATGTTCAGGCCTTTGAGAGCCTCGTAGTTGCGAACGACATCCGGCGTTTCGCCGTGTGCGATCTGCCAGACGAACTCACCTTTATCGAGATTGATCGCCGTTATTGTTCCGTACGGAGGTTTGACCAGCGGCAAACCATCGACATCCAAGCGCACAAAGCCGCCGCCAGCAGGTCTTCTTGGAGGCTTGGGAGAATCAGCTCCGGCGTTTTCACCTGGACCATGAAGGATTTCAACCGTTCTTCCGGCGGTACCCGCGACGTAGTTGATGTCGGAGACTTCTTTGGGCGCCGGCACGAGTCCGATCGGCTCGATGCAGGAGTTGCAAGCGTAGACATAAACGTTGTGAGTTTCCGGATCGTAAGATCCGCCTGGCCAGTTCGTCCCGCCGGAGGCAGTCCCCATCGTGAGCGTGCCGAGCGGACCTTCCAGTTTGCTCATGGTCGGAGGGGTGTACACCGGCCCGAGGTGAAACTTTGAGGCAATCTCTGTTGCCTGTTCGCGAAGTGCAGGCGTGAAGTCGATCAAGTCGTCGATGGAAACGCCATTGCGGCTGTAGGCCGCAGGTTTCGACGGAATCGGCTGCGTGGGCGAATACCACTCGCCCGGCACGTTGCCGACTTCCACTGGCCGCTCAGGAATCGGCCAGATAGGTTTGCCGGTCGCGCGATCGAAGACGTAAAGAAATCCTTGCTTCGACGGCTGGGCCACGGCCTTGACGGGTTTTCCGTCGACGGTGATGTCCGCAAGAATAGGCGCGGAGGAAATATCCATGTCCCACAAAGGGTGGTGCACCAATTGAAAGTGCCACTTGCGCTCACCGGTTTTCAAATCCACACAAACCAGCGTCTCGCCGAACAAATTATTGCCCGGCCGGTGCCCGCCGTAAAAATCGCTGGTCGGTGATTCCACCGGCAGATAGACCAGGCCGAGTTGTTCGTCCACGGTGATTTGTGTCCACACACCGGTGTTGCCCGTATATTCCGCCGAACTCTTTTCCCACGTGTCGTAGCCAAACTCGCCCTTCTTCGGGATGGTATGGAAAATCCAGAGCCGCTTGCCGGTTCGAACGTCGAATCCACGCACGTATCCCTTATTGTTGCGCATGCTCTTCGGCGTCATCCCTTCGCGGAAAGCCGCGCCGATAATCACCGTGTCCTTCGCCACCACCGGCGCGGACTGGATGCCGATTTCGCCGGTGATCAAATCCGGGAAAATGTCCTGATCGTCATTCAGTTTCAAATCCACTTCGCCAGTGTTTCCAAAAGAAGGAATTCGAACGCCAGTCTTCGCATCCAGGCAAATGAGCCGAAACCCCGGCGTCACATACAGGATTCGCTCTTCTTTGCCATCGGACCAATAAGCCAGCCCGCGGCCGGAAAGCTGGCGAGGAGCGGCGCCGCCGCGTTTTCCCTCATGCTCGCCGTGGATCCAGAGCAATTCTCCGGTGGCCGGATCCAGCGCAATCACCGCTCGCCGCGACCCCGCCGTCGCGTACAAAACGCCGTTCACCATGAGCGGCGTACCTTCGAGCTTGTACTCCGGCCGGTCACCGAAGTTGTCCGTCTTGATGCGCCAGGCGATTTCCAAGTCGCTGAAGTTGGCGGCGTTGATCTGGTCCAGCGGCCGGTATCGAGTCCCCGCAAGATCGGCGGCGTAGGACGGCCACTCCGTGTCCTTCGGATGAAACTGAGCGGATGCAACCACAGGCCAGCACAGGAATCCTGCAAGAAACAAGAACAACAAAACGTCTAGGCGCTTTGGTTTCCTCTCGCGCATCTTCGCTCCTCCGCTGAGTTTCTCGCCTGTCGTTATCCGCTTATCCCATCTGCTTGATTTGTTCCACCGCCTGCTTGATTTTTGCTTTTTGCTCGTCCGTCACGTCGGAGTTCGGCGGCCGCTGATAAAACTGCCGCGTCCCCATTTGCAAACTGAGAGCGTACTTCATGGGGCCATATTCATCGACGCCGCCCTCGCGCAGCAGTTTCATCGCGGCTTCCAGCTTGGCGATGGATTCGCTGAGGTCCTTGCCGGAGCGCTTCGCGGCGAATACCGAGGCGATCTGTTTCGTGAAGTTGTTGCCTTCGGCGAGGATAGCGCCCATGTTGTGGTCCAGCGCGTACTTCAGATTCTCCGTTGTGCCGGTACGCATGTTCAGCTTCGGGAACTCCGCGACGAATTGCTGATAGACCGTGGGATCGCTTGCGGAATCCTTGATCCCCGCAAGGTTCGGATATTTCTCCATGGCCTGCAACAATTCATGACTGATGGGCACGCCTGTGGCAAACGGAATGTGGTAAAGATTGATGGGAATTTTTACTTGCTCGAAAAGCATCGAAAAATATTTCGTCAATCCATCCAGCCGCGGATGCTTGTAATAAAACGGCGGCACCACGAGCAGGCCGTCCGCACCATTGGCTTCCGCATGTTGAGAGAGTTCCAGCGTCTCGGGAAAATTCGCGGTACCCGGGGATACGATAATGTTCAAGCCGTTTCTGTGCTTGAAGGCGGTCTCGGCTACTTTCTTTCGTTCGGCCACCGAGAAGGAGGGGAATTCGCCGGTCGTTCCGAGGACGACTACGCCGTCGGCGCCGCTCGATTTCAAGTAGGCGAGCAGATCCTTGTACAGTTCTTCATCGAATTTCAGATTCTTGTTACAAGGCGTCGAGGCCGCGACCCAGAACAAAACCTTTTCGCCCGATGCGGCGGGAACATTTGCTACGCGTGGCTCGGCCACCAGCGCTTCCGGAATTCTTGCGCCGCCGGCAACTCCCAGCGCGGCGGTCGCTCCGACGGCACCCAGAAAAGTTCTTCTCGTGGTTTGCATGATTCCCTCCCTGGTAAGAAGCCCGCGAAAGTCTAAGCCAGCGGAGTGCCAGAAACAAATGTTTCGTTTAGGACTCGCCGCCATGTAGAAGTTAGCTATGGCCGTTGGCACAATCCTGGATTGGAAATTATTCCGAGCAAATACAGGGAACTCCGGAAATGGACCGCACTTCGTTCAGGAAGTACCGCCTCCTGCTAGAATGCGCGCTATGCGCATACTCTTGCTCTTGATGCTCGTCACTATTCCTGCCGAGGTTCAGTGGTGGAAGGTTCAGGCGAACGGACTCGATACGAATTTGCGCGGCGTGAGCCTGGCCTATGCGCCGAACGCAAAAAGCGTACCTGCGCCGGTCGTTTGGGCGTCCGGTTCGAACGGCGCGATTCTGAAATCTATCGACGAAGGTACGACGTGGAAACGCCTGCACGTGGCTGGCGGCGACGCGCTCGACTTTCGCGGCATCGTGGCGTTCAACGCTTCCACTGCCTACGTCATGTCCAGCGGCGAAGGCGAAAAATCGCGCATCTACAAAACGGCCGACGGCGGCGAAACCTGGACTTTGCAATACACGGACAAACGCAAGGAATTCTTTCTCGACTCCATCGCCTGCCTCTCAGAAACGCACTGTTTTGCGCTCAGCGATCCCATCGATGGGAAATTCCTCTTACTGAACACAACGGACGGCCAGCTCTGGAATCCGCTCTCCAGCAGCAATATGCCCGCGGCGCTGCCCAGTGAAGGCGCGTTTGCCGCCAGCAATACTTGCCTAGCGCTCTCCGGCGCCGACATTTTTTTCGGCACCGGCGGCCCGGCCGCCCGTGTCTTTCACTCCTCTGACTCGGGGCGCACCTGGAGCGTCGCGGAAACACCCATCACCCACGGCAACGCCTCCTCTGGAATCTTTTCCATCGTTCGCGCGAACGAAAAGACCATCGCTGTTGTCGGGGGCGACTATCAGGATCCCAAGCGCACGTCGGGCGTTGCTGCGTATTCCCTCGACGAAGGCAAGACCTGGCAACTCGCCGCGCAGCAGCCCGGTGGCTACCGCTCTGCTGTGGCTCACATCAATGATGGGCGGTGGGTGGTCGTCGGACCCACCGGCGAAGACATTAGCGATGATTTCGGCGTTCACTGGAAGCGCACGGATTCGCTGAATCTCAATGCCGCAGCTCTCCTGGACATCTGGACCGGGTGGGCGGTGGGACCCAACGGCACCATCGCGCGCTTCCTCAATCGCTACGGATACGAAATTCATTACCGCAAGCCGCATGGTCGCCAGCAGCCCGCCGCCTCCGCCATTGCCCACTAAATCCAAAAGGTGTACTCTGCCGCGTTGAAATGGCCGCACAGTGAATCATTCCACTTAACGCGCAACAGGAGGCAGTGATGTCAAATTCCTCTCACTTCGAGGACAGCAGGGGCGAGCGGGCAAAGAATCGCGCCGAGGAAAAATGCGCGACCACGACTAACGACGCGCCTTCCGCTGAGAACTTTCCGTCAGCAGACCGCCGTGCCTTCCTCCAGGGAGCCGCTGCTGCCGCGGCAGCTCTGGCGATGCCCCGCTGGGCGTCCGCTCATCCCGGCGACATGGACGCGATTCGCGCCGAAATCGAAAAGCGCCACGACGCATCCGTGAAGCGTCTGCAGGACTGGATCCGCCAGCCGTCCATCGCCGCCGAAAACCGCGGAATGAACGAGGGCTGCGAGCTGACCGTGCGCATGCTGCGCGAAGCAGGATTCCAGCAAGCGGTGAAAGTGCCCACCGACGGCCAGCCCGGCATCTTCGCCACGCTGGATGCCGGCGCTCCGCGAACCCTCGGCCTTTATTACATGTACGACGTGAAGCAGGCAGATCCCGCCGAGTGGTCTTCGCCGCCATTCGAAGCGGCTCTGGTTGATAAACCCGGCCTGGGAAAAGTCGTCATGGGTCGCGGCGCCGTAAATCAGAAAGGTCCGGAAGCGTCGTTTCTAGCCGCGCTGCACGCAATTCACGGCGCCGGCAAAAAGCTCCCCGTAAATTTGGTGTTCGTGGCCGAAGGAGAGGAGGAAATCGGTTCACCGCACTTTCCGCAAATTGTGCGCCGGCCGGAGGCGATGGCGGCCTTGAAGAACTGCCTTGGAATTTTCATGCCTAGTGCCTCGCAAGGTCTGGACGGCGAAGTTACTATGACGCTGGGCGCAAAGGGCGTCATCGAATGCGAACTGATTTCCAGCGGCGAACACTGGGGCCGCGGCCCGCGGAAGGACGTGCACTCCAGCAACAAAGCACGGCTGGACAGTCCCGCGTGGCACCTCGTCGAAGCCCTCGCGACTCTTGTCTCGCCCGACGGCAACGATCCCGCCATCGAAAGCTTTGCCGATAAGGCCCGCCCGATTTCCGAAGCCGAGAAGAAAATGATCGCGGAAGCGGCGCGCCGCTTGAGCGAGGCGGAAGCAAAAAAACTTCTTGGCGTGGAGCACTGGGTTCACGACGTAAGCTGGCGCGAGGCCCTGGAACTCTTGATGTCGCGGCCCACCGTGAACATCGAAGGCCTCGTCGGCGGCTACACCGGACCCGGCGGAAAAACCATTCTTCCCGGAAAAGCCGTGGCCAAGCTCGACCTGCGCCTTGTTCCGGACATGACGGCGGCCGAAGCGCTCGCCGCGCTCAAAGCTCATCTTGCGAAAAAAGGCTTCGGTGACATCGAAGTCCGCATGACCGGAGGATACGATCCCAACAGCACGGCTGCCGATGCCGCGCTCATCCACGTTGAGACCGAGGTGTATCGCAAAGGCGGAATCGATCCGGTCATTCTTCCGCGCAGCGCGGGCTCGTGGCCCGGCTACGTGTTCACCGGCGAGCCGCTCCACCTGGCGGCGGGCCCGTTTGGTCTCGGCCACGGAAGCGGCGCGCATGCTCCCGACGAGTACTACGTCATCGAATCGAAAAATCCCAAGGTCCACGGCATGGACGGCGCCGTTCGCTCGTTCGTCGAGCTTCTGTACGGGCTTGCGCAAGCGAACTAGACGGGAACGGCATCTTTTCCCTTACCGAAGGCGACCAAGTTGTTGGCGTCAATCGAAATTGTCATTGGCGCGCATTTTGCGAATCTGGCGGATGATCGTTTTCCTCCCGCCTACTTGGATCCTGGTATGCCGATGCCGCGATATTTTGCAAACGGGCTCTTGGTTTTCATCGGCCGAAAGCGGAAATTGTCGCCGTCCTTCCCGAAGAGAAGCTTATCGCCGGCTCGCACCCCCAACGACGCCGCACTTTGACAGGCACTGTGATTTGGCCTTTGCTGGTGATCTTCGCTTGCATCTTCATAGCGTCTTTCCAATCCCTTACTTTGCCATGGGTCTTCTTACTCTTGGGTGGTTCACCCGTCAATATAGATGGAAGAAGCCGTCTTGTTGGCCGAGCCGAACGGCCACGCCGAACAAATTCGAAAGATGTTCCTCAGTGAGAACGAAGCACTTTGGCCCGTCCGCGAGAACGCGCCCTTCGCGCAAGAGGATCACGCGCTCGATCTCTGGAATGATTTCTGAAACATGATGCGTGACTAGCAAGATGCTGACGCCGGATCGCGCCAGCTTCCGCATGGCGTCACGGAGCTGCATCTGCGCGCCGATGTCCAGTGCGTTGCTCGGCTCATCAAATAACAAAGTTCTTGGCTCGTGCACCAGCGCCCGCGCAATCAGCGTCCGCTTAGCCTCGCCGGAAGACATCTCTACAACTGGACGATTGGCCAGATACGAGATGCCAAGCCGCGAGAGCGTTTCGTTGGCGCGAGCAAGATGCCCGGGATCGGGTTGTTGATGTGGAAAGATGCATGTGCTGCTGAAGAACCCAGATAGCACCACATCCCGTCCGGTGGCGCCCGTGGTGCACGAAGCCAGCAGGTCCGGCGATACAATTCCGAGCAACGAGCGCAGTTCGAAAATATCCCATCTCTCGCGCCCCAGGATAGAGATGGAAGATCCTTCGCGGGCGAGTGGATAGCACTCCCGGGTAATGGTCTTGATCAGCGTGGACTTGCCGCATCCGTTGGGCCCAAGAATACAAAGGTGTTCGCCGGCCCCGATTTGCAATGTGACGTCGTCGAGGGCGGGCCGCTGCTCCCGCGTGCCGCGCAGGACGGTCACGTGTTCCAGGGAGAGGAGTGGAAGCGCCGAGGCGGTCATTTTTGATGGAAGTTACTCAGCCCATTTTAGCTCAGAAGGGATTACCTGCAAGAACCGATTGAAAATATTGGAGTTAAAGGAAGCAAGGAATCCAAGAAGTGGGCCGCTGCGATGCCATGAACCGTCGAAAGCCCACTCAGTTCCATTTTGGAACCAGAACTCGTCGTCAAGGTCCGGGCAAATAAAAAGGAGGTGAAAACAGGTTCGTTCTCACCTCCCGGGGTGGGTGGGGTGTTGCATGACAAGACCCTCGGCGGCTCAGCAGGCCTGCCCTGCCAGGCAGGACTGCGGCCTCGCTCGCGCACTGCGCTCGGCAATTCGTAAGGAGACTCACCACCAAAGAGCTTGTCTTTCTGCGGTTTTTAGCACCGCGGGACGCACCTGTCAACGGTAAAAAAGGGACAGATCGATGGGAAAAGCGCGACCTTGCTCTGCTTCACGCGGGATCGCAAATGAGGACGTTGTTTACTCAATGCCGTTTTGAGCCCTTGGTTCAGCCCGATGCCTTTCGCTTTTTCACTTGGTCAAGAATTTCTCGCACCACGCGGCCGAGTGTCGTGCGGCTGGATGGTTTTTGCAGGCGCCAGGCGTGGCGGGCGAAACGCTCTCCGAATCCTGTGAATAACCGTTGGTAAAGAGAATGGACAGACCAGGGAACAAAATCGTGAGCCTCGAGGCCACGGCCGGACCGCCTAGTTTGGGCATGCTGAGGTCCAGAATCGCCAGTGCGGGACTTTCTTTTTCGCAGAGTCGCAAGGCCTCCTCGCCATCGCAGGCAGAGAGTACACGGTAACCGAGGTTATGAGCGCCTGGCGCGCCATCTCCCGGATAGATTCATGATCGTCGGGCGCAGAGTCTGCGCGCCCGCGGAATTCACCACCGTATGCCACTTGGCGATGCCGCCGGTCAGCGCCACCAGATAGATCAGCAGCACGGCAAGAAAACGTGTCAGAGGAACGCGCGACAAGGCGTTCCGGAGCGGGGCCACCGGTAGCAGATAAAAAAGAATTCCAAGAATCAGCAGCGCCGCCGCCCAGCGCGCCATAAGAAAAATCCAGCTCCGGCTGGATTTTTGCGGCTGGCGGCCTGCGCTCATTATCGGAACATCGTTTTCGACGCGAACACATTAGACGTCGAAAAGATCACTGGCCTTTTCCGCTGCCGGGAAGGCCCAGCGGCGGAAATGGCTCGAAGATTTCGTTGATTTTTTCCGCCAACACAAAGTCAAAGTCACTGATTCCCTTCACGCTGTGCGTATTCAGGTCGATCACCACCTTGTTCCACACGTTGGACCATTCGGGATGATGATTCATCGCCTCGGCCACCAGCGCTACGCGCGTCATATTGCCGAACGCGGTGACGAAATCCTTGCACGCAAACTCGCGGTGGAGCTTGCCGTTGACAAGACTCCAGCCCTTGGCCTTGGAAAGCAGCGTTTTAATCTCGGCTTCGGAAAGTTTTTTTGCTGGCATGCCGTCATCCTCCGGGATCGGTTTGGGCTCTCTCCGGCTATTATGCGGCGCAAGCGCTGCCCCAGCAACAATTCTGGCTTCGCCAGCGCGAGCTGCAAACGGTGTGAACGCTTGGAGCGGTTCTTCGTTGAATGCGCACGGGAATTCCATTATCGTAGGGGTTTCTCCTGAGACAAAAATGCGCGGTGTGTGTCATTGTTTTGGCGACCGCAAAGCGGTCAGGGTTCTGGCGATCGCAGAGCGATCGACGCCGCAAAGAGACGGAGAACGAAGTGAAAAAGAAAATTCGCGCCATCCAGTATGGTGTCGGCCCCATCGGCGCATCCATCGTGCGGCTGATGCGGGAAAAACAGGCCATTGAAATCATCGGCGCGATCGATACGGATCCGGCGAAGGTCGGGCGCGATCTTGGCGAAGTGGCCGGCGCGAAGGACGCGCCGTGGGGCGTGAAAGTGTCTGCGGAAGCGAAAGAAGTTCTGGAACAAAACGCGGACGTGGTGATCCATTCGACGTCGTCTTCGCTCGTGCAAGTAATGGACCAGTTGCTGACGTGCCTGGAAGCGGAGTGTTGTATTGTTTCGACTTGCGAGGAATTGTCGTATCCCTTCCGCACGCATCCGGAGCTCGCGGCGAAGCTGGATAGCGCGGCGAAGGAATGGGGCGTGGCGCTGGTCGGCACAGGCGTGAATCCCGGCTTCGTGATGGACAAGCTGGTGGTGACGCTGGCGGCGGTTTCACAACGCATCGAGCACGCCAAAGCGCTGCGCGTAGTGGACGCCTCGAAGCGGCGGTTGCCGCTGCAGAAAAAAATCGGCGCGGGGATGAGCATCGAAGAATTTCGCGCGCAGGTGAAGGAGGGCGTGATCAAGCACGTTGGCTTGCCGGAATCCGTGGCGATGGTGGCGGACAGCTTGAATTTGCCGGTCGAACAAATTTCAGAAACGATCGAACCGAAAATCGCCACCGAGCGCCTGCAGACCGAATTTCTCACCGTCGAAGCGGGGCAGGCGGCGGGTGTGCACCAGATCGCGCGCGGCCTCTCGAAAGACGGCAAAGAACTCGTGTACCTCGAACTGCAGATGTACCTGGGTGCGAAAGACCCCGCGGATACGATTTCGCTCACGGGGCATCCGAACATCAGCCTGGTGATTCCTGGCGGCTCGCATGGCGACATTGCGACGGCTTCGGTGGTCGTGAATTCGATCCCCGTGATTCTGGATGCGCCGGCCGGCTTGCGGACGGCGCGCGATTTGCCCATCGGGTTCTTTTCTCCTAACGCGCGGCCGTGAGGACGTAACGGCGTAAAGAAGTAACGAGGTAACGGCAAGCGCGGCCTCTACATTGACTGACAATTCAAGAACATTCGCCTCCTTCAGTTGTGCTTTAGGAATTCTCCTTTGTGGCCGGTGAGCGAATTGTAGAGCGTCTCGATAAACACATCTTCGTTGACGAAATCGCCTTTCCATTTTGCCCAGAGCGGAAGAATTTCTAAATTCTTGCTCGTAGGGATGCCCCTTGACATCGCGGAATCGCTCAACGAAGGCTTCAGCGCAACAGTGCTTGCATCCAGGGCTAACCTTCGTACCACTCCTTCCGGGATTCCACGTGGAATCAGTCCACTCGATTCTTGAACGTTCAGCCATAGAGTTCCCCTTCGTTTAAGTTTCTAGAGTTGGGGCAGAGCTAAACGAGTCCTGTAGATTATACCTGCGCTGCACGACCGCCGGCCTAATTCGGTTCTCCATAAGCCATCGAGGCTCACCAGCGGGGGAGGGGGCGGCGGGCGAGGAGGGCTTGGGCGGCCCATTGGCCGAGGTAGACGGAGAGAGCGACGCCGTGGCCGTTGTAGCCGGCAAGGACGATTACTTGTTTGCTGCGCGGATGGTGCTGGAAGATGGGGCGCATTTTTTTGGTGAGAAGGATTGGGCCGCCCCAGCGGTGCGTGATGCGCACAGATGCAAGGGCCGGGTGCAAGTGGCGGACGCGGTCTTCAAGCCAGCGGAGACGCGCGGCGGATTCGCCCCTGCGAACATCGTAGCGGCGCAAATCGCGCACGGCGTTTTTGATCGAGCGATTACCGATGGGAAAGCGAGAAGGCCGGCCAACGTACGGGGGAACTAGGCCGGCGCCAAAGATGACGCCATTTGATTCGAGCAAGCGTCCCCACAAATAGGGCAAGTCCACGGTGTAAAACGGGCGGCGCGAGGAGAGGCCGATGGTTTTGAGCTGCGCGGTGGACAGCGGAGCGGTGGCTAGCGCAAAAGTGAGTTTAGGAACGGCAGCGGCGCGGAGGCCGGACAATTCCAGGGAGAAGGCGTTGGTGGCAAGAAGCACTTGCTCCGCGCGGATTTCTTTCTGATGCATGCGGCCGCGATGGTTGCGGCGGACGTGCAGCCGCGGCGGATTCGAGAAGTCCAGCGCGCGAACCTCGGCGTGCTCAGCGATCCGGGTGCCGGCGTTTTCTGCGGCGCGCGCCAGGCCGGCGAGCACTTTGCCCGGGTCAACCGTGCCGCCGGGCACGCGGCGGAAGACTTTCAGCTCGCCGGAATCGCTCCAGGAGATGGGCGAATGTTTTCCGGCAGGGCCAGAACCTTTGGTCGCGGGAGCGGAGCGGCCAAGCTCCCAGACGCCAGGAAGCGTTAAACGTGAATCTATGCGGAAAGCGCGGAGGATTTTTTTGTAGCCGGCGAGGACGTCGCCGAGTCCGGGGAGATTTCCGGCCGCGGTTTCCGAGAGAGCCATGCCGCCGGTGCGGCCGCTGGCGCCGTTACCCAGCGAAGCAGACTCAAGCACAAGGACGGACCGCCCTGGAGCAAACCGGCGCAACCACGCCGCGGCGGAAAGACCAGAGAAGCCAGCGCCAACTATGGCGAAGTCTACATGATCCGGGAGCGCGCGCGGGGCGGGACGGAAATCGACCGTCCAGGGCGGCGCGCCCCATGGGTGGGGTTTGCGAAGCGTGCCATTTGTATGAGCTTTGCGAGGCATGGCATTTCTTTGATGCAAAGGAAACGTGGTGGGTGGCGAGAATTTCCGCGACTCCACAACGATGATGATGGCGTACATTTTCGCAACCAGCGGAATTGGGAGCGAATTTGGATGGTCCGACGACGCGGCGTACATGAATACACGGCACTTGCCGATGATTCCGGTGCTGCTGGCCATCGCGATGGTGATTGAACTGGCGGTTCGGTTTGTCTGGTGACCGGATAACAGGCGCGCATCGCGGCGTTTGCGATGTTCTGGTACTCGACCGCCGTGACGGTGTTGGTCCACAACGAGTGGGCGGCGAGCGAAGCGATCACGCGAGCTGGAGGCGTTTGACGAGCTCCGCGGCGATGGACGCGACGCGTTCTTGCGACCCGGGAGGAAGAGAGGTTCCTGGCTTGGCGTGCGGATCTCGGAGAACGATCCACAAGCCGGGGCGGTAGCTCTCATCACCGCCGGGGCAAATGGCGCCGGTCAACTGCGTGAGTTCGAGAGGCAGCGGGGCCGAGTGCGTGAAATCGAGATTGGCGTGCTCCGGAGAGCTGGCCTGATACGGAGGATGGGCGAGGAGATCCATGAGGACGCCGCGGGCGTCATCAACGAGGTCACGGAAACCCTGCGAGACGAGGACAGCGTCCACATCGCGGGGCGTGGGCTGCTCGAGTTGGAGAAGGTCGTAATCGGGGAGAGGATTCTCGAGAGGAATTTCGATTGTCGCGGAGGGCCGATTGGCGTCGGGAGAGATGTGTACGGACATGGTGCATCTAGTTTGCACCACGCGGGCTATTTCGGGTAGGGGCTGCCGACTCCTGTTTCGATTAGCAGCCTTCTGGGACGCTAGACCATAGGAAGCTCGGCTTTGCTCCCGGTCACTTGGTACTGGTTTTCAGCCTCGTTGTAATGGCCCCAAGAATGAAAAAACGGATACCAGATGAGTGCTCCGACGAACGCGTCAAAAAGCGCGGCTATCATGCGAAGGCCGAGGGAACCCAATTCTATGCCATTAGGTAAGCTTGAAGCTGGGGCGGCCACTTAAGCCTCCATAAAAATCGCAAATCACAGAATAATTCATATAAACAATTCGATCTATTTAGGATAGGGGCTGCCGGAGAGGATGGCGAAGGCGCGGTAGAGCTGCTCGGCGAGCACGACGCGGGCGAGTTCGTGAGAAAGGGTCATGGCGCTGAGAGAAAGTTTCTGGTGGGCGCGCTGGCGAAGGTCATCCGGGAAGCCGTCGGCGTCGCCGCAGAGGAAGCTGAGTTCGCGGGTGCCGCGGTCGCGGAGTTCGCGGAGCCATTTGGCGAGGGCGTTCGAATCGAGGTTCTTTCCGACAGCGTCGAGAAGGACGACGGTGGCGGCGCGATCAGCGTCAAGTTTCTTGATGGCGGCGACACCATCGCGGACCTCTGTGACTTCGATAGGACATGAGCGGCCGATGCGCTTCACATATTCGTCGAGGATGGCGCGCATTTCAGGATGACGGGTTTTGCCGATCATCAATAGGCGAATTCGCATGGCATGTTCTCAGTCGTCAGTTTTCAGTTGTCAGCAAGAAAAAATGAATTGCAGTCGAGAGGTTGCACGCTCCAGGAAGAATTCTCCTGCCAGCAAGAAGAGTTTTGACACCGGGCTCTGCCATTCCGACATCATTTCAAACCGTACTTTTTGCGCTTTTCGAGGAGGGTTTTGCGGCTGATGCCGAGGGCGGCGGCGGAGCGGCTGATCTGGTAATGCGTGGCTTCGAGCGTAGCGGCGATGACTTCGCGCTCCACTTCCTCCAGGGAACGGAGGCCGGCGACCGGGCTGGCGGCGCCGGGCGCAGCGGCGCGCATATTTTGCGGAAAATTTTCGGGCTCGAGTAAATCGCTCTTGGCTGTCGCTGTGCCGTGGCCGGGACGCGAGAAAACCACCGCGCGCTCGAGAGCATTGCGGAGTTCACGGACATTGCCGGGCCAGGCGTAGGCCGCGAGCATGCGGCGCGCAGAGTCGCTCAATTGCACCGTAGGGCGGGCATGGACGAAGCGAATCATCACAAGAAGATGATCGGCGAGAGGCAGAATATCGGCGCGGCGCTGGCGGAGCGGTGGAACCTCGAGAGTGAGGACGTTTAGCCGAAAATAGAGATCCTCGCGGAAGCTGCCTGACTTCACGGCGGCGGGAAGATCGACGTTGGTGAGGGCGATAAGGCGAGCTTCGATGCGCAGGGTTTCCGTGCCGCCGAGGCGTTCGAAAGTGCGCTCCTGCAAAATGCGGAGGAGCTTGCCCTGGGCTCCAGGCGAGAGCGCGGCGACTTCATCGAGAACGATGCTGCCGTTGCCCCCGAGCTCGAAGCGGCCGAGCTTGCGCTCGACCGCACCGGTAAAGGCGCCGCGTTCGTGGCCGAAGAGTTCGCTTTCGACGAGCTGCGGCGGAAGACTGGCGCAATCGATTTTCAGGAACGGCGCGTCACGTCGCGGACCGAGTTCATGAACCAGCCGGGCGAGATGGTCCTTACCGGTGCCGCTTTCACCGGTGATCAAAAGAGTGGCGGGAGCGACCGCGACTTTTTCGGCGAGTTCAAATAGACGGAGTGATGCGGGGTCGGCGGTGATCCACGGCAATCGTTCCGCGGTCATTGCCGCGAACGGCCACTGTGCGGCCGGCGGGAAACGGCTTCGCCGGAAAAGTGTTCGTGCCCGAATGGCGAATCAGACATGTTTCGTTCGGAAGAAGGACCTTCAGGCCGGTCGGGGATATCGAGCTTGGGCGCCGTGCGCCAGAGGCGCTCGAGATCGTAGTAGCGCCGGGCCTGCTCGCTGAAAACGTGCACGACAAAACCGCCGAAATCGAGCAGCGCCCATTCGGCGGAGCGATATCCCTCGCGATGTTCGGGCGAGCGGCTGAGACTCTTGTATAGCTGCGCCTCGACTTCGGTGCAGATAGCCTGCACCTGCGGCGTGCTGAACCCCGTGCAGACCACAAAATAATCGGTGAAGGCGCTCGCTGCCGTGAGGTCCAGCACGGTGATGCCCGCGGCTTTTTTTTCTTGTGCGGCTTCGACAGCGAGGCGGACGCCCTGAGGCAAGGATTCGAATTTCACCGGTATAGGCCCTGTTTGAGAATGTATTCCTCGACGCGCGCGGAAACAAGCCCGTGGATGGACTGGCCGCGGTGCGCGTGGCGCCGAACGTCGGTAGCGGAAACATCGCTAGAGACGTTTTCGATCAGATAAACAGTGGTCTTGTGAAGGTGCGTGACGACCTGGGATGGCTGATCGGCCTCTTTTCTTGCATCCGGCCGAGCCATCAAGTCCGGTGGAATGACGAGGCGCATGGCTTCCGGGCGGATGCCCGGGCGATTGGCGATGATGAAATCGCAAAGGCCGAGCAGCGTTTCGTATTCTTTCCACATGGGGATGTCCAGGAACGCGTCGGCGCCGATGATGAAAAAGAGGCGATCTCCGTGGTAGACGTGACGGAAGTAGCGCACGGTGTCCACGGAATAGTGGAGTTGCGTGCCGCTGAAGTCCTCGCCGGCTTCGGCCAGCGAGGGAACGAAGTGCGGATGCTCGGTGCAAGCGAGCGAGACCATGGCAAACCGGTGCGGAAACGGAGCAAGATGCTGCTTCAACTTGTGCGGGGGACGACTCGCGGGGATGAAGTGGATTTCGTCGAAGTTAAAGCGGCGGTCGGCGGCACGGGCAGCGGAAAGATGGCCGTTGTGGATGGGATCGAAGGAACCGCCGAAAATCGCGATGCGCCGAGGATGATGTTTTGCGGCGGTGCGGTGCGCTTGCGCGGTGGTCAATGCGCCTCCCGGGAAAGTGCTGCCGGCGCAGAGGGGATCGAGGCCGCGCACGACATACTTAATTCTCTCACGAATCATCTTTTTTGTTTGTGGCGACCGCCGAGCGGTCAACAGGCGCGGACGAATGATGATGATCCTGCTCGTCCTCGCCATTTTCGGCGGGGCCGGGCGGCGGGTCCAGAGTGGAATCGGGAGCCGGGCGAGGAATCTTGTCCAGGGCATCGGCGATCGAACGAACCAGATCTTTCACACCGTCACCGACAACAGCGGAAATGGAATGAAATTCAAGGTTGCGCTGCTTGCAGAAATCGCCAAGAGCTTCGAGCCGCGCACGATCGGTCGTGGCATCCAGCTTGGTGGCAACGACGATCATCGGTTTTTCGGTGAGGGACGCGCTAAAGGCTTGGAGCTCGCCGTTGATGACTTCGAACGAGTGGACCGGATCATCGGCATTGGCGTCGCTCGTGTCGATCAGATGGGCGAGGAGGCGGGTGCGTTCGACGTGGCGGAGGAAACGGATGCCAAGGCCCGCGCCTTCATGTGCGCCTTCGATGAGGCCGGGAAGATCAGCGACGACAAAGGCGCGACCTAGCTCGGTGCCGTGCCCACCGGTGCCACCGTCGGCGTTGACGACCCCTAGATTCGGTTCCAGCGTGGTAAAGGGATAGTTGGCTATTTTCGGGCGCGCCGCGGAGACAACGGAAATCAAAGTGGACTTGCCGGCATTGGGATAACCCACCAGGCCGACATCGGCCAGAAGTTTCAGCTCCAGGCGAAGATGGCGCTCTTCGCCAGGAAATCCGTCTTCATGTTCGCGCGGGGCCTGATGCCAAGGCTTGGCAAAGTGCTGATTGCCGCGCCCGCCGCGTCCGCCGTGGGCGATCAGTACGCGCTGGCCGGGGCTGGCAAGATCGGCTATGGTCGCGCCTTGGTCGTCGAAGACCAACGTACCGACGGGAACTTGCAGGATCATGTCACTACCGGAATGGCCGGTGCAGTTGGAGCCTTCGCCATGGCGGCCGCGATCGGCCTTGAATTCGCGATTGTAACGGTAGCGGAGCAGCGTGTTGTCGTTAATGTTGGCTTCGAGATAGATGCTGCCGCCATGGCCGCCGTCGCCGCCGGAGGGACCGCCACGGGGCACGTATTTTTCACGCCGGAAGGCCACGCAACCGTTGCCGCCGTCGCCGGCCTTCACGAATATTTTGGCTTCATCAACGAACACAGGAATAAAGCTCCGTAAGAGTGGACCGCTAGGCGGTCAACCGTGAAAAAGATAACATAAGCAAACTATCGAAACGCCAGACCCCCAACGGAGGCCGACCCCCGATGCTCCGCGCGCTCAAACGCATTACCCTGCTCCTTTTAGCGTTCGTAGCCGTAATGGCTGCCGCCCTATACCTGCTCTACTTCCGGCGAACGCCACTGCCTCCGGCGGCTCCTCACGAGCACACCGTGCCGGTGATTTCCGCGATTCCGGGGCTATCCGCGTGCTGGGTGGAAACGGCGAAAACGTTTAGCAGTTTTCCTTTCGGCTCGACTGCCGGAAGCGTCCTCGTAAGGCATCCCGCGGGCGACCTGCTGATCGACACCGGAAACTCCAGCTACTACGACCAGGAAATTTCCGGGTTCCCCTTTGCGACGTGGCTCAAACTCAAATCCCTGGCCGGGCAGCTAAAGCCGAAAGTGCCGCTTCCGGATTTGTTGCGCCGCATCGGTGAAGATCCCGGGAAACTGCGCTGGGCCATCCTGTCGCATGTGCACTTGGATCACGCCGGCGGCTTGATGGATCTGCCGCCTCTGCCGGTACTGCTCACGCGCGAAGAGTTGCAATTTGCAGCCGACCCGAGCGTTCAAGCCAGGGGATACGTGATTGTCGCGCACACCCAAAAGTTTCCGCCCGTTGCCGCGCCCACTTTGCGATTCGAACCCG
>QHZB01000047.1:900-4325 GCA_003224525.1 Acidobacteriota bacterium | reverse complement strand
GTGTGCGGCTTCTTCCGGCTGCTTGTTTTGAAGCAGTGCATTTCCCTGCATTAAATAGAGAGCTGCATTTTGCGGATTGGAATCGAGTTGCTCTCGAATGAGGCGCAACGCCTGGTCAGGCTTTTTCTTGAGGAGCTCCAGCTCTACCAGTCCCTCGAGAGCCTCTAGAGAATGGGTATCTCGAGCAAGACCTTGGCGGAACATTTTTTCTGCCTCGTCCAAACGCTTTTGTGCCCCACGCAGCTGGCCGAGCTTGACGTATCCAAGCGCACTGTTTGGAGCGATCAAGAGCACTTGATTCAAATCCGCTTCCGCGGCCAAGGCGTCGCCTTGATTCATTCTAGCTGTTGCATGATACAGATAGCCCTCTGCGGAGCGCGGAGCGATGGTCTTGATTTGATCAGCGATGGGTTCGAGCTCTCTCCAGTCTCCGTGTTGCAAAGCATTGGCGGCGAGCGCCCGCCACGCTTCAGAAAGATTGGGACGCAATCGTGCCGCTTCGCGCCACTCGCTTTTAGCCTGCTGAGTGCTGCCCTTCTGCTGGAATGCCACACCAAGCTGGTAATGCCCCATGGCATTTTCGGGGGCGTACTTGAGAGCCTGCTCTAACGATTGAACGCTTTCATCCACTTTCTTCTGCTGGAGCTGAATCTGCCCCTTCAGGATCAGCGCCTCCGCATCCTTCGGTGTTTTCTTTAGAATCGCGTCATTGAGTTGGTTGGCTTCGTCGATCCTCTTATTCGTGATCAGGAGTTGAATGTAAGTTTTTCTTACGGTCAGATCATTCGGATGTACCGCAGAGAGGCTCCCGAATTCCGCGACGGCCTTGGCGTTTTCTCCGCGGCTCAGATAATAATCACCGAGCATACGGTACGCCGCCGGATCGTCACTCAATTGTTGTTTGGCGTCTGTCAGAACCTTTTCCGCAAACGACTCTTGCCCTTGAGCGAGATAAACACCCGCTAGGCCGATACGTGGCATGGTTGACTTGGGTGTGAGGCTGATCGCTGCCTGAAATTCTTTCTCTGCGTCGGCCCACCGTTTCTGCCGCTCGTAGAGATTTGCTAAGGCTAACAGCGGAGTGACCGATACAGGATCGAGAGATTGTGCTTTCTTGAGACTTGCCTCTGCGTCGTCGAAGGCGTTGGCTTTTGCCTGGATCAGACCCAAATTAATAAAACTTGCTGAACGATCCGAGGCCATTTTTGTAGCATTTCTTGCTTCCTCGAGAGCGTCCTCCAGATTCCCCAAGGCAGCGTCCGCGTCGGACAAAAGTAATTGTGCCTCCGCGTGTTTTGGGTTGCCTTGAAGGATGAGGAGGGCGCGATCTTTGGCTTCCTGAAGTTTACCATCGGCGAGAAAGAGTTGACCCAGGTTTAGCTGGGCGGGCCAGTTTTCCGGCTGCAGATCAACCGTCCGCGAGAGCTCTTGGAAGGCCGCCGCCCAACTGTTCTGCTTGAGGAGGCACTGGGCGCGCTTGTAGTGAGCCTCGACAAAGCGCGGGTCGATCTGCAAGGCACGGCTGTAGGAGATGTTGGCCTCGGGATACTTACCCTTTTCGAAATAGACGTCACCTTGCTGGAGGAACTTCAGTTTGCGCACATTGGGGTCGCGCGAGCAGCCAGCCACGAGGGCGGCCAGGAGCAGGAAAAGCCCATAAGACAGTACCAAACTCGTTTTGCGCCTGATCGGCGTCGATTTAAAGGAATACACAGGCAAGCACCTCTTTTCCGCCAGTACAGGATGCAATTTTAAGCCCTGAGAAGGAGTGCACGGACGGAGGTCTCGGGATTTATGTAACTTGATCATTACAAAGGCTTTTCATTCCTTCATCAGAGGTATCCACATATCCCCGCGCCAGGCTCAGAGTCAATTTGTTGTGCGGTGGAACTCAGAAAAGGAGAATTAAGAGGATAATATGGGTAGAGTAGTTCCACTTCCTGTGCTCCAAAAAAGGGACGGATTAGCCCCCTACGGAAAACTGCGCGATGTGCTTTTCATAAGCATATGATAAAAAACAACTTAAATGCGACACGGGTACGACGAAGGGCTGTGCTAGCTGGCATACCCCGTGCTTCCCAAGTCTTGATGCAGGAGCCTGCCTGCGCCGCGGTGGGGATTGGCGATGTCCAGGATTGTTGTATCGGGTGATAAAGCTGCTGTCGTGATGTAGGTAAGATTGGAATAGAGGCAATCATGGTCCGGAATGGCGAAATTGGTTTAGCAGAAGCGAAACGCACCGTGCGGCGCTACTGGTGGATTCTCCCGCTGTCTACGGTCTTCCTAGGAGGAATAGGCCTGGGCGCCACCTTTGTCCTTCCCAAACGATTTACCTCGCAGACTATGGTGCTAGTGGAGCAGCCTACGGTTGGTCCAGACTATGTGAAGCCGGTCGTCACCGAGGACTTGAACCACCGCCTTGCGTCCATGAAAGAGCAGATCCTCAGCCGGACACGCCTGCAGCCCATCATTGAGAAATTCGGCCTGTACGCTGAGGCCCGGGGCCGGGTTCACATAGAAGATCTTGTCGAACGGTTGCGAACCGCGGTGGAAATCAAGCCACTGGAGCCGACGCCCGGTACGCAGAGCCGGCAACTGCCGGGTTTCTACGTAGACGTAACCTTTGATAACCCGCAAATTGCTCAACAAATATGTACTGAAATCACCTCCATGTTCCTGGAACAGGACGCGCGTGAGCGCAAGCAACAGGCGAATGAAACCACGAGTTTTCTAAGCAAACAACTCGAAGAGGCTAAGAAGAACTTAGATGACCAAGATGCGAAATTTGCCCAGTTCAAGCGGCAGTATCTAGGGTCTTTGCCGGAAGAAGAGCAAAGCAACCTCAATATTTTGACGGGGATGAACGCACAGCTAGATGCCAATACTCAGGCATTGAGTCGCGCGCACCAAGATAAAGCTTTTAATGAATCCCTCCTCGGCCAGCAAGAAGCGAACTGGAAGGCGTCACAGACAGGGCAAGACCCTGAGACTGCGGAACAGCAGTTGAGCGCCTTCGAAGACCAACTTACGAGCTTGCAAGCACGCTACACTCCCGAGTATCCAGATGTCATCAAGCTTAAGCGCCAGATTGAAGAACTTAAAAAACGGATGGCGGAAGCATCCAAGAATAACCCAGCTGCGAATGGTTCGACGCAAGCAGCAGCGACAGAACCCCCACAGATTCACCAACTCCGAGCAAGACTACGGCAGGACGATATGAACATCGCAGATTTGACCAAGCGACAAGGTCAAATCCAAGATGCAATTCGCCTGTTACAAAGACGCGTTCAGGCTAGTCCCATGATCGAGCAGCAGTTGAAGGAATTGACCCGCAACTATCAGACAGCGCAGGACTTCTACAAAGATCTTCTGAAAAAAAGGCAGAATGCAGGGTTGGCTGGTGATCTTGAGAGCCAGCAACAGAG
>QHZB01000047.1:0-834 GCA_003224525.1 Acidobacteriota bacterium | reverse complement strand
GCTATTGGTGACAAATCGATGCATACTGAACGTGATGTCGAACTCGCAATCAAACTTCCGGTGCTTGCGTTTGTGCCCTTTCTCGAAGTGTTGTCTCAAGGAAAGAGTGAGGCGCTTAAGAATCAACCAAGCTGGGGCGCAATCGGGACACGTGTTTGACCGTCACTGGTTGAGCGAAGGTTCGAAAGGGAAAAGATGAGTCGGATACATGATGCGTTAAAGAAGGCTGCCGAGGAGAGGGCCTGGCAACCGCCGGCAAGCTCGGCGCAGACTTTCGTCGAAGTAACGGAAGGAAATATTCGCTCAGCCCCAGCAGGGAATGGACTGGACACAGCTCCAAAAAACGGGAGTGCAAAGGCGGATAAACAGACTTTCCTCCGATTCGAGCAGCTCTTGAATCGCTGTGCCCATCCGAAATGGACACTGGATCCGCGCATGAGCGTGTTCGGAGGCACCGACAGCAAGAAAATCGGGGCCGAGCCGTTTCGAACTCTCAGGTCGCGGCTGTCTCAGATTGCTGATACGCGCTTGTTGAAGCGCGTCGTTATTACCAGCAGTGTTCCCGCAGAAGGCAAGACGTTTGTCGCTGCAAATCTCGCACAGTCTATTGTCCGCCAGCCCGACCGTCGCGTTCTTCTGATTGACGCTGACCTCCGAGCGTCGAGCCTTCATTTGGCCCTGGGGGCGCCTTCCACCCCCGGCTTGACTGACTATCTCCGCGGGGAAGCCGATGAGTTTGCGATTATTCAAAGCGGTCCGGACCAGAATCTGTGCTTCATTCCGGGCGGCAACGAGGTATCGAATCCAAGCGAACTTCTTCTTGGCGAAAGAATG
>QHZB01000093.1 GCA_003224525.1 Acidobacteriota bacterium | reverse complement strand
TGGAAAATGTGTGGTTTGCAGGCGGGGGCTCCGGGCATGGGTTCAAGCACGGCCCGGCGATCGGGGAATATGTTGCGGGCCAACTGCTCGGCGGCACCGCAGCCGAGGCGCGATTTTCGCTGGCAACAAAGGATACCATCCAGAAGCGCGCGGTATACTGATGGTGGCCGAAGCCCGACCACCTGTTGAAACTTCCGTGGACGCCATGCGTCTTGTATTTGAGAGGTGGTTCTTCGTTTGCCTTTCTGAGTCGCCACATCGCAAACAAAAAGAGCGGCCCGCCTCCCCGACAAGAGCCGGGGTAAGCGCCAGGCGGGCCCTACAGGACCCTTGGGCGGGCTAGACTTTCCTGAGAAATGCAGACGGGAGAGAATCGAAAATACGGAGGAACAATGCGTTTGAAGACTAATCGAGTGGTGCGGGCTTTTGTTCTGATCGCGGCGATGGGGCTGTTGACGATGATGACGCTCGGCGCATCAGGGCAAGACATCAAGATCGCCTATGAGAAATTTGTGCTTCCGAACGGGCTGACCGTGATCGTTCACGAAGATCATAAGGCGCCGATCGTAGCTCTGAACATCTGGTATCACGTGGGCTCGAAGAACGAGAAGCCGGGGAAGACCGGGTTTGCACACCTGTTCGAACACTTGATGTTCGGCGGCAGCGAAAACCTCAAGGGGCGCTACATCGACGCGATGGAGCGCGTGGGCGCTACGGACCTCAACGGCACGACCAATTCCGACCGCACGAACTATTTCGAGGATGTGCCCACATCAGCGCTGGATTATGCGCTGTTCGTGGAATCCGACCGCATGGGGCATTTTTATAACACCATTAACAAGGAGACCCTCGAACTGCAGCGCGGCGTGGTGCAGAACGAAAAGCGCCAGGGCGATAACCAGCCCTATTCCATATCGCGGTACCTGATCACCGAAAACACCTATCCCGCCGGGCATGGCTACTCGTGGACGACGATCGGTTCGATGGAGGATTTGAACGCGGCGTCGCTCGCGGATGTGCAGGAGTGGTTCAAGACTTATTATGGGCCTTCGAATGCCACGCTGGTGATTGCCGGCGATATCGATGTGAAAACGGCACGTGAAAAGGTCCAAAAGTATTTTGGGGATATCCCCGCCGGTCCCCCGGTCGCGCACCAGAGGGAATGGGTGGCGAAAATGACCGGCGTGCACCGCCAGCAGGCGCAAGACCGCGTCCCGGTGGCGCGCGTGTTCAACGTCTGGAATGTTCCGGAATACGGCCAGGCCGACACCGATTATCTGGACCTCGTGAGCGACGTGCTGGCAGAGGGCAAGGATTCGCGGTTTTACAAGCGGCTCGTTTATGACGAGCAAGTGGCGACCTCGGTGAACTGCGGCATCAATCCGAATGAAATCGGCGGCCAGTTCATCGTTGGTGCGTCGGCGAAACCCGGGGGAAGCCTGGCCCCCATTAACAAGGATGTGCAGGAAGAGCTGGACAAATTCCTGAAGGACGGACCAACGGCGGAAGAGTTGGAACGCGTCAAGACAGCCTATGAGGCGAATCTCGTGCGCGGGCTCGACCGCATCGGAGGCTTTGGCGGGAAATCCGACATCCTCGCTCGCGGCCAGGTATTCACGGGAAATCCGGAACAGTACCTGATTTCGCTGGACCGCGTGCGCAAAGCGACGGCGCAGGATTTGCGCGATGCGGCGCGGCGCTGGCTCAGCGACGGTCTCTATCAACTCGAAGTGGAGCCCTATCCGGAATACAAGGCGGCGAGCGCGGGCGCGGATCGTTCGAAGCTCCCCGAGGTCGGCGCGACGCCAAACGTGAAGCTGCCGGCGTTCGAACGCATGACGCTTTCGAATGGTTTGAAAGTCGTTCTGGCGGAACGCCATGAATTGCCACTTGTGGATTTCACCATGCTCGTGGATGCGGGCACCTCCGCGGACAGTCCAGCCACGCCGGGTACCGCGAGTATGACGTCCTCCTTGCTGACCAGCGGCACCAACAAATACAATGCGCTGCAAATCAGCGATGAGATTCAGAGGCTGGGAGCAGAGCTCGAGGCCGCTTCCGGGCTGGACAGTTCGACGGTTTATCTCTCCTCGTTGAAGAGCAAGCTGGAGCCATCGCTGGCGTTGTTTTCCGATGTGTTGCTCCATCCTTCGTTCCCGCAGGAAGACTTCGCGCGCCAGCAGAAGCTGCAGATTGCCGCGATTCAGCGAGCGAAGACTTCCCCCGGCGCGATGGCGGGCCGCGTGCTTACTCCGGCGCTTTACGGCAAGGAGCATCCCTACGGACTGGAGTTGACCGAAGCGGGCGTCGCCAAATTGACGCGCGATGCAATCGCCAAATTCCACGACATGTGGTACCGGCCGAATAACAGTACGCTGGTGATCGTGGGCGACACCACGCTGGCGGAAATTAAGCCGCAACTCGAAAAGGCTTTTGCGTCCTGGAGGCAAGGGAATACGCCGAAGAAGAGCATTTCGAACGTATCGGCGCCGAAGCAAGTCGAAGTGTTTTTGATCGATAAACCGGGCGCGGCACAGTCTTTTATCCTGGCGGGAACGATCGCACCGCCGCGCAACAGCCCGCAGGAAATTGTGCTGGGAATCTGGAATGACATTCTGGGCGGAACGTTCGGCGGGCGCGTAAACATGAACCTGCGTGAGGACAAGCACTGGTCTTACGGCGCTGGCACGGCGTTTCAGTTTGCGCGCGGCGACAGCGCCTGGGTGACGCGAGCGCCGGTGCAGACGGATAAGACGAAAGAATCTCTCGTTGAGCTCAATAAAGAGTTGCGCGACATGTTTGGCGCCCGTCCCATCTCGCAGGATGAACTCAATAAGGACAAGGACAATCGAACCCTGCGCCTGGCGGGTTCGCGCGAAACCATGAGCGAGGTCGGAGATGCGATTGAGAATATCGTGCAATATGGTTTGCCCGACGACTACTACTCGACGTATGCGTCGAAGGTGCGGGCGCTGACGACAAACGCTCTCACGGCCGCGGGGAAGTCCTTCCTCAACCCAGATCGATTGTTGTGGGTGGTGGTCGGAGACCTTGCCAAGGTGGAGGCCGGAATTCGCGAGCTGAACCTCGGCACGGTGCACGTCGTGGATGCCGACGGCAATTCCATTCGATAAAAGCAACTGACTAACGATAAAGTAAAATCAACTCGAGCGGTTTAGGATTTCGGGCTACGACGGCGGGGATCGGACGCGGGGTGTCTTCCCCGCTTTGCCTTTTCCGCATACAGATCCTGGTCCGCTTCCGAAAGAAGCTTTTCGATACGCTCGCCATCGCCGCGGTAGATGGATATGCCGATACTCGCGGAGATGGGCGGTTGTTCGCCGTCGCTGGCGAGAACTTCGCGGATGCGATTTGCGACTCGGTGTGCTTCCTCTTCCTGCGATTCCGGGAGAACGAGGGCGAATTCGTCGCCGCCATATCGCGCGGCGGTATCGACGGCGCGGCAATGAATGCGGAGAATATCGGCGAGGCGGCAGATGGCACGGCTGCCGACGAGATGGCCGTAGCTGTCGTTTATTTTTTTCAATTCATCGAGGTCGAGAAGCAGCACGGAGAAGGGCCGGCCGTTGCGATCGGTGCGCTCCGTCTCGTTTTCAAGAACATCGAGCAGGCGGCGGTAGTTGGCGAGACCGGTGAGCGGGTCGCTGACGGCAAGATGGCGAACTTGCTCGAAGAGCCGGGCGTTATCGAGAAGCGCGCCACCCAGCGCGACGGCGTAGCCCAAGACCATAAGCGCCTGGGCGAAAACGAAGGGAGCGTCGAGCAAGCGCGCGGATTGAGCGGCCGAGAGCTGAGCGGCAACGTTCAGCCAGGTGGCGGCATAAATGGTGCGGTCGAACTCGGAATCTTCAACGGACAAGCGGCGGCGGTACCAAACGAGGCTCACCAGAAAAATTGCGCCGGGCAGCAACTGCTCGGGGTTGGGGAAGAAGGCGCCGGGATGCCGAGAGACTTCCGGCGGCAAACGACGAAGCGCGGCGGCCAGCACGTAGGTCAGCGCGATCACGGTCAAAAGAGCGCCGGCAATTTCGCGGCGTGGATGACGCGAACGCGGGAGGAAGCGCTCAACGAGAAGCGCCACGACGAGCAGGAGCGCCAAGACCATGCGGCCAAGCCACCAAGCGATAGGCGCCCAAAGGAAACGAAGAGGGGCGTCCGGGAAAAATTGAAAAAAGAGAACGCTGGTCGCCGTAAGGACAGCGCCGGAAAGAAGAAATCCAGCGCCGAGAATGAGGGAAATGCGATCCTGAGTTCCCTGAAAACGGACGAGGGTTACGGCGGCGAAAACAAAGGCGAGAAGGCCGCTGACGATCTGCAGGTAGCCCTGGAGAATGGCATCGGGCTGAAGAGCAATGCGGCGGAGCCAATAAGCAGCAAGGACCACAAAAAGAAAAGCACCCACATGCGCCAGGAAGATCGTGGTGTTTCTGCGGCCGTTCGTGAGAGCAGCATTGCGCATGGGTTTTCCCGAATTTATCTTTATTCTCCTGGCCGAGCGCCTACTTAATTAGACTACTCACGGGGCAACTCTGTTGCAGGGGATTCGAGGAGCCAGTGAGGCAAGAGATACCGTCCTGTGGGTTACCGGCCTGTACGAAAGTGCAGGACAAAATGCGGCCGCACAACTACGACGGAGATGCGGGCGAGGCGAAAGGTTTTGCAGTTGCGCGGGGGAGCAAGATTGCGCACACTGTCAGCATTGAAACGATTGAATATGGACCAGCGGGGGTGTGGCACGCGGCGTCCGCGGCTTGCGACTTGGCCATGCGGAAGGGCTGATGCCGCGACTTCGAAGAGTAATTCCTGCGCTGAAAGGAGAGGGGCTTGAGCGACGAAACCACTGCGAGTTCCGGGCCACGGCTGAAGCGTTCACTGACGTTATGGAACTTGATCATCATCGGCATCGTGATCATCCAGCCGATCGCTCCGATGGGGATCTACGGGGTGGTGAATAACGCGGCGCGCGGTCACGTGGTGACCACCATTCTGATCGCGATGGTGGCGATGCTGTTCACGGCGATCAGTTACGGGATGCTGGCGCGCGTGTATCCGAGCGCGGGGTCCGCATACACCTACGTCGGCCAGGAAATCCACCCCGGGCTCGGATACCTGACGGGCTGGGCGATGGTAATGGATTACATCCTCAACCCGCTGATCTGCACGATCCTATGCAGCAAACTGACGCAGAACATTTTGCCAGGAATGCCGTATTGGGCGCTCGCGATTTTCTACGCAACGGCGTTTACGGCGCTCAACCTTCGAGGGGTGAAGACCTCGGCGCGAATCAACGACGTGCTGGCCGCCGGGATGACCATCGTGGTGACCGTGTTTTTCGGATTTGTGATCCGGTTTTTGCTGGGCTTGCACGAATATGGGGCGGGGTTCTTTTCGCGGCCGTTTTACGATCCGTCCACGTTCAATCTGAATTCCATTTTTCACGGCACATCCATCGCTGTACTGACGTACATCGGCTTCGATGCCATTTCGACATTCTCGGAGGAAGTGGAGAACCCGCGGAGGAACGTCCTGCTGGCCACCGTGCTGGTGTGCGTGGTGACGGGAGTTTTGTCTTCGCTGGAAGTGTACGCGGCACAACTGGTGTGGGGCTCGAAGCCGTTTCCCGCGGAACAGGTGGAATCGGCGTTTCCGCTGGTCGCAAAGCAGGCCGGTGGGTTTTTTTTGTTCCAGCTGCTGAACTTCACAATCCTGATCGCCAATATTGGATCCGGGATGGGCGCGCAGTTGGCGGCGGCGCGGCTGCTTTACGGCATGGGCCGCAACGACGCGCTCCCCAAGGGATTTTTCGGCAAGATCGAAGCGAAGCGGCAGATTCCCGCAAACAACGTGATCTTGATCGGCGCGATTGCCCTGGCAGGTTCGTTTTTTCTCTCCTATGAGCGGGGAGCGGAGATGCTTAATTTCGGAGCGTTTATCGCCTTCATGGGCGTAAATGCAGCGGCTTTTGTGCGTTACTTTCTACGCGCGGAGCGGAAAACGGTGTGGCCGGTGCTTTGGCCGCTGCTCGGCTTTGGAATTTGCGGCTACATCTTCCTGCAGCTCAGTATGCCGGCAAAAAAACTTGGCGCCGTGTGGGTGGCTGCGGGGCTGATTTACGGGGCATGGAAGACATCCGGTTTCCGAAAGACCATGTCATTTGAAGCGCCCGCCGAATAGGGCGCGCGCAAACGCGTGAAGGCACCGCCATTGCAATTCGAGCCGCAAACACTGGATGATAATCCGTCCGGAGGCGCGGGCGTGAAGCGGCAAGTCGGAAAGGACCAGACCATCACCATGAGGGATGTCGCGAAGTCCAGCGGCTTCTCTCCCGCCACAGTTTCCATCGTGCTGAACAATGCGCCGCTGGCGCGCTACATCGCACCCGCCACGAAAAAACGCATCGAAGAAGTGGCGAAGAAACTTGGCTACCGGCCCAACGCGATGGCGCGTTTCCTTCGCAGCAAAAGGAGCCATAGCGTCGGAGTGATGTTCTTCGACATTACCGATCCATTTTGCACGCCGGTCTTGCGAGGAATTGAGAACGCGCTCTATCAATCATCGTACGTCCAGATCTTCGCCGACGCCCACAACCAGAGAAACCGGTTCGAACGATACCTTGAAATGCTGCTGGAGCATCACGTCGAGGCATTGATCGTTGTAGCCAACTGGCTGTTCGTGGACATCCAACTGCTCGCGGACCTCAGCAAGAGAAACATTACCGCGGCGACCATCGGATGGGAGATGCCCGGTAACGCCGTCAGCTCGGTGATGGTGGACAACGAAGCGGGAGGGCGGCTGGCGCTCGAACATCTCCACCAGCTGGGGCACCACAAGATCGCCTTCATCCGCGGCCCAAAAATGCTGATCGACAGCGCGCCGCGGTGGAAAGGGATTCAGAAATTCGCACACTCGGCCGGACTAGATATCGATCCTGCGCTCGTCCTGCAACTGCCGGATTCTTTCGACCCCAACTCGGGATTCGAAGGCGGTTACCGGTTCACGGAAGAATTGCTGCAGCGAAAGAAACGGTTCACGGCATTGATGGCCTTCGACGACCTGACCGCGCTGGGCGCGATCCGGGCGCTGACCAAAGCGGGCGTGAAAGTGCCGGAGAATTGCTCGGTAGTGGGTTTCGACGACGTGCCGCTTTCCTCGCTGTCGGCGCCGTCTTTGACAACGGTGAGGCAGCCGCTGGAAGCGATGGGAAACCTGGCGGTGAATATTGTGATGGAAGGCGTCAACGCCGGGCTGGAAAAGCGCGATTGGAACATTTCGCGGCACAAGATGAACCCGGAGCTGGTGATCCGCGATTCCACGCGAGCGGCAGTGCTCAGCGGCTCTGACGATTGAGGATTACTTTCCGTGACATACTCTCCTCCCTGAAGGGAGGGGCTTCTCAAGCTAGGCATGGCCTTACCTCACCTACGTTGGCGCTTGAAGGCACCGTCCGTGCCCGTTCGAGGATTACTTGAGCCGAGACATGATCACGTGAGGCCATCCATCCGCACGCGGTACAGACATGCTCTCTGTCCGCCAAGCGCTTCGGAACTTTTGCTCCACATACACACGTCTGACTGGTACCGCGGGGATCCACAGCGCATAGCTTGCGACCGGCACTCTCAGCCTTGTACGCAAGCATCTGCAGGAATCCGCCCCAACCCGCATCCTGGACAGACTTAGCAAGCCTGCCGCCGGCAAGTCCTTTTACGGTTAAATCCTCTACGGCGATGACTCCCTACCTCTGCACCAGTTTCAATGCTTCCTTGTGCTGAAAATCTTTTCGCTGATTCGCGACATGCTCGTGAATCTTTTGCAACAAGGCGACTGCTTTGCGGCGACGCTCGGATCCTTTTTTGCGTCGAGCAACACGACATGAAGTTGAAAATCAATTCGGCCGCGCAGTACCGCTTGAGACCGTTTGTTCAGCCTCAAAGAAAGAGGCACTGACTAGATGATCCGCGCCTTTCTGTTTTCAATCAAACCGATTTCGCTGCTTACTTCCCCGCAGGCAGAAAAGCTTGCGGGGCCGCCAAAAATTCAACGGAGGGCAGCTCCGTTGCAACCACCCGGAGGCGCTCGAAACGTCCCTTGGCTCCTCCGCTGGCCTTGAACGTCAGGAGGTACTGGTTGCTGAGGTGCGTGGAGAGTTCATCAAAATAGGGCTTGAGGGTGACGGGCGCGCCGGTCCCAAGATAATAGGATTCGGCGCCCGTTTCATCCGAGAGCTGGCTAAGATTCGACTGCGCCCTGAAAGTGAGGAAGAATCCGCGCGCCCTGTGCCCCGCGTCTGGAGCATAGATCGTCCAAACGTTGATATTCTGCTTTTGCGCGCGACTGATGGTTGAATCGAGATCCGGGCTCCTGGTCCCAAAATCTCCGCGAAAATAGTCGATCCCGGAAGAGATCAAGAGAATGGAACGCCTGTCCGCGGAAGCAGGCAATCGCTTCATCAGATCCAGAAGCGCGAGATAGGGACTCGAGAACGCGCCTCCTCCGCCGAGGGGCAGGCGCAAAGCTTTGGCCGCAAGTTCATGGTCGTTGGTAAAATCCTGGGCGAGCATGGCGGTGCCATTGCGCGCGTAGGCCACAGAAATATAGGTAGTGTCAGGCTGGCCGGCGAAAAACGCCTTCAGATCGTTCCACTGGTTGGCGATGTCGCTGTCCAGCGAATCATCAATCAATACGGCAAGATATAGCTTTTCGCCGTGCTTCCAATCGGCAACTTGGGCGCGCTCCTTGTTCAGAAAAAGCTGGACGTTGTCTTTGGTAACGATTGGTGGGCTGGTGTTTTTCTTGCCGACGGCAGTTACCGTCATGGTGACGGTCCCCGGCTCCACAGCAAGGGCATTTGCTGCAAAAAATCCACACACCAAGGCGAGTGTCCCGATCAACAGGGCAAGACGGCTTGGATTTGCTTTCTTCATCATCGAAATAACTCCTTTTACCTATCTCCATTCGATTAGATGCACAGCCGGCCCGAAAAGTAGTACACCCACGGCCGGTCTTACTCTCAAGAGTGCGCAGAGCGTTTCCCCACGTGGGGATGGGCGGCCTTTTGCATGAAGCAAGGAGAGCCAGTGGCGTAGTATGCTGCAGCGTCAACAAAAAGGACCGGCACGGTGAAAAACTACATTGGGGCGATCGATCAGGGCACGACGAGCACGCGATTCATGGTGTTTGACCAGTCCGCGCGTGTCGCCGCCGTGGCGCAAAAGGAGCACGAACAGATTTTTTCAAAGCCGGGTTGGGTGGAGCACGATCCGCTAGAAATCCTGCGCCGCACGGAAGAAGTGATTGCAGAAGCGCTCGAGCAGCGCGGATTGCGCGCTTCGGATCTGTCCGCGATCGGCATCACCAACCAGCGGGAGACCACCGTCCTTTGGGAGCGCAAGACCGGCAAGCCGGTTGCCCATGCGATTGTTTGGCAGGACACGCGTGTTGCGGAAGATGTCGCGCGCTTGGCCACGGAGGGCGGCCAAGATCGCTTCCGACAGCAGACCGGATTGCCGCTGAGCACGTATTTCAGCAGCCTGAAGCTGCGCTGGCTGCTTGAAAATATTCCGGGCGCCCGGGGGAAAGCCGCAGCGGGCGAGTTGCTATTTGGAAATATCGATACCTTTCTCCTTTGGAACCTGACCGGCGGACCTCAAGGAGGCGTTCATGTAACGGACGTCACCAACGCGAGCCGCACTCAGCTCCTGAATCTAAGAACCCTGGATTGGGACGAAAAGTTGCTCGCGGCGTTTGACATTCCGCGCACGGTTCTGCCAAAGGTGCGCTCAAGCAGTGAAGTCTACGGCGAATCGACTCTCGCCGCGATCGCGGGCGTTCCCGTCACCGGAATCCTTGGCGATCAACAGGCGGCGCTGGTGGGCCAGGCGTGCTTTCGCCCGGGTGAGGTCAAAAACACTTATGGCACAGGCTGCTTTCTGCTGATGAACACGGGCGAGCGGCCGGTGCCTTCGAACTTCGGCTTGCTCACCACGGTTGCCTACAAGTTTGGCAGCGGGGCGGCGCATTACGCCTTAGAAGGGAGCGTCGCCATTACCGGGGCGCTGGTGCAGTGGCTCCGCGACAATCTTGGGATCATTGAGAAGAGCCCGGATGTGGAGCCACTGGCGCGAACGGTCAACGACAATGGCGGCGTTTATTTCGTTCCGGCGTTTTCCGGGCTGTATGCGCCGTATTGGAAGGGAAATGCGCGCGGGGTTATCGCCGGCCTGACGCGCTACGCGAATAAAGGGCACATCGCGCGCGCGGTTCTGGAAGCCACGGCATTTCAGACGCGAGAAGTGGTCGAAGCGATGGAGAAAGATTCGCATATCGGCCTCGCAAGCCTCCGCGTGGATGGCGGCATGGTAGCGAACGAGTTGTTGATGCAGTTTCAGGCCGATATCTTGAACCGCCAGGTGGTGCGCCCCGTGATACAAGAAACGACAGCGCTCGGCGCAGCCTATGCCGCCGGCTTGGCGGTAAAATTCTTTTCCGGCTTGGAAGAGTTACGCGCCAACTGGGCCGCCGACCGCATCTGGAAGCCGCATCTCGCCGAACCCGAGCGCGAGCACCTGTACAGGCAGTGGAAGAAAGCGGTCACGCGATCGTTTGACTGGATTGAATCCTGACGGAGGCTCCGCTGGCCGGTGAATTTCTCGGCACGATGATTCTTGTCTTGCTAGGCGATGGAGTTGTCGCCGCCGTGCTGCTCAAACGTTCGAAAGCGGAGGGCAGCGGCTGGATGGTGATCACTGCCGGGTGGGCGTTCGCAGTGATGGCAGGCGTCTTCACGGCCATTGCTTGCGGGAGCAGCGATGCACATTTGAATCCCGCGGTGACGATCGGCTTCGCGGTGCGTGAGGGCAATTTCAGCAAATTTGCTCCTTACCTTGCGGCACAGATGCTCGGGGCAATCGTGGGAGCCGCGCTTGTCTGGCTGCACTACTTTCCGCACTGGAAGGAGACGCCGGACGCTGCTGCGAAGCTGGGGTGCTTTTGTACCGCGCCGGCAATTCGAAATGTCCTTGCGAATTTGCTGAGCGAAATCATTGCAACTTTCGTGCTTGTTTTCGTCATTGGCGCGATTTTTTCGAAGAGCGTCTCCGCGGCGGGGCCCGCCGCCGGACTCGGGCCGTATCTCGCCGGAAGCCTTGTCTGGGGCATCGGTCTGTCTCTGGGGGGCCCAACGGGATATGCCATCAACCCGGCACGAGACCTCGGGCCGCGCATCGCGCACGCGATTCTTCCAATTGCAGGGAAAGGCGGATCCGATTGGGGCTATGCGCCGATTCCCGTGATCGGACCGCTCATCGGTGGCTCGCTGGCTGGTGTACTTCTCCGAGTGCTCGCCGTTTTCTGATCTTCGAACGAGAACGCAAGTAACCGATTCCACATTTGATCCGCGCGGTATTCCCACAAGAACAGTTTTCCTGCGCTACGCTTCGATCGGATGGGGTCAACACTCACAACCACGCCGCCACGGTCCGCACCGGCAACATTCTCGGGACAGAGTCCCTGGATTTATCGCCCCTGGATCGATCTTTTGGTCGGCTGCGGAGCTTGGTCAGCCCCTCTTCTTTTGCTGGCTTTCTACGCGACAATCACGTACGCCCGGGCGTGGGCAGTCGCGTTCTATTTTTTGGCGCTGCTATGCAATTACCCGCACTTCATGGCCACGGTCTACCGCGCGTACCACACGCGCACGGAGTTTGAGAAATACCGGATTTTCACGGTGCATATCGCGTTGTTGCTGGCGCTGGCAGGAGTCGTCGCGCACGTCTGGTATCCACTGCTTCCCTGGATTTTCACGCTGTACATCTGCTGGAGCCCCTGGCACTACACCGGGCAAAACTTCGGGTTGCTGATGATGTTCGCGCGCCGTTCGGGACTCGCGCCGAGTTCCGCGGAAAGAAACGCTATCCATCTGTCTTTCATTGCTTCGTTTCTCCTGTTGATGCTGAGCTTTCACACGGGTTCCTCGGGCGACGCACTGATTCTTTCGCTCGGCCTGCCGGCAAGAGTCACCCTTCCCGCGCGAGCCGTGCTTGCACTTTTTTTCCTGGGGGCGGGTGGCTGGGCTTTGGTTTCCATGTCGCGGCGCAGCAGCCTGCTGGCGATCCTCGCGCCGCTGACACTGGCCGTCACACAGTTCCTGTGGTTCCTGCTGCCCGCGATGATCGAACTTTTCAGTGGTCACGAGGTGCCACAAACGCGCTACAGCAGCGGCATTCTGGCCGTGCTTCATTCGGCGCAGTATCTATGGATCACGAGCTATTACCAGGAGCGCGAAGCGCGCGAGCGAGGCGATGTCCACTGGAGGTTTTCACGGTATCTGTGGACTCTGATTGCCGGGGGAATCGCGTTATTTATTCCCGGACCGTGGATCGCGAGCCGCATCTTCCACGCAGATTTCGCCGCCAGCTTCCTGACATTTACCGCCCTTGTGAACATCCATCACTTTATTCTCGACGGGGCACTCTGGAAACTGCGCGATTCGCGCGTTGCAGCATTTTTGCTCAATACCAAAGAAAGAGTCCAGGGTTCGGAAGCGCAAGAGCGAGGCGCGCTTCAATCCGCGGCGCACTGGCTGACCAGTTCCTCGCCTGCGGCAAGAGGGATTCGAATCGGCAGTGTTGCGCTGCTTCTCGCGTGGGCGACAATGGATCAATTGCATTTCTACTGGTCGAGTGAGGCGGACAGTCTCCCGGCTCTTGAGCGCGCGGCAGAGCTGAATCCCGATGACAGTTCCGTACAGATGCGGCTGGCGCGCGCGGAGACGCTGGCGGGAAAGCGCGATGCTTCGCTTGCGGCGCTCCGGCGAGCGGCTTCGATCAGCCCGGAAACCCTTCCGCTGCAAGAAGCGTACGCCCGAGGCTTGATCGAAGCGGGAAGAGAAGCGGACGCGTATGTGCAATACCAAAAGATTCTCTTCCGTTGGCCACGGAACACCGATGCGCTGGTGAATTATGCGCTTTTGGCGCAACGCCAAGGGCACGGCGATGAGGCCATTGATAGCTGGCAGCGCGCCATTGCTATCGAACCCGGTCAAGCGAATGCCCAAATGTATCTTGCGCAGGCGCTCGACAGGCGCGGCGAAGCGCAGGCGGCGGCGCGACACTATCGAGCCTATTTGCAGATTGTGGCTTCTCATCGAGACGAACACCGCAGGGAGACCGCTACCGTGATCGCTGCGCTGGTCAAAGTTGCAGACGCAGACGCTGCTGCCAATCATCAGGACGAGGCGTTCGAGGGCTACAACGCGGCAATCCAATTCGCAGAAAAAGCGAATGACAAGGCGCTGCGGAGCCTCGCCCTCGTTCACTTGGCCGACTTAGAGGAGAAACGACAGGGCATGGTGGCAGCAGCGACAGCGTATCAGCGGGCGCTGGCCATCGATGCTTCGCTTTCCGACCCGGTCAGCGCTGGAAGCGACTGGTTTAATTACGGGCAGTTTCTGCGTCGGCAGCACCAACCGGAGCGGCTCGTTTTCGCGTCTCTTCTTCGCGCCCAAGAGCTAGTGAACTCTTCTCCTGGCGCTGAGCTCGCCACCATCGCAGAAGCTCGAGCGGAGAGTGAAGCGCGCCTCGGCCGCGAGGCTGGTGCGGTCCGCCGTTCCAGCGCGGCGGCTGCGAAGGAAGCGCTCGGCCTGCCCGTAGCTTCGTTTTCGCGGCCGCGGGATCGCTAAGCGTTCTCCGGAAAATAGAGAACCAACTCGCATTACAATGCGGTTTAGAATGGTGAGCGGGCAGTAGCCGCAAGCGCTTGCGTTACCGGGCAAAGAGGCAAGGCACTCATGAGTCTGATGCGATCGATGCTGCTCGCGGCATCTCAAAATCAGTGGTTGCGCCAACGGGCAGCGCATTACCCGTTTGTAAGGCGCACGGTATCCCGATTCATGCCCGGCGAGACGCTCGGGGACGCGCTTGGCGCGGCACAAACTCTGCGCGGCAAGAAGATTGGAACGGTTTTTACACACCTGGGCGAAAACATCAAGGACCAGTCCGAGGCTCGGCAGGTTACCGAACACTATCTCGAGGTTCTGGAGCGCATTAGGGAACGAGGTCTGCAAGCGGAAATTTCCGTCAAACTGACGCAACTCGGTTTGGATCTCTCGCCGGATCTTTGCTTCGAGCATTTGAATGCCATTATTGAGTGTGCGCAAAAGGACTCCATCGTCTGGGTGGACATGGAGGCGAGCAACTATGTGGACGCGACACTGGATCTCTATCGCCGCGCGCTGAAGACACATCCCAATGTTGGCATATGCCTGCAGGCTTATCTTCATCGAACAAAAGATGACCTTGCTCAACTTCTGCCGCTGCGGCCTTCGATCCGATTGGTCAAAGGGGCATACAACGAGCCGCCTGAAATCGCGTTTGCCCGCAAGCAGGATGTCGACAAAAACTATTTCGCCCGAGGGAAAGAAATGTTGCGGGCAAAAAAAGAGAATCGTTGCGGGCGGGCCGCTTTCGGCACGCATGACGTGACGCTGATCAGACGACTCTCTGAATTTGCGTCCACGGAAGGTTTTAGGAAGGCGGATTTCGAGGTGCAGATGCTCTACGGCATACAGCGCACCGAGCAGGAGCGTCTCGCGAGCGAGGGCTGTACTTCCATCGTGCTCGTCGCTTACGGCAGCTATTGGTATCCGTGGTTCGTGCGCCGACTGGCGGAACGCCCCGCGAACTTGTGGTTCATGGTGCGCAACGTGTTCGCGGCGTAGAAGCAACTAGAACTTTCCCATTTCCATTCGAACAGCGTTCGGCATTCCCCAATCAGCCCGCTTTATTGGCCTTGGCTATCAGAAGAATCGCGACAATATAGAACAAGAACATGAGGCCGAGAAACGTCTTCGCCTGACGATTGGAGCCCTCGAATTCTTTCCAGGCGAAAACTCCCCACAAGGCCGCAACCATGGGGGCGGACTGGCCGATCGCATAAGAAATTGCCACGCCGGTGAAATTCGCGGCGACAAGATTGAAGACCGTGCCGCTACCCCAGATGACGCCACCCATCAGGCCAAGCATGTGGCCTGAAGCAGGACCGTGAAAAAATTCGCCGAAATTCACGGGTTCTCCCACGAGAGGATTCTTCATGAAATAGACATTCCAGAGAAGGCAGGAGAGCAGCGCCCCGAGCGTAAAGAAAACGCCAATGCTGTAGGGACCCAGGGTGTTTCCCTGGGTCATCGCGTGAGTGACGAACGGAGCCCAGAGACCCATCAGGATTCCGGAAATGACGCAGATCATGATGCTCTTCCGGGAAACGGACCGGCTGGCTCTCGTAAGGCTTCCGTAAGCCTTGCCATCGAGGATCACCGCGATAACGGCGCAAGCGACCCCAGCTGCGAGCAATGCCGCATTCCCCTTCGGTTGCAGCACATAGCTTGAAACCACGCCGACTACCATCGCAATTCCAATCGAAACGGGAAAGGCAATCGCCAGACCGGCCATGTCGATTGCGGCGACAAGGAGGAGGTTCGCAAGGTTGAAAACCGCGCCGCCAGCAAGCGTGTAAATGAAGTTCGATCGATCCGCCGCACGGATGTTGTTCAGAAAACTCGAAGCATCATTCGAAGTATTGCCCATCGTAAACGCCAGCGCGACCGCGATCAGGAAAATGCCGAGGGCGTAATCCCAGTAAAACAATTCGAAACGGTAGTTCTTCACACCTTTATAGGTGTTCGCCCAGGAGCCCCAACAGATCGCGCTTGTGAATATCATTAGAAGAGCAATACCGAAAGTGTGAGGAACAAACATAAATTTGCGACTCCTTTGCGGATAAACCGATTCCTCTTCAAAAACGCAGGGCCTGATGCTGTTTTCGCATACCGTGACTGTCGCTGCTTGTACTCAAGGAAAAGAAACCTGTCAAGGTCATACCGGAGATTCTTGCAGCATGGCCCTCACTGGAGGTCAACGGCGAGACATTTCGCCTCGCAATCGAGAGTTTATGCGGTTCCCTGGCCGGGTTCTTATATAATTCGCGCGCAGAATCACCAGAGGAAAAATGATGGCCAAGCAATCCTTTATTGCGGTCGTGGGCAGCGCCAATGTGGACCTTACCACGTTCAATGACGTGTTCCCGCGGCCAGGGGAAACGATCTTCGGCAAGAAGTTCGATCTCGGCTTCGGCGGCAAAGGCGCCAATCAGGCCGTTGCCGCGCGTCTCTGCGGAGCGAACGTGGGCATGGTGGCAAAAGTAGGGAGCGATCTATTTGGCCCCGCCACGATCAAGAACTTTGAATCGCAGGGAATTGACGCGACGTACGTGCGCATCGCCGCGGGCGTTTCCAGCGGGGTCGCCCCTATCTTTGTGGATCCGAGCGGTCAAAATCGCATCATTGTCGTGAAGGGCGCAAACGACACGCTTTCGCCCGAAGATGTGGATGCCGCCGCCCCCCTGCTCAGCAAGGCAGCCACCGTCATCATGCAGTTTGAGATTCCGTTGCGCACCGTCTACCACACCGTGAAGTTCGCTAAGGCTTATGGCATCCGCTGCATCGTGAATCCCGCTCCGGCACAGCCGGTTGACTACCAGGAAGTCGGCACCGCGGATTATTTCATTCCCAATGAGAGCGAAGCCGAAGCGATCACGGGAATGCCGGTGCATTCGATCGATGATGCAAAAAAGTGTGCGCAGTTTCTGCTGCGCCAGGGAATGCGCCGCGTGGTCATTACTCTCGGCGAGCGCGGCTCTTTGGCGGCGGGACCGGACCGGATGGAGCTGATTCCCGCATTCAAGGTTCACGCCGTCGACACTACCGGCGCGGGCGATGCTTTCATCGGCAGCTTCGCGGTTTTTCTGAGCGAAGGTTTGCCGGAGGAGGAGGCTTTGCCGCGCGCAAATCTCTACGCTGCACTTTCCACAACCAAAGTAGGGACCCAAAAGTCCTTCTGCAACCGGGCGGAATTCGAAAAGGAGTGGCCGAATCGCGGCGCGCGCCTATAAACCGGCTTTGTCAAAGTGCTAAGATAGAGCGTTCCTGATTGTTCCGCTGTAGGCATTGAAAAATTCCATGACTTTGCGCGACAACCTGCGGATCGGCACTTCCTCCAGCCTGGATCGTCAGGCTCCGCGAGTCCCGATTTCGCCTTCCGATACCGCCATCGCCAATTACGCGGGGCGCGATCTCCAGCCCAACCGCGGTGTCCCGCTGAATTTGGATTGGGTGAACGCGGTGCGTGTGAACACCAGCGCTGTCGAGCGCCGCGCGCAAACCATCGGCACGCGGCGAACGGTAAAGAAGGAATGGCAGGCGGCTTGGCTCCTGCGCGCCATCACCTGCATGGATCTGACGACACTCTCCGGCGATGACACCGACGAGCGTGTTCGCCGCTTGTGCGCCAAGGCGCGGCAACCGATTCAGCGCGAACTCATACAGAAACTTGGCATCGAGAGCCTCAATATCAAGGTCGCTGCCGTCTGCGTTTATCACACCTTCGTCGAAACCGCGCGGCGCGCGATCGAGGGCAGTGGCATTCATGTTGCCGCGGTTTCCACAGGATTCCCCGCCGGTCTTTCTCCCTTCGAGGAACGCGTGGCGGAAATTCGGCGCTCGGTGGAAGCCGGCGCCGACGAAATCGACGTGGTCATCACCCGCGCGCACGTCTTCGGCGGTAAATGGCAAGCGCTGTACGACGAAATCGCCGCGTTCAAAAACGCTTGCGGGCCCGCGCATCTGAAGGTGATCCTTGGAACCGGCGATTTGCTGACACTGCGCAACGTGGCGCGCGCCAGCATCGTGGCAATGATGGCCGGAGCAGACTTCATCAAGACATCGACAGGCAAAGAAGCCGTCAACGCGACGCTTCCCGTGAGTCTGGTCATGACTCGCGCCATTCGCGAGTACGCGCAGGAAACCGGAATGGCGGTGGGCTTCAAGCCGGCAGGCGGCATTCGAACGGCGAAGCAATCGCTCGACTGGCTTACGCTGATGAAGGAGGAGCTCGGCGATTCCTGGCTAAAGGCGGAGTTATTCCGGTTTGGCGCCAGCGGCATGCTTGCGGATATCGAGCGGCAATTGGAGCACCATGCCACGGGACGCTATTCGGCGGACTATCGCCATCCGATTGCGTAGCCAAGAAAATCCTGGTTCGATGATGAGAGAAGCGAGCAGAAGCGTATGAGCATCGTCGAAAAATTCATGACCATGGAGTACGGCCCCGCGCCGGAGGATCCGCGCGAAGCCCTTGCCTGGCTGGACCGTCACGGCCGGCGCTTCCGACATTTCATTCACGGCGCGTGGCAGGCCCCCGCGGCTGGGGGTTATTTCGAGACCACGGATCCTTCCACGGGTGAAAAACTCGCGACGGTGGCGCAGGGCTCCACGTTGGATGTCGACAGCGCGGTGAAAGCCGCGCGCGCTGCTTTGCCAGCGTGGCAGTCGCTTACTCCGCATGCGCGTGCGCGCTATCTCTATGCGCTGGCGCGGCAGGTACAGAAACATTCGCGGTGGCTCGCGGTTCTCGAAACACTGGATAACGGCAAGCCGATTCGTGAAAGCCGCGACATCGATATCCCGCTGGTAGCAAGGCATTTTTATCACCATGCGGGCTGGGCCCAGTTGCTCGAGCAGGAATTTTCGGGATACACCGCTTGCGGCGTCGTAGGTCAAATCATCCCGTGGAATTTTCCTTTGCTCATGCTGGCGTGGAAGATTGCCCCCGCGCTCGCAACCGGGAATACCGTCGTGCTGAAGCCCGCGGAATTTACGCCCCTGACGGCGCTTGCGTTTGCGCAGATCTGCCAGGAAGTGGGGCTGCCTGCCGGCGTCGTGAACATCATCACCGGTGACAGATCGACCGGCGAAGCACTGGTGAAGCATCCCGACGTCGATAAGATTGCGTTCACGGGGTCGACAGAAGTGGGACGCGCGATTCGCAAAGCTACAGCGCAGAGCCACAAGAAGCTTTCGCTCGAACTTGGCGGCAAGTCTCCTTTCATCATTTTTGAGGACGCCGATCTGGATAGTGCCGTGGAAGGCCTGGTTGACGGCATCTGGTTCAACCAGGGGCAGGTTTGCTGCGCCGGATCACGCTTGCTCATGCAGGAAAGCACTGCCGAGAAGTTGATCGGCAAGATTCAGGACCGCATGAACACGCTTCGAATGGGGCCGCCGCTCGATAAAGCCATTGACATTGGTGCCATCGTCGCGCGCGTGCAGCTCGAGCGCATCCAGCGGCTGGTCGAGCAAGGCGTCGCTGAAGGAGCGACGTGCTGGCAGCCGTCCATTCCCTTACCATCGCGAGGACTGTATTTTCCGCCAACGTTGCTGTGCAACGTTCATCCGGCTTCGGCTGTGGCGCAGCAGGAGATTTTCGGCCCGGTGCTGGCGGCAATGACGTTCCGCACGCCGCGGGAAGCTGTGGAGCTCGCCAACAATACGGTGTATGGCCTGGCCGCCTGCGTGTGGAGCGAGAGCATCAATGTTTCATTGCACGTTGCGGCGCAGCTCAAAGCCGGCGTGGTGTGGGTCAACTGCACAAATCTTTTCGATGCTGCCTGCGGTTTCGGGGGCTATCGCGAGAGCGGTTATGGACGCGAGGGCGGGCGCGAGGGCCTTCTCGAATATCTCGAGCCTGCCTGGTTCAAGAACGCGCCGCCGGTTCATACAACGCCTCTCGCGATAGATCAACCTCCCGAGGAACCAACCGATACCACGGCTCCCCCGATCGACCGCACCGTGAAACTCTACATTGGCGGCAAGCAGGCGCGGCCTGATTCGGGTTACAGCTTCGAAGTGCGTGGCGCGGACGGGCGTTTGCTCGGGGAAGCCCCGCTGGGCAACCGCAAGGACATTCGCAACGCCGTCGAAGCGGCGCGCAAAGCGGAAGGCTGGGGCCAAGCGACGGCGCACAGTCGGGCGCAGGTTCTCTACTACGTCGCGGAGAATCTTTCACAGCGGCGCGAAGAAATCGCCGGCCGGCTGTCCGCCGTGGTCGGGAAGAGGCAGGCGGAAGCCGAAGTCAGCCTGGGGATCGAGCGCATCTTTTCCTACGCCGCCTGGGCCGATAAGTACGACGGCGCGGTGCATAACCCGCCGTTTCACAACGTCGCCCTGGCCATAAAAGAACCGATCGGCACGGTCGGCTTGATCTGCCCCGCGGATGCACCGTTGCTGGGCTTCCTTTCTCTCGTGATGCCGGCCATTTCGACGGGCAACACAGTCATCGCCATTCCGTCGGAAAAATATCCGTTGATTACCGGCGATCTGTATCAGGTTTTCGAAACTAGCGATCTGCCGGATGGCGTCGTAAACATGGTCACCGGCCGCGCCGCGGAACTGATGAAGACACTCGCCGAACACGACGACATCGACGCTATCTGGTGTTTTGCGGATGAAGTCGGCGCCGCTGCGGTGAAAACTCTCTCGGTTGGCAATCTGAAGCAAGTGTTCACCAACGAGGGCCGCGCCATCGACTGGTTCGACCTGAAACAAGGCGAAGGCCGGTGGTTCCTCGATCACACCGTGCAGGTGAAGAACATCTGGATTCCATACGGCGAGTAGAAATTCGCCCCAGCCGGCGGGCAGGCCACAAACTACGCAATTTGAATTCGAAACTGGATCGGTCGAAATACGCAAACGGGCTGCAAACTCTTGCGGCACGTTGTTTCGCATTTGAGGACCGTCAAGGAATTTTTGCCGCTTCATTATTGTCTCCATACTGATGGCCGTTATTTGGATTGACGCGCGGAGTCAGGTCAAGACTGGTAAATATTATCTTTAACAATACTCAACGCTCGGAGTTCGCGTCTCACATTACAATTGGGTCCGGCTTTTCGTTTGCTACACTACGCAATCGCGAATCTGAGGAGTGCTTCATGGGTCATCCGCTTCTTGATCTAACAAACAAAACTGCCGTGGTGATCGGCGGAACCAGTGGCATCGGACTTGCACTCGCTCGCGGACTGGCCCAGGCTGGAGCGAATGTCGTGCCAACCGGTCGCCGCGATGAACAAGTACGGGCCGCGACCGCGGAAGTTGTGGCGCTCGGGCGGCGGTCGCTTGCGCAGACTTGCGATGTGACGGATAACGGCAGCATCGAGCGGCTCCTTCAATCGGTGCGCTCCGAATTCGGCAGCGTCGAAATCCTCGTGAATTGTGCCGGCCGTACGAAGCGAATGCCTACGCTCGATTTTCCGGAGGCCGAATGGAACGCGATCATGGAAACGAACCTGTACGGGACTCTGCGCGCCTGCCGGGTCTTCGGCCGGCACATGATTGAGAAACGCTATGGCCGGATTATCAATATTGGATCGCTTTCTTCGTTCGTGGGGCTGTTTGAGGTTGCCGCCTATGGAGCCAGCAAGTCGGCCGTTGCTTCCCTCACCAAAACGCTCGCGATCGAATGGGCGGCCTCGGGGGTTTGTGTCAACGCCCTCGTTCCGGGAGTATTGCGCACGAACTTGAACGCAGCCCTGCTCGATGGAACCGAGCGTGGTCGGGAGTTCCTGATGCGCACGCCGATGCGAAGGTTCGGTAAGATCGAAGAGCTGGCAGGAGCCGCGGTTTTTCTCGCCTCCGATGCCGCCAGTTTCCTGACCGGCCACTTATTGGTAGTCGATGGCGGCATTCTGGCCAGCGGCGTCAATCAATAACGCGGCCTGTGTCCAGCACAACCAGATCTGCAAACTTGCATCAATGACTGCTCTTGGCAGCGATACCTGATGACGCCATTTGCGCTCGCGCTTGCTTTACGATCGCAAGGAATTTCCGCGCATTCTCAACAATGATTTCCGGCTTGTTTGACTTCAGAGCGTCGGCCTGCACCAATTCTCCGCCGATGCCCAGCGCTGCGGCTCCCGCTTCGATAAATTCAGCCGCGGTGCTTAGATTGACGCCACCGGTCGGAACAAGCGGAATTTGTGGGAGCGGGCCCTTCAGAGCCTTGATGTACTTCGCGCCTCCGACCTGGCCACACGGGAAAATCTTGACGAAGTCCGCGCCAGCCTCCCAGGCGGTAATAACTTCCGTGGGTGTCAATGCCCCAGCCATGATCAGCTTCCCTTCCCGTACAGCAAGTTCGACAGTTTTGAGGTTCAACCCCGGGCTAACCAGGAACTGCGCTCCGGCATCCAGGCACCGGCGCGCCGCCTCCGCGTTGAGCACGGTTCCGGCTCCGACGAGGACATCGGAAGCGCTATTCTTTGCCAGCTCGCGGATGACTTCCAGGGCGCCGGGCACGGTCATGGTGATTTCCACGATAGGAATGCCGCCCTGACAAACGGCAGCCGCCGCGATCCGTGCTTCGCCCGGCGACGACGCGCGAACGACCGGGACGATCCCAATCTCCATGATTCGATCGCGAACCTTTTGCTTATCCATTGGCGTTCACCTCTTCTCCGGCACTTCGCTGTCACCGCGCGATGCGTGCTCCCACTCCCTTCATCACTTGCATGACTTCCTCGAAGTTCGTCATGGAAGTGTCTCCCGGCGTGGTCATGGCCAGCGCCCCGTGCGCGGCGCCACATTCCACCGACCATTGCGGATCTTGTCCCGCCAGGAATCCGTAAATCAGCCCGGAAGCAAAGGAATCGCCCCCCCCGACGCGGTCGAAAATTTCAAGGTTTTCGCGGCTTCTTGCCTGGTAGAACTTGCCGTCCGAATAGCAGATCGCGCCCCAATCATTCAGAGTCGCAGTCTTAGCTTTCCTGAGCGTGGTGGCCACAACCTTGAACGGATAATCTTTCACGACCTTCGCGATCATTTGCTTGAAACCCTCAACTTCAAACGTGGAGTGATGCTCATCCATTCCCGGCACGTCGTAGCCAAGCGCCGCCGAGAAATCTTCTTCATTCCCGAGCATCACGTCGACGTGCGGCGCGATGCGACGGTTAACCTCCTGCGCCTGTGTCTTTCCGCCGTGAGACTTCCACAAGGACGCACGGTAGTTCAGGTCGTAGGAAACAACCGTGCCGTTCCGCCTCGCTGCTTGCATGGCTTCCAAGGTAACTTCCGGGGTGGTCGGTGAAAGGGCGCAGAAAATGCCGCCGGTATGAAACCAGCGCGCGCCCTGCTTTCGAAAAATCTGATCCCAATCGATATCACCGGGTTTCAACTGGGAGACCGCGGTGTGCCCGCGATCGTAACTTCCTAGCGCTGCACGCACTCCGAAGCCGCGCTCCGTAAAATTGAGTCCGTTGCGCACCGCGCGACCCACGCCATCGTGCTCCGCCCAGCGCACCAGCGACTGGTCTACGCCGCCCTGGTAAATGAGATCCTGTAGGAGCCTCCCGACAGGATCATCGGCGAACGCCGTGACGATCGCGGTATCCAGGCCGAAGCAACGCTTTAGCCCGCGTGCGACGTTGTATTCCCCGCCGCCCTCGCACACTTCAAAGGATCGCGCCGTCGCAATGCGCCGGTCGCCCGGATCAAACCGCACCATGACCTCGCCCAGACTGACCAGGTCCCAGTGGCCTTCTTTCTTCGGCTTGATCGTCAACCCCATGCGCTCACCTCAGCGGTCCGATCAAAATAAAATTGCTATGCGCTTCATTCTCACGAATTATTCAGAATGAGTCCAGATTGAGCTTTAAGCAATTCAAACGATCCCAGCCGGCTCCATTCGGGGAGCCAAAACATGGATCAAGGCAAGCGCCAGCAAGTACGCGGAGCCGGCAATGAAAAACGGAATCATGTAGCTCCCGGTCCACTGTAAAACATAGCCAACGATTTTCGCGATGAGCATCCCACCAACCGCGCCTGCCATTCCTCCAATCCCGACGACGGAGGCTACTGCTCGCTTCGGAAACATATCAGAAGTCAGGGTGTAAAGATTTGCGGAGAAGCCTTGGTGGCCCGCCGCAGCAAGACCGATCAGCAGAACCGCCTGCCACAATCCAGAAACGCGGTAGGCAAACACAATGGGAACGATGCCGATCGCGCACACGAGCATGGCGATCTTGCGTCCTGCGTTTACCGAGGCTCCCTTCTGCATCAAAGAAGACGAGAACCAACCTCCGGCTACGCTTCCGACGTCGGAAATGAGATAAATCACCACGATCGGAAGGCCTAGTTGTGCCAGGTGCACCCCGTGCTGGCGTTCGAGAAAATCAGGCACCCAAAAAAGATAGAACCACCAGATTGGGTCGGTCAGGAATTTCCCGCAGGCATAGGCCCACGTCTGCCGATATGGCAAGAGTTTCAACCATTTAATTTTTTCAACAGGCTGTGGCGCATCGCCAAGGATGTAGTCGAGCTCCGTCTTGGAACAGCGCGGGTGGTTTTCTGGTTTCCGATAGAGCAAGAGCCACAATGCGAGCCAGGCAAAACCGAGCGAGCCGATAATCACAAAGGTCCAGCGCCAGCCAAAATGGAGAGTGATCCACGGCACGGAAAGCCCAGCAAGGATCACTCCCACATTCGTGCCCGCGTTGAAAATGCCGGTAGCCAGCGCGCGCTCCTTCGCTGGAAACCATTCCGCAACGGCCTTGATGCTGGCCGGAAACACGCCCGATTCCCCGAAGCCGAGCGCGATCCGCGCCATGAAGAAACTCGAGAGCGAGCTTCCCGCGGAGTGAGCCATGGAAGCGAAGCTCCAAAAGATCATGACCATAGCGTATCCCAATCGCGTACCGTCCCGGTCGATAAATCCGCCGACGGCGAGCATGCCAACCGCGTAAGCCG
>QHZB01000046.1:10112-11305 GCA_003224525.1 Acidobacteriota bacterium | reverse complement strand
GAGCAATTCTTCTTACTCTTTTTAATTCAATGAGATGGCGCGCCCGGGGAGACTCGAACTCCCGACCCTCTGCTTAGAAGTTACGCAGTACAAAACTCTAAGTGCCGCCGCTGGTGTCGCTTACGAGGAAGCGCGTCATTTATCTCGCCCTTGAATTGGACCGAAGTTGGACTGAATTAGTTGGGAAGCAGGCGACCTTAAATATCCACAGACGAGGGGCGCTTACTGGAGCCCTTTAGTTTCCCAGAACGTGACTCGGGCGCAATCCCGAGAGGCTCAATGACCGGCTACGAACTACCGCTCTTATCTCGAATCCCGCCGCTCGCCTATGAGAGACGGCCGAATGCAAATCTCCTGAGTACCGACTTGGCGGACGGGTATTCGCCGCTGTTAGGAGCCCGCCCTCGGGAACTCGCTAACGGGGGAGCGGGCCAAGCGCTGCTGACAAGATCGCGACGCCCAGCGTCTCAACGGGAAGCGCGACCGAGGCCGTGGACCGAAGCCAATTGCAATTTTTTCTTGGCCCTAGCTACAATGTCCGCCTCCCCGCACTCTGTATGGATCAGGAGGTTCCATGACCCGACGTAATCGCGTTGTATGCTCCCGGTGGTTTTTTTGCGTCGCTTTCGCGTTTCTATCCGTGCCAGCCGTTCTTGCTGATGAGATCAAGGCCTCTCGCCACGATACTTCATTGCCGCTGTCGCGGATGGTTATCGGCGCGTCGTCCAATGGCGGCGGGAGCGACCGCCAGACTCCGCCGGCTCGCGCGACGGGTGCGCTCATTAGCAACTCCAATCCGGACCCTGTGGCCGCTCCACTCGCCGGGCCACTTAGTGGCGTCACTAGCTTGCTCAACTTCGATGGACAGAGCGCACAGGACAATCGCAACGTGTTTGGTTTCGCGTTCGTGCCTCCGGACACAAATGGGGCTGTTGGCGCCACGCAGTTCGTACAGATGGTGAACGTGACGATCGCCGTATACGATAAATCGACTGGCGCGCTACAACTCGGGCCGGCGGCGATCCACACGCTTTGGACGGGTTTTGGCGGTCTCTGCGAGTTTGGCGGAGGCACTCCGACATTCGCGGACGGCGGGGACCCCGTCGTGCTCTATGACCACTTGGCCGGGCGCTGGCTCGTAACGCAATTGCAGTACGACACCACGTTCACCCAGACAGCGGAGTGCATAGCAG
>QHZB01000046.1:8637-10023 GCA_003224525.1 Acidobacteriota bacterium | reverse complement strand
GGCGCGGAGGCGTGTGCTTTCGACCGCAATGCAATGCTCGCCGGAGTGCCTGCGAGTGCGATCTGCTTCCAGCAGCCGCCCACGGTTTCCAGCCTGCTGCCTGCCGACCTCGACGGCAGCACGCTGCCGCCGGCAGGCGCGCCGAATTACTTTGTAGGACTCGCGGATTCCACGCACCTGAACTTCTTCCGCTTCCACGTAGACTTCCGCAATCCGGCGAATTCAAGCTTCAGTGGCCCGACACTCGTCTCCGTGGCGCCGTATAATGAGATCTGCGCGCGCGCGATCAATGTGTCTTGCATTCCACAGCCATCGCCCGGGGAAAGAGTGGACGGACTGGCCGACCGGGTGATGTTCCGGCTGGCCTACCGCAACTTCGGCGACCACGAATCCTTGGTCGTCAACCACACGGTTAAAGGCGGGCCGCTCGGAGGCGTGCGCTGGTACGAGATCCGCAATCCGTCGGCGCCATTCATCTACCAGCAGTCAACGGTGGTCGATCCCAACGTGAACTATTGGCTAGGCAGCATCGCCATGGATAAAACCGGCAACATCGCGCTGGGCTTCAGCGCTTCAAGTCAGAGCGTGTTTCCAAGTGTGTACGTGGCCGGCCGCGCGCCCAGCGATCCGGCGGGTGCCCTGTTCGGACCTCTGGTGCTTGTGAACGGCAGCGGCGTGCAGTTCAACTCGTTCCATCGTTGGGGAGATTACAGCGCGATGACGCTCGATCCAGTCGACGACTGCACCTTCTGGTACACGCAGGAGTACTACGCGACAACCGGCAGCTTCAACTGGGCGACGCGGATCGGCTCATTCAAGTTCAGTACCTGCAAGGGACGAAACAAGTAATTCGAGTGGTAAGGTAAGGCCGGATACGATTTTGTACCCGGCGTCGGGAAGTGATCAGGGAACAAACGGGAAATAGGCACTCAAGGCACACTCTTCGGCGGCTCTGACGCGTTCAGAGCCGCCGTCTCTTTTTGGCGTGCCATCCTCCGTCGCCGCAGGACAGGTTAGACTCGCCATCGCAGAGAACGGCAATTCGAGAGAGTATCTTTTGAACAGCACAGGACTTACATCCCGATCGAGATTAGGTGCATCATAGGAACAAGGTAAGAACTCTTCGGTAAGGACAAGCGATAAAGCCTGTCCGGTCCCCACCAGCCCGAAAACAGAAGGAATGACATGAAACGTTCGACGCTAATTCTGGTGGTAGCCACGCCACTCGTTTTCAGCGCTCCAGCTTTCGCTCAGCGCTCGCATCCGGCTCCCAGTGGACCGCCCGCGGGACGCGGACCGGGTAGCGACTCGGGGATGAGCGGATCACACGCAAGCGGCGGCGCCGCGCATAGCGACATGTCGCACGCTTCGCCGAGCACGGTTTTG
>QHZB01000046.1:4608-8617 GCA_003224525.1 Acidobacteriota bacterium | reverse complement strand
GGGAAGATCCAAACGCTTACGGGCCGGGACGCGCAGACGGCATGCAGCGGCTTCAAGAACCTCGGCCAGTGCGTTGCAGCCGCGCACGTGGCCAAGAACCTAGACATCCCGGGGGGCTTCGACGCGCTGAAGGCGAAAGTAACCGGCACCGGCGCCGTGAGCCTCGGCAAGGCTATCGAAGGGTTCGCGCCTAACGCCGACGCCAAGGCCGAAGCCAAGAAAGCTAATAAGCAAGCCTCGGATGACCTGAAAGACATCAGCTCCTGAACTTTGTACTCCTTGTGCCGGAGCTTCAATGGGGACGAACCTTCCCGGTTTGTCCCCATTTCTTAGTAGTTCGGAATCCCCGTTGAATTCAACCTGCCGCACAGAAACTCCGTAGTGCTGAGAGGCCGCTCACGACAACTGCCCGATAAGACAGCCATACGCAGAACGAACTGGGCCGCGCATTAGATAGCCCTATCCCCTTCGGAAAACCATCAAAGCCAAAGACAATAGGCCGAGCAAACCGCAGGCAACAAAGCCGAACGTCAGACCAAATGCTTGAGACAAGACGCCGATCACAATGGGGCCCACCATATCCCCGAACTCTTTGAACGAGCCGGCGATTCCCATCGTTGCGCCAAGTCTTCCTTCTTTGGCAAGCGAAGATACGGCGGCGGCGCTGTTCGTCCAGACCGTGCCGATCCCTAGTCCTGCAACAATGGAAATGAGTGCCAACGGAACGCCCTTCGCAAACGGAATCAGCACAATGGTCAATGCCGACACGGCGATTCCCCAGAGCACGGTCGTCCTGGCTTCGTATTTGTCCGCCAGCCAACCCGCAAACGGCTGGACGAGGAGATAGCTCAAGGCCAGTACCGAAAGAAAAATCCCGGCGATCTCGGACTTGTACCCGAGGGAGTACAAGTACACAGGCACGAAGCCAAAGAGGATGCTGACGAAAAACATGTTTGCGACGATGACGAAATACCACCTCCTGAGGATCGGAGCTCGCAACACCGAAAGGAGAGACTTCAGCGACAGCTCTTCTGCCTCTTCAAACGGCCCAGCTTTCTCTTTCACGTTCGGCAGGAAGAGTGACGCCAGGAAGGCCACAACCCCCACCGCCGCGGAAGCAATGAAGAGATAGCCGAAATTCTTCCTGAGGACGAGCGCGCCTCCGACGAGCGGACTGACGACGTAACCGGCGCCCTTGATTGTGTTGTAGATTCCGTAGGCACGGCCTCGGGTATGCTTGTAATAGATGCCAACAAGCGCCAAGGACACCGAGGAGAGTGCGGCGGCTCCGACACCCTGGAGAAATCGAATCAGAAGGAGGAGTTGCGGCCTGCTCCAGAGGTAGGCCAAAGACGAAGCAATGAACACAAGGATTCCCAAGAGCATGGTCTTTTTCATCCCTGCCCTATCGGCAATCGCGCCGAATGCTGGCTTCGCGACGATTTCGGCCAGATCGTAAGCCGCGATCAGCAGTCCGATCATGCCCACACCCACGCCTACTTGCCTTGCATAGACGGGAAGATTAACCGCGACGATGTGCGCGCCAAACGAAGTCACAAACCCGACAAATCCCAGGATCGCGGCGTAAACGAATCTCATCCGACCATCCCTGGCTACGAAAGCCGCGAAGGCCGAGCCGAAAGAGTATCCGCCTAGCCGAACCGCTTCAAGCGGCCAGGGTACAGTTGCCCGCAGGGGCGGCAAACTAGAATTGGGCGCAAGAGCAGGAAGTTGATCAGTTTGAGGAGAGCGCGACCAAGAACGCTAACGTCGAGAGGCATCCCAGCGCGGTCCGGATAGAGTGACGACGATTCCATTTCACAATCAAAGCTCGGCTCCCTGGGCCAGCCTCTCCCGCATCCATTGCCATGAGTGCTTTGTTGGTCGGCATTATGCCGAGCAGCGTCCAGGGCCAGTTTGCGAGCAGCAGTATTCCTCCGACAAGAAACGCCGGCCTTCCGGTCAGCCACCACGCCACGGTACCGAGAACCAACCCAGCGACCGCGAGTGGAGCCTGCATTGCAAATCCGCGTCTGTAGGAAGGCTTCCACTGAGCGAGAAGCGCGTGATCGTCCAGGCCAAGTCGGGCCGGCTGTTCGGCGAAACTGATATAGAACGCAGCACCTGTGAAGAGGGCTGCAATCATGAGAGCGAGATGTCCTGCGAACATCACTAAGTCCGATAGTGCAGCTTTAGATTCTGCGCTGCCACAATTTTAACATCTTCACGATATCTCGAAGGGCATGGGCCACCTTGACTTCGACTTCGACAACTAGAATTCGTGATTCCGGCATTCCGACACCCATGTTACGACTCCACGCTCAGGGAGCATACTGAAGTGTTTCTGAAGAAGAGCTCAGGATTGCGCAGAGCCAGCACTGAAACGAAAAGGTCAGGTAACCGATCCGGCGCATCCCCAAAGCCTCGCGGTTGAGAGGGGATAGGTCGGCGGGTAAGATGATCTTAGACCCAGGCCTTTATGGAGGAATCCCGTGAGTTTACGTCTCTTTCGGTATGTATTTCTCGGCTTGACAGCGTCCGCCTTGGCCGCGGCACCGTGCTACTCCCAGGGAAAGGGACATGGCAAAGGCCATGAGAAGCACGACAAAGATGAGGGTGATAATGGAAAGCATGGCAAGTATGGTTTTAGATCGCATGATCGCGAGGTCGTTACGGCCTATTTTGCGAATCACTCTTCCAACCTACCGCCGGGGCTAGCCAAGCGCGGCGGCAACCTGCCGCCAGGCCTCGAGAAGCAACTCGAGCGCAACGGAACGTTGCCGCCAGGCCTGCAGAAGCGGTTGCAGCCCTGTCCGGTTGAAATCGAGCGGCAATTGGTGCCGCTTGCGCCGGACTATCGTCGTGGCTTTATAGGCGTACACCTCGTCGTTTTCAATCGGAACACCGGCATCATTGTGGACGTGCTTCACGACGTGTACTGAACGTGTTTTCTCGCTGTCGGACACGCATTCTTGCCTGTCCCTTTTCTTTGCTCATCGGAGAATTTCCGCCGAGCAGACAGGAATCCTTCGGCTCCGGTCGCTAGCCGACACCACCCCGCCGATGTCGTCGTTGCCGATGGAGACCGCTTCCGAGGTGGACTGCTGCGCGTTCAACCCACAAAGTGACGCTACCAAGATCACACCTGCAGCGATCAGCGGAGTGAACATGACGCGGCGACTGCCACGCGCCGGGACGAAGGGCGTTCCTTCTTCCGCCGCGCCGTCCACGGTATGTTACTTCTCCTCAGCAAACAGAGAAGACAGTTTTCAAGACCGTTGTATCCGATTGCGAATCAGAACGCCTGCTCAAGACCCAGGATCTCCTCCGAGTGCGATCGTCTGCTTGGGAGGCGGGCGTTCTACTCAATTATGAGCATCTGAACAGCTTCGTGGAGCCCTGGTCGACTCCGGCTACGTTACGGAACGAGAATTCCAGGATGACCTTTCCCGCCTGGATGATTCCAGCTTCATGATGCCCTCATCCATGATGTGGGCAGCTTGGGGCCGTCAGTGAGTACTTGATTGTTCCCAGCAGTTGTACGGGGAACCGAATCGGGCACAAGTTGACTGATATTCGCCGGTGGTCGGAATCTATCCCGCGCCCTCTCGGTCCAGAAACCCTCATGGATGATTCCAGGACTTGGCCCCAATTGGGGCGCGAAAAATTCTATTTCCTAGCAGCACCGATTTCTCTCTTTCCATTCCATTGACTGACTGCTTACCGCACCTTCTATCAGATGTTGGCTTCTGGCTCCCTGCCTTATGATTGCGTTATGGTCCCATCAAGCCGCCAACCATGGACAATCTGGGCCAATGTTCTCCTAACCATTGGCTTTGGAGGTTTCTTCGCTGTATCTCTTTGGTCATTCGGACTGATTGGCTACTACTCCTCCAAGCGTCCACGGGAACCGATACGGGAACGGGGTTGGACCGAGCCATTGCGTTGGACTCACGGATATTATGGAAGTCATGACGAGAATGAGCAGCTACTTCGACTATTTGATTGG
>QHZB01000046.1:0-4589 GCA_003224525.1 Acidobacteriota bacterium | reverse complement strand
AATACGAAAGCTTCACGAAAAAAACGAGCCGTGGCGAGCAAAGTGACAGAGACATAAACTCATCGCCGCCTCGACCAATTCAAGTGTCCCGTAATGCTGGCACGACTCACCAGTCACGTAGAACCGATCGTGCAGGGCCAGAAGAATGACGTTAGAATTGCGAGCATGCCTCATCTGGTCTTATTGGGAGATTCTATCTTCGACAACGCTCAATACACGAGCGGCGGCCCAGACGTTGTGTCGCAAGTTCGCAACTTACTACCATCAGGATGGTGCGCATCGTTACTCGCCGTCGATGGGTCTACGACTGTTAACATTCCCGACCAGATTCAGCGCCTGCCGAAAGAGTGCTCCCATCTCGTACTCAGTGTTGGGGGTAACAACGCACTGACAGAAGCATCAAGGCTTGGTATCTCGTTCTTCGGAATGACCGGCGAGCCCACTACAAAATCACTCGATGCCTTGGCAGACATCTCCGACGCATTCGAGTCTCAGTACCGCTCGGCTGTGGAAGCGTGTCTGCGACCGGGACTGCCGCTTGGTGTCTGCACGATTTACAATGGCTGCTTCCCCGATAAGTCGTATCAGCGACTTGCCTCACTGGCTCTGGCGATTTTCAACGATGTAATCATACGAGTCGCTATCGAGCGAGGCCTCTCAGTAATCGACTTGCGCTTAATCTGCACGGCCCCTACAGACTATGCGAACCCCATCGAACCCTCGTCAATTGGGGGCGAGAAAATTGCAAAAGTAATCGTGGCATTGGTAACGGGACGTTACGACCAAGTGCACGGAACGCGAATACTCAGTGCCCCGGGGATACGTTTCAACTCCTGATTGACAGCGTACGGGTACATGTCCGCCGCGAAAGTTAGCCGAGCGCATGGACGACGGTTTCGCGACCCGACTGTGTTGAGGAACGGGCAATGTATCCATCTCGATCGGCGCGCTACGGTACGGTAAAGGTCTTGGTCAGGCCGCCCGTCTCAAGCGAGAGTTGGTGGGGATCGATCCAGGACATAGAAAGCTTTCGAAGGTCTTCTTCAGAGAAATCATTCAGCACGAACAGCACAGCCTCGCTATTTTTCGAAACAACCGCGAGTGAGCATCGGCGGTTCGACTGTTCCCCATCTCCTTCAGACTGCGATTCGGCGCTGTTTGCCTTCCAGTCATAGACGCAATCAACTAACGCAATCCGCTGGGAATCAGGCGACCAATACATCAGAGGCATGAATTCGTGGATGCCTTGATAGAGCAGGCCCTTTTGATGCACGACTTTCGGCGGCTCTTGCAACCCTTTTTGCTCGACAGGGCTCATCCCCTTTGGAAGGGGATAGATCGTCGTGTGGTCAATTTGAAGGTATTCGCTCTGGGCATAAGGCGGCGCAAAGTGAGGAATCCATCCCACATGTGCGACCTCTTTCCCGCTGGGTGAAACCGTGAAGTTATATCCGACAAGGTCGCGCACCGTTTGCCCAGTCGATAGATCAATCTCGACGTATTCGCTCATAGAAGGATTGCCGTGGCAGACAGCCGAAACTACGTTGTCCCCAACCCACGCAATGGAAAGAATGCTGGAGCAAGGCTCTGCTGGGGGGAAGGCCTGATGCCTCGGTTGGAAAGACGCGATTCGATGACCTTCGAGGTCAAGGACGATCACCGTAGGCGTGCAGTGTTCTGCTTCTGTACATTGCTCGTAGTAAGCGATTCGGTTTTGCTCTGGCGACAGTTCCGCCTGCAACTTAGATTTTCCGTCGTCGGTAAGCTGATACTCACGTCCATCACGGACAACCCAAACTTCGGAATCGCGGATTTCCACTCGAAGCTGAACTGACCAAACAAGCACTCCCACGAGAAAGAGAGTCATTCGCATAGATCGCAACCCTGCACTGTAGTGTACGCCCCAGCGCCGCGAACAGGAGGTCGCTCAAAGATAACTTATCGGGCCGCCAATGCAATGAAGACCAATGCCAATACAAGGATCAGACTGGAGGCCACGCTTCAGATTTGTGGTGCTTTTCTGTAAATGTCGCTTGGCTAGATCGCCTGTCGAAGTCAGCGCCACATAACGTTCATGGCCAGAGAAATCTTATGTGGCGGGCCACATAAGATTTCCAAGACCCACTGCGTACCTTCAGGTAGCTTCGATACCGATAGAAACTCCATTGGCTCTATGAATGACGCTTCTGTTTTGAGCAAGGACTCCAAGCGTGCTCGCAGTTTTCTATCCATCGCGCCCCTTAGGAAACCAAAGGCCCGGCAAATAAGCAAACGCTCGCACTCGCCTCGACCCCGGAATAAGATGGTGCCAGATGACCGCTCGCAAGATCATTCATATCGACATGGACGCGTTTTATGCCTCCGTGGAGCAGCGGGATGATCCGCAACTCCGGGGCCAACCCGTTGTCGTCGCATGGCGCGGGAATCGCTCGGTAGTGTGCGCTGCTTCGTATGAAGCGCGAAAGTTCGGCGTGCGTTCTGCTATGCCCGCAGTTCGAGCCGAACGTCTGTGCCCCAACGCCATCTTCTTGCCCCCGGACTTCCCGCGCTATCGGGCAGTCTCCCAGCAGGTGCGCGAAATCTTCAAGCGCCATACCGACATGATTGAGCCGTTGTCCCTCGACGAAGCCTATCTCGACGTTTCGGAGAACAAGACAGGCTTCACTACCGCGACACAAGTGGCACGCACGATTCGCGAACAAATCTGGTCAGAACTGAGCCTGACGGCATCGGCAGGCGTAGCGCCGAACAAATTCCTCGCCAAGATTGCTTCGGACTGGAAAAAACCGGATGGACTCTTTGTCATACAGCCGGAAGAAGTAGATTCATTTTTGTTGCCCTTACACGTGGGTCGTCTACCCGGAGTAGGCAAAGTCACGGAAGAAAAGCTGAAGCACCTTGAGATACAAACGGTCGCTGATCTGCGGCGAATGGATTTGCCGACACTCCAAGGCCGCTTCGGTCGTTATGGTGTGCGTCTCTACGAATTGGCCCGGGGAATCGACAAGAGCGAAGTAGTTGCTGACAGGCCAACACAATCCATATCGGCCGAGGACACCTTTGAACAGGATGTCTTGCTGACGGAGATGGAGCCGATGATCCGCAGACTTGCGGAGCACACCTGGGCCGCATCCCGCAAGGAATCACGAAGAGCTCGCACCGTCGTGCTGAAACTGAAGACCAGTGAATTCAAGATTCTCACTCGCAGTCACACGCCAGGTTCTCCACCTTCTTCTTGCGAGGAACTGACGAATATCGCCCTGTCGCTGCGGGAACGCGTCGGCCTCAGGCCGCAGCAGCGGTTTCGCCTCGTTGGCGTCGGCCTAAGCAATTTTCACGACCCCGCGGATGCATCTGCGCAGCCCGCTCTTTTCAGCTAGCGGTGGTGGTCAGTTTCCGGTTTGCCACGAATCGATTCCATTACCAATCCAAGGCCAAAAACATCCACCGTGACCGGGATTCGCGGGCGACATCGCACCAGTATGGCGTACGCTTGGAGCGTTAAAGGTTTATGCGTTTGAGGAGAGTTGTGTAGCGTGGATCTCGGCGAAGAGTGTCCATTTGAGGATCGACCTTTAGGTACGACATCCATTCCGCGCGAGATTCATAGCATTCTTCGAGGGCGGCAAACGCGTCGTCGGTCCGGTCGAGCGCGGCATAAACGACGGCTCGATCATAGCCCGAAACAAACTGCTCCGACCGCCCGACGACGGAAGCCATCGTGGCAGCCGCGGCGGCGTGGTCCCCGGCCAGAGCTTGCGCTCGCGCCAGCGCCAAAGCGGTCCATGGGTTCGCTTGACGCTCCAAGGCTTGCTTGCAGGAATCGAGGGCTGCTTTGGTGTCGCCTTTCGCGTCCAGAGCCCAGCACAAGATCACGTAGTCGGGAACGAACGTGGGGTCGAATGTGATCGCTTGACGAAGTTGATTTATGGAGTCGTCATATCGCCTCGACCAGTACAGGACGGCGCCGAGATAAGCATTGATCTCACCCGAGAGGGGGTCGTGTTCCTGCGCCAGGTGGAGCTCTGAGATCGCACGATTAAAGTCGCCGAATTGCGCGCGATACACACCGAACCATAGATGAGCGGTCGCGAGGCTGGGACCGATCCTCAGTGCCGCTTGGAACTCTCGTTCCGCTACGTCCCAATTCCAATCGTACTTGGAGGCAATCAGTCCGAGGGAAACGTGAGCAGCGGCCAGAGACGGGTCGAGTTCAACGGCTCGATGCGCAGCGGCTTTCGCTCTCGGCATGGCTTCGTTCGGAGGAAAACCAAATTCGAGGTGTCGTAGTAGGTGTCGGCCAAGCCGCTGTAAGCCAAGGCGTATGCCGGATCGTCATCGATGGCATTTTGCAAGTAGTGAAGGGCTTTGCGGTACCCGTCTTCGGTGTAGTAATTGGCCGCGAAGTATCGGCCGCGCAAATAGTTGGCGTAGGCGGAGGCGTTTGCTGTGGGGCGTTTGTTCAGAGCACGTTGCTGTTGTCCAGTAAGGGAGCCGGAAAGATTCGAAACGACACGTTCTGCGATAGAGTCTTCGAGCGTAAATGCATTGTCGGCGGCAACCTCGAAGGTTTGTGCCCACAAAGGCTT
>QHZB01000045.1 GCA_003224525.1 Acidobacteriota bacterium | reverse complement strand
AGAGGCGGTTTGAGACTGGTCCATTGTGGCGGACCAGTGTAGAGCGGACCGCCAGAGTTCGGTGGCGGTGGTGGCGGGCGAAGATAGTAAGCCGGCCCATTTTGAAGTGAGTTGAGATAGAGTGTGTTGTGCCCGACTGGAGCTTTTCGCTGATCCACGGTCGGTGAACGAACAGAACTGCTGCGCCCCGGAGAGGAATTAGAAGTTCCCCTCCGAGGCATAAGCTTCTGGGAGCTGTATCTCCCATGGGCCTTCCTGAACGTCCTACAGACGCTCCCGAAAATCAAGAGGCAACCAGATGCGTGCATCCAGCACGCCGGCCGCGGACGCGGGTGTGTTTGCTGAAGGGCTGTGAGCAGCCCTTTCCTCCTCAACGAGCCTCGGAGCGTTACTGCAGTGCCGCGTGTCGAGAGCAGGCGCGGGAGTGGTCCGAGTGGAAGGCCCAAGAGAAGTACCGGACCACGCCGGCGGGTAAGGAAAAGCGCCAGGCCCAGAGCCGGCGCTACCGGGAGCGCGTGCAGAACAGGAAAGAACCGACCGGCGAGGCCGCGGACGAGGCGGCGAGGGTAATCAGCCATAAATTTTTTTGATTATTCCTGCGACCGGCCCGGATGTTACGAAGAGTTCCTGCGTACCAAGAGATCCCCGCGGCAGAGATTTTGTTCGAAAGAGTGCCGACGTGCGCTGGAGCGCGTTTGGGAGCGGGAACGACGATGGCGAGAGCCGCGGACAGGGTAGCAGCAGCGCCACACCTGGTGAAGTATCGAAGTTTATCGAAGTATCCGGGATCGCGTGGATCTTTCCGGAGATCGTCTGGACATATTGACGCACGCAGAGAAGTTTTCGTAGGTTCGGCTGGCCCGCAAGAGGAAGAGGGAGCGAGAGAGCGGTGTTGGTTCCTTCGTTCTCTCTTCTTCATTGGGGTATTTCCTGGAGGGCGCTCGTGTTGCGTTGGGCCCCAGAGAGTCTGCTCGATCTGCCGTGCGCGCAGATCGGCGAATACTACGGACGCTATCGATTGCATCAGCCGGAAGCGGAACGTGCCATGGCGCGGTCCCTCGATCGTTATGGCCAGCTATCCCCGGTCGTGGTGTGCCAGCGTGAGGGGCACTACGAACTGATCGACGGCTTCAAACGCCTGGGAGCGGCACGCGGGCTGGCCTCGCTGAGTCATCTCTCGGCACGAGTTATGGAGGCGGACGATCGAGCGGCGAAGGCGGCCATCTACGGGCTGAACCGCGCCGGAGGCCGCACGCGGGAACTGGAAGAAGCTTGGATCGTGCATGCGCTGGTTCGCGAGGATGGGCTGAGCCAGGTGGAAGTAGCGGAGCTGTTGGGCCGCCACAAGAGTTGGGTGTGCCGGCGACTGGCGCTGCTCGAGCGGCTGGGGCCAGCGTCGCGGGAGGAACTGCGCGTCGGGCTTTTGTCGCCTACCGCCGCACGGCAGCTGGTGCGGTTGCCGCAAGGCAATCAGACCGAAGTTCTCGAAGTCATCCGGCGCGAAGCACTGTCGGGCACGGAACTGATCGGCGTCGTGGACCTATTGCTGGAATGCCCCGGACGAAGCCAGCAAGAGTACATCCTGGAAAAACCTCGGGAAGCGCTGGCGCAGTGGAAGGGTGGAGTGCTGGCCACGCGGGATCCGCGGTTGAGCGAAGCAGGAAACCAGGTGTGGAAACGCGTGGGAGTTTTGCTGGACCTGCTGGGCCGCATGGAGGTGTGGCTGGCGCACCAAGGCCGCACCGGACTCACGCCCGGGGATCGCACGATTTTGTCGCCTCGTTTCCGAAAGCTGGCGCAGGATGCCGGAGCGGTAGCGGCTCTGAGTCGAGACCTGCTCAGCGAACTAGAGAGCCTATGAACGAAGAAACGCGTAACGAGATCGTCCGGCTGTCCTACGGGGGCGCTTCGCGGCGCCGCATCGCTCGGATGTTGCGAGTCGACCGCAAGACGGTGGCCCAGGTATTGGCAGATCATGAAAATCGCCGAGCGGGTGTGCCGGAGAAGCAGCGAGCGCGACGGGCCAGTCGGCTGGATCCTTTCCAGGAGACCATGGCGCAACTGCTGGAACGCTATCCCAACTTGACAGCCGTGCGACTCCATGAGGAGTTGCGCCATCAAGGGTTTTCCGGTGGCTACACCATCGTGCGCGACCGCTTGCGGGCGCTCCGGCCTGGAACGCACCAGCCGCCCGTGCAGCGATTCGAAACCGCTCCCGGAGTGCAGGCGCAAATGGATTATTCCCCCTACGACATCGCCTTCACCGCCGAGGGAACCCGCCGCGTGGAGGCCTTCAGCTACATCCTGTCCTATTCCCGGCGCCAGTATGTGCGCTTCGTCGAGACGCAAGACTTTGCTACCACCATCCGGGAACATATCCGGGCCTTCGAATACCTTGCGGGCCTGGCGACGACCTGCTTGTACGACAACATGAAGGTGGTGGTAACGGGCTACGATGGGGAACAGCCCATCTATAACACCCGGTTCCTGTCTTTCGCCACGCACTACGGCTTCAAGCCCTGGGCTTGCCGTCCCCGACATCCCCAAACGAAAGGAAAAATAGAAAGACCCTTCGGTTACATAGAAAAAAATCTGCTCAACGGCCGCACCTTTACTTCGCTCGAACACCTCAACGAAGTGACCGCCACCTGGCTGGCCAACACGGCTGACTTGCGCGACCACAAACAAACCAAGCGTCGGCCACTCGATCTGTATCTGGAAGAAAAGCCGCACCTGCTGCCCTTGCCTGTGCACCCCTACGATACGGCCAAGACCGTGTACCGGACCGTGAACTGTGAAGGCCGAGTCGCCTATCGCCAGAACTTCTACTCGGTCCCCTGGCAACGCATTGGCGAACTACTGCCCGTCCGGATCACCGAGAAGGAACTGATCGTCTATGGCCCGGATGTGACGGAGATCGCCCGTCACGATCTCTACCCTGCTGGAATCACCGGAGAAAAACACGATCTACCAAAGCATTCCCCCGGACGCGATCCTCAGCAAAAGTACGAACTGTTGAAACAACGCTTCGCAGAGTTCGGAGCTGAAGGGATCTTGTTTTTCGAGCAACTCGTGAAGTCTCGACGGTACGGGAAAGAGGAAGCCTCACGAGTTCTAGCGCTCCTTTCGACCTATCGCCGCGAGGATCTCCAGGGTGCCCTGGAGAGGGCCGCTCGCTACCGGGCTTTCTCCCTTCCCGCCGTCGAGCGGATCCTCGCAGCGCAGGCTCGCCCCTACCTGGCTTCCGAATCGCTCGCGGACGAGGCGCGAGAACACTTGGCGGAACTGTTCCAGCAGGCTCCCGTGTCCGTACGTCCTACGGAGGACTATCAAGAACTTTTTAGAAAAGTGGAGAACGAAAACCAGGGAGAGAATCAAATCGACGATGACCAAGAGAATAACCAATCTTCGTGATCGGTGCTTGAACCACTTTGCGACTCTGGGTATCCCGATGCGGCCGGAATCGCTGGATGTACTGCTCGCGAAAGCCGAAAAAGAGAAGCTCTCGAATCTCGATTTTCTCGATCAGCTCATCGGCGAGCAAGCCGACGCTCGCAGCGAACGTTCGGTCCACCGGCGCATCCGGGAAGCAGACTTCGCCGAGGACAAATCTCTGGAAGGTTTCAACTGGAAGTTCAATCCCAAGGCCTTCGACCGTCAGCAGATCGAAGAGCTGGCGACCGGAGACTTCATCCGGCGCCGAGCCAATTTGATCATGGTGGGTTGGAGCGGGGTGGGAAAGAGTCACATCCTTCAGGCCCTGGGGCAAAAAGCTTGCGTCCATGGATATCGTGTCCTCTATCGCACCTCCGCAAAGTTGATCTCCGATCTGACCGCTTCGCTCGCCGACAAAACTCTTCCTGAGAAGCTACGCCGCTACGCGCGACCGGATTTCTTGATTATTGACGCATTCGGGTGCGACCTGATCGAGCGACAGGAAAGCCCACAATCAGCGCACCTACTTTATAAAATCATCGACTTGCGAAACCAGAGAAAATCCACCGCACTCGCTACGAACGTGGATTTTGAGAAATGGGGGAACTATCTCTCCGATGGCCCTCTCGCTATGGCTTTCCTCGATCGCATCGTGGAAAAAGCCATCATCCTCAAGGTTCAAGGTAAGTCCTATCGTGCACACGGCCCCAGAGAAGGAGAACAAACGGCATAAAAGATCGAGAAGTTTTTCATCCTGCCAAGCAGCCCCTCGATCGACTCCAAGGCACATACCACAGAGCGCAACCACTACACCGGTCCACACTCCGCTGCCAAAGTGGGCCACTCTTTCGCCGCCGCCGACAGTTTGACGTTCCACAGGGCCCAAATGCTGAAGGCTCAATTCACATTGAAATGCAGGTGAAAGGAGATCAGATGACAGGGCGAGCCACATGGAACGGACCGCCACCGCATAGCGGGTCGGGGAAAATCTCCCTGAAACGCGTGGTC